>NZ_JBHXIB010000052.1:0-52372 GCF_042723975.1 Amycolatopsis sp. NPDC058340 | reverse complement strand
TCCCTCGGCTGAGCCGAGGGAAGGGGGCCTTCACGCGCAAAACCAGAGGATTAGACCGGCTTCACCGGCCCCTTCCCCACCGACTTCCCGACGCTCGCCGGCCGCTCAGCCACACCGGGCTGCACGAAACCGTTGATGTGCAACGAGATCGAGCGGATCGACCCGGTGTCGCCACCGGCGACGTCGACCGCGGTGAACTTCCACGTGCCGTCGGCCGCCGCACCGGCCAGGCCGCCGAGCGCCTGCGCCGGCTTGTAGGTGCCGGTGAACGGGGCGTTCGCCGCGCTCACCGAGCTGAACGCGGCGGCCGCGTTGTCGGCGAAGACGACTTGGCACAGGTTGTTGCCCGAGCCGCCGCTTCGCTGGAACACGGTCGCCTTCGCACCCGAAGGCGAGGTCAGCGTGCCGACCAGGTCACCGGCGTATGAGTGGTTGATGCCCACCGTCGTCGAGGTCTGGTCGGTGCTGCAGGTCGCGCCGTCCACCGAGAACGTCAGCTTCGACGCGCGCCCGACGCCGCTCACCGTGATCGGCACGGTCACGCCGGTCGGATCGCTGTCCGGGATCGCCACCGCGTCACCGGCGTAGGCGAAGTTCTGCGTCACCGGCGACGGGGTGCCGACCGGCAGCGAGAACGTGGACGTCGTCGGCGAGTACGAACCCGCGAACGTCACGCGCGCGTTCAGCACCACCGGCACCCCGAGTTCCTGCGTGGCGGGAACGGTGATGGTGAAGTCGTTCACGCCGGTCTGCCCGGGGCTGATCGTGCCGTACGACTTCGACCGCGGCGCCACCGTGACCCCGGGGGTCGGGCTGGAGAGCACGACGCTGGTGGACGTCGCGGTGCCGTCGCCTCGGTTGGTCACCGGCAGGGTCACCTTGGCGGTGTCGCCCGGGTCGAGCGCGGAGCCGCCGTCGGCCGGGGTGACCGTCGGCTGGCCGGCGGACGCGAGCGGCTGCGGGCTGGCGCCGGTGTAGGCGAGCACCTTGTCGGCGAGGATGACGCCGGCGCCGCTGGAGTCGTCACGGCCGGGGGTCAGGATGTCGACGGCGGTGTTGATCAGCGCCTCGCGTACCTCGGCCGGGGGCAGCCCCGGGTTGCCCGAGAGCACCAGGCCCGCGATCGCGGCGGCGTGCGGCGCGGCGGCCGACGTGCCGTAGAACGTGGTGAAGCCGGTGACGCTGGTGGAGACGCCGTCGGCCGCGGTGATGTCCGGCTTGGCGCGGACCTCACCACCGGTCCCGGACACGTTGCCCGGGGTGATCGGGGTGCCGTCGGCCTGGTAGAACATCCGCCGCGGACCGTCCGAAGTGAACCGTTCGACCTTCGACGTCGCGCCGAACGCGCCCGGGAACGGGCCCGCCGGGTTGGCCGGGTCGCCCGGTTCGAGGGCACGGGGGAACGCCTTGGCGGCCGGTGCCGCCGCGACGCTGAACGCGTCCCGCGCGGCCGAGTGGCCCACGGTCACGCCGGGTTTGGTGTAGGCCTTGAGGCCGTCGGCCGAATCGGTGAACCGGCCGCGCAGCGCGGACAGCGAAAGGTAGCGGCCCTCACCGGAGAACTTGACGATCGCCAGCCGCAGTCCGGCGACACCCGTGGTGTCCACCCGTTCGTAGGCGTCCTGGGTGCCGGTCTGGACGTCCTGGCTGAAGTCGACGACGTTGCCCGCCGCGTTCAGCAGGTACAGGTCGTAGTCGTTGTTCGAGCGGCCCAGCGGGTCCGACCAGAACAGCGTGACCGGCACCCGGCCCGTCGCGCTCGAGAGCGGCTGGAAGACCTGGTTGCCCTCGGCACCGGCGAAGTTGTGCGCGGTACCGGCGTACTTGCCGATGCTCTTGCCGGAGTCGACGAAGTCGCCTTCCCAGTGGCCCGAAGTGCCGTCGGCGACGTTGCCCTCGTTACCGGCCGAGGAGAAGTACAGCGCGCCGTTCGCGGTCACGTCGTTCACGGCCTGGGCGATGATCCAGTCCTGGAACGGGGATTCCTTGAAGTACAGGACATCGTCGACGATGACGTCGCAGTGCGCGTCGAAGCGCAGCTTGCGGATGTTGTCGGCGAAACTGGCGTCGGAGTTGAACGCGCTGGCGAAACCGAGTTCCGCGTTCGGCGCGAGATCGTGGATGATCTCGAGCATCGCGGTGCCCTCGTCACCGTCGCCTTCCTGGCCGGGGATCACGTCGACGACCGCCGGGAGCTCGCCGCGCGCCTGCGAGGTCGCGAGCGAGTCGATCCCGTCGGACAGCGCGCAGATCTTCGTGCCCACGCCGGTGACACCGAACTGCTGGCGCGCGGTGTCGGCGTTGTGCGCGCGGTCGCCTTCGCTGTTGACCGGCCCGGCCGCGATACCCGCCTGCCCCTTGGCTTCGACAGCCTTCTTCAGCTCGTCCGCGATCCGGGCGGCCTTCTCTTCCTTGCTCTCCCGCTTGCCCGCGGTGGCGGGCTCGGCGAGCTGGCGGGCGGTGAACGCCTCGTTGGCTGTCTCGACCTTCTTGACGTCGGCGCGGGCCGCGATCGCCGGGACCGCGTTCAGCGGCACCTCGGCGCGGACACTGCCGTACCGCTCGGAGACCGCGCGGATCCCCGCACCGGATTCACGCAGTCCCTTGAGGAGTTCTTCCGAGACCTGGCCCCGGATGTCCACGAGTACGGTGCCGGCCGCGGAGACATTCGCCCCAGACCCCAGTGCGGGAACCGCGGAAGCCGACATCCGCTGCGCGCGGAGCTTCTGTTCGACGAGCAGTCGGCTGTCCATTTTGGACTCACCGGCGCTCTGGCTCTTCTTGATCGACTGCAGCGCTTCGATCTGCCGGACGGTGTTCGCCGAGAACGCGTCCGGGGACTGCGTGGTCTCCGCCATCGCGACGGGCGGGCTCACCAGGCCGAGCGCGGTGACGAGGGCCGCGGTGCCCGCGGTCAGGATCGTTCTTCTTCTCCTGCTAGAACGGGTTGGACGCACGTGCGCCTCCGATTCCTAGGCGCGTGCCCCGACTCACGCTGACCGACGCCGGCGATCACCGGCTGGATCAAGCTAAGTACCGGGCGTGCACCGGCGGCAGGAGCCGTTCGGGTGACGTCTGATGGAGAATTTCCGGATTCGGCCGCAGGTCGTGGGCCGTTCAGGGTAATCGCGCGATCACAGGACGAAGGAGTCCGACCAAGGCTGCGAAGCACGGCCCGACAAGCCGTCCAAAAGGGTCACCGCCTGTTTGTCCGTCAACGAGGCCACGAAGTCGACGACCGCCCGCCCTCGCGCCAGTCCTCGTACGGCGTCGGCACCGGTGACCGGTTCCCCGGTGGCGCCGACGAGCAGTTCCGGCGACGTCCGCGCCAGCGCGGAGAACTCGGACCGCGCCAGCTCCACCAGATCGTGCAGCCGTCGCGGGAGGCGGTAGAACTCGTCGCGGTCGAGCAGCCACGCGTCGAGCGCGTCGACCAAGGTGGTCACCAGGCTCGCCTGCCCGCGCTGGTGCAGCGCGAGTTCCGGGCGCAGCAGGACGAATTGCCGGTGCACGAATTTCAGCACCTGCACCTCGTGCCACTGTGCGGGACGCAGCGTGAGATGTCCCGTCCGGGTGGAGGGCGACGACACCACCTGGACACCGTCGACGAGCCGCGCGGTCCATTTCGCGGAGAAGGCGGCGGTGGCCTGTTCGGCCTCGATGGACCCGTCGAACCCGGTGGCGAGCAGACCGTCGACGAGTTCGGCGCGGACACGGACGACGGCGCTGGTGAAGGCGTCGTCGTCGACGATCCACCCGTCCTTGGCGTGCATCCGGCGGCGCAGCCGTTCCAGGGAGTGGCCGGGCAGCCGCCGTTCGGCGGTCAAGGTCGCGTCGTCCAGCGCGGCCAGTTCGGCCGCGTGGTCGACCCAGCCGGTGAACTCGGCGGCGACGGGAGCGTGCTGCAGGACACCGATCCGGTGGAAGTCCTGGAGATCGTGGATGGCGTACGCGATGTCGTCGGCGGTGTCCATCACGGACGCTTCGACGGTCTGCTGCCAGGGTTCGATCCGGCCCTCGAACGGGGCCCGCGCCTGGGTGAAGTCGTCGAGTTCGGTGCTGTAGGCGGAGAACTTGCTCGCGCCGGTGCCGGGGGCGTCGGCCGGTTCGGCCGCGCCGCGTGGCTGGACCGGCATCGACGTCGGATGCGGATCGGGCACGTGCAGCCGCGCCCACGGGTACTTCAGCACCGCGGCACGCACCGCCGTCGTGAGGTCCAGACCGGAGGCGGACGGGCCGCGGACGTCGGTGGTCGTGATGATCCGGAACGACTGCGCGTTGCCTTCGAAACCGTCGGCCAGACCGAACCGGTGCCGGGCGATCCGGTCCAGTGTCTGCTCGCCGAGGTGCCCGAACGGCGGATGCCCCAGATCGTGCGCGAGCGAGGCGGCCTCGGCGACGTCCGGGTCGCAGCCGCCCAGTTTCGCGGCGAGCTCGGCGGAATCGCTGGCGGAATTGATCCGCTCGGCGATCGCGCGGGCGACCTGCGCGACCTTGAGGCTGTGGGTGAGCCGGTTGTGCAGGAGCCCGGAACCGCCGGCGCTGACCACCTGCGTCACGCCGCCGAGCCGCGCGAAGAAGGGCGAGGCGGCAATCCGGTCGCGGTCGATCCGGAACGGGCTCGTGGCGAGGTCGGTGAACCCGGCGCTCTCGCTCGCCGGATCGCGCCGCCACGTCCTCGGGTCCGTCTGTTCCATGCGCAACACCGTATCCGTCGTGGCGGCGTGATGAGATACGAAGGTGGCGGACGTGGTGATCGCGGGCGGCGGCCCGGCGGGCCGGGCGCTCGCGCGTGCCTGCGCCCGGCGCGGACTGGCGACGGTCGTGATCGACCCGGCGCCGGGCAGACACTGGCGGGCGACCTACGGGCTCTGGGCCGACGAGCTGCCCGCGCTGCCGCGGGGCGCCGTCGCGTGCGCGCCTTCGGCCACGATCGCCTTCGGGACCCGACGGCACGTCCTTGACCGCCAGTACCTGGTGGTGGACAACGACGGCCTGCGCCGATGGCTGGACGAGGACTACGACGTCGTCGCCGGCACGGTGTCCGGCGTGGACCACGGCGGCCAAGGCTCGTCGGTACGCCTCGGCGACGGCCGTGTCCTCGCGACAGGGCTGTACGTGGACGCTTCCGGTGTCCGGCCGCGGGGGAACCGGTACGAACAGACGGCGTTCGGCGTCGTTCTCCCCGCCGAGGACGCGCTGCGGCTGGCCGACGGCCCGGACACCGCCGTGTTCATGGACTGGCGGAACACGGAGTCCGGATTCCTCTACGTGCTGCCGCTCGGCGACGGCACCGTCCTGGTCGAGGAAACCTCGCTCGCCCGCAAACCCGGACTGCCCCTCGACGTCCTGGCGGCGCGGCTGCACGCCCGGCTACGGACCGTCGGCCTGACGTCACGCGGACGCGAGGAGCGGGTGCGGATCGTGCTCGATCCGCCCGTGCCCCGGCGTGGCCGGACGGTGCCGTTCGGAGCCGCCGGAGCGCTGGTGCATCCGGCGACCGGGTACAGCGTCGCGACGTCGGTGCGGCTCGCGGAGCCGGTCGCCGACGCGGTCGTCCGGGCTTGGGATCGTGGCCCCGCCGCGGTGGCGTCGGCCGCGCACCGGGCGTTGTGGCCGTCCTCGGCACGCACCGTGCACGGATTGCGACGGCACGGATTGCGCGCGTTGTGCGGGATGCCGCCCGAACTGGCCCCGGTGTTCTTCGATCTGTTCTTCACGTTGCCCACGCCGCTCCAGCGCGCATTCACCAGTGGTCGCGAAGATGTTTCAGGTACGACCGAAGCAATGTCGGCACTTTTCCGAATGTCACCGTGGCAAGTGAGAAAACACCTGATCGGGTGGCGTGCGTTACGCCGTTCTAGGTAACCCAGGTGCCTGCACGATGAACATCAGTTGACACGTATTTCGTTTCGTGCCGCCACCGGCGAACATTCGCTTGTGACGTTGCAGATCGCTGTCCGCTTCGCTTACCAGCCGTTGTACAGCCTGCACACCGGCGGCGTCGTCGCGTTCGAAGCCTTGGCGCGGCCGGGCCGGGGTACCGCCCACGAGCTGCTCGCCGACGCCCGGCGCAACGGCAGGCTGGCCGAGGTCGACGTCGGGCTGGCCGCCGAGGCCGTCCGGCAGCTGCGCGAACCGCAGGCCGCCCTCCCCCTGCACCTGAACCTGTCCGCGCGCACGGTGGCCGCGCCGCCGTCACAGTTCGACCCGCTGACCGACGCGCTCAGCCTGATCGGCCGCCGGACCAGGGACGTGGTGCTCGAGATCGGGCCGCCGTTCACCCAGATCCCCGCCGACCTCCTGCTGACCGGAATGCGGCGGCTCACCGACCTCGGCTTCCGGCTCGCGCTCGACGGCCTCGGCCGCGGCGACCTCCCGCTGACGCTGCTCGCTTCGGCACCCGTGGACCTGGTGAAACTGGACCGCAGTGTGCTGCGGGGCCTGCCGCACGACCCGGCCGCCGTCGCGGTGGTCGAAGCGGTGCTGCACTTCGCGTCGCGCACCGACAACCGCCTGGTCGCGACCGGGCTCGAGACCACGGAGCAGCTGGAGTCCGCCCGGCGGCTCGGGGTGCGGATCGCACAGGGCAACCTGCTCGCCCCGCCGGACGGCGACCACGCGCCGCTGCCCGCGCCGGACGCGCCGGGGCCCTTCATCCCCGGCACCGCCCGCGCCCGCCGCGTCGGCGACTTCCTCCGGCCCGCGACCACGCTGCCGGAAGACGCGACCTGCGACGACGTGCGCGAGGTACTGGCCGCCGCCGACGGCCCGAGCGGCATCGTCGGCATCGACGACCGTCACCGTCCACAGTGGTCGATCGACCGGACCCGGTTCCTGGTCGCGGTCACCGGGTTGTACGGCCACGCCCTGCACGCCAAACGGCCGGCGTCGCGGCTCGCCGACCGGCCGCACACGATCCACGCCGACGCGAGCGCGCTCGAATTCCTGGAGCTGGTCACCGACGCGGACTGGGGCCGGACCGGCGACGACGTCGTCGTGGTCGACGACCGCGGCCGGTGTGTCGGCGTGGTGCTGGTGAACGAGGTCGTCCGCGGGGTCGCGGAGGCGAAGGTCGAGGAGGCGGTCTCGCTGAGCCCGCTGACCCGCCTGCCCGGCAGCGACGCGGTCGCGAGGGACGTCGACCGCCGCATCAACGCCCGGGAGCCGTTCGTCGCGGCCTGGCTGGACGTCGACTCGTTCAAGACGGTCAACGACACCGCCGGATTCGCCGCCGGCGACGACCTGATCCGCACGCTCGGCCGGACACTCACCGATCTGGAGGCCCGGCTGCGCCGGATGCGCGTCAGCCATGTGGGCGGGGACGACTTCCTGATCGCCTGCGACGTCGACGAGATCGGCACGGTCGCCGCCGCGCTGCTGGACACGCCGTGGTCGGCCGACGGGCTCCCGGTGACGGTCTCGCTGGCGACCCTGGTGTGCGGGAACGGCGCCATCCGGTCCTACAAGGACGCTTCCCGGCTCCTGGCTCCGTTGAAGAAGCAGGCCAAGGAGGTCCCCGGGTCGAGCTGGGTGCTCGGGCGGCCGGGCTCGGACCGCGTCGAGGTGCTGCGCGGGATCACGACCCGAGGCCTGCCCTCCCAACGCGTCGCCGGCTTCTGACCCCTTCCGCGTTTCGTCCTCTGAATGCGTTCCTTGCGCGTGCAACTACCGCATTCAGAGGACGAAATGCGGAAGGTCAGAGGTCGTAGGCGGCGCGGTAGGCCGAGAAGCGCTCGTCGACCTCGCCGGCGGTGAGCCCGAAGTCCGCGAGGTCGTACCGGTGCACGGGTTTCCTTTCGCCGGAACGGCTTTCGGCGTGCACCACGGTCATCGCGTCCCGCGCGGCGTCGCTCAGCGGGAGGCCGAAATGCCGGTAGACGCCTTCGACCGTGCCGATGGGGTCGGCGACGAAATCCTCGTACCGCACATCGCAGAACTGTGCCGGATCATGCCGTTTCCGCGCCTCCAGCGACTTTTCCGCACCTCGCGCCCAGAGATCCAGCTGGCTTCGGCCGATCACGTCGCCGCGGAAGACGTCGGACCAGCCCTCCGAAGCCTTCTCGTTCAGGCTGCACACCGACGCGACGATCGTGCTCGGCGCGCGATGGGTCTGGACGATCAGCGCGTCCGGATACACCTCCAGCAGCGCGTCGAGCGCGAAAAGATGGCTCGGGTTTTTGAGCACCCAGCGGCGGCCGGCGTCGGGCAGACCGATGAGCTGCAGGTTGCGCCGGTGCCTGCGATAGGCGTCGGTCCAGCTCTGCCCGTCCAGCCAGCGCGAATACGACGGCACGTGCGCGAGGCATTCGTAGGACACCGATTTCAGGGATTGCCGCAGGAGCTGCCAGCATTCCTCGACCTGGCCGGCGGACATGTGGTGCAACCCCATGAACTCGGGATGCTCGACGTGATGCTTCTCGTAACCCGCCTGGATCCCTTGGAACACCGGGTTTTCCGCCCACGTCTCGCGCGGCGGGCGCGGTTGCGGCACCTCGGTCAGCCAGACCTCCAGCCCTTGATGCGCCGGATCCTCGGTGAGCAGCCGGTGCAGCGCCGTGGTCCCGGTGCGCGGCAGACCGGTGACGAAAATGGGCCGCTCGATGGGAACCTCTGCGTACTCCGGGTTCTGCTTCCACGAGGCCTCGCTCAGCGACCGCGCCACCAGTGCCCCACGCAGGAACGCGCGATGGATCTTGTTGCCGTACGGCGTCAAACCCGCCTCGCCTGCGTACGAATCGAGCAGCACGCCGAGACCTTCGAGATGGTCTTCGCCGCCGAAGTCGTCCAACCCGGTGAGCTTCGCCGCCGACGCGTGCAGATCCTCGACCGTGCCGACGTTTTCCCGCCCAGGCAGCATGTTCTCCCCTTCAGTGGTGGTATTCGCCGGCGTTGACGTCGAGACATTGACCGGTGACGCACCGGGCGAGCGACGAGGCGAGGAACACGACGGTGTCGGCGATCTCGTCCGGCTCCGGCAGGCGGCGCAGGTCGATCGTCTCCGCCGTCTCGGCGTACACCTGCTCCGGCGGCACCCCGCGTTCTTTGGCCAGATAAGCGAAATACCATTTCAGCGAGTCCGCCCAGATGTAGC
The DNA here is from genome assembly GCF_042723975.1 of Amycolatopsis sp. NPDC058340. Lineage (NCBI taxonomy): Bacteria > Bacillati > Actinomycetota > Actinomycetes > Pseudonocardiales > Pseudonocardiaceae > Amycolatopsis > Amycolatopsis sp. NPDC058340. Next base: position 43,278 of record NZ_JBHXIB010000052.1, on the reverse strand, counting down.
CGGGTGCGACGGAATTGACCCGGATCCCGCGCGGCCCGAGCTCCGAGGCGAGGCTCTGCGCGAGCGCGAGCAGGCTCGCCTTCGCCATCTTGTACGCGCCGAACGTCCGCCGGGAATGCCGCAGCACGGCCGAATTGATCATCACGACCGAACCGCCGCTCTCGGCTAGCGAAGCGGTGAACAGCCGTGTGAGCCGCAGGGCGGCGAGTACGTTGGTCTCGAAACCCGCGCGCACGTCGGCCAGGTCGACGTCGGCGAGATCCATGATCGGCGGGATGGCGAAAGCGTTGTTCACCAAGGCGTCCACCCGGCCGAACGCATTCAAGGCGGCCTCGGCGAGATTCGTGGCCGAAGCGTCGTCGGTGATGTCGGTGGGCACGGTGACCGCGCGGCGGCCGAGCGCGTCGACCTCCTTCGCGACCTCGGCGAGCCGCGTTTCGGTGCGGGCGGCGAGGACGACGTCGGCGCCCGCCGCGGCACAGCGCGTGGCGATGGACCGGCCGAGCCCAGGACCGACACCGGAGACCACGACCACCTTGTCCCGCAACAGATCCGTCATCCCAGCATCCTCGCCGCGACGGCGGTCTGACGGGCCGAGATCCGGGCCACCCATTCCTCCGGGGTCACCCGCGCCTCGTCGTGGAAAGGCAACCGGTCGGCGAGTTCGCCGAACTTCACCACCTCGACTTCGGGACCGTCGGCTTCACCCAGCGCACGGGAGAGGCGCTGCCAGCGGATCTGGACGTACCCGCGGTCGTGCCCGGTGCGTTCGAGCCAGTTGGCCAGCCCCGGGTCGCGTTCGCTGATCACGAAGCGGATCTTGCCGTCCGGGTCGACCCGCGCCTGGTCGGCGGTGAGGCTCGTCTGATGGTTGATGTAGTCGAGCGAGAGGTACCAGACGCTGCCGAGCTGGATGCCCTGATAGGGCGCGTCCGAACGCGGCACCGTCACGATCATGACCTCTTCGTCGCCGAGTTCGTAATGCCCGGCCGACGAATACTGCGTGGTCAGCCCGCCAGGGGTGGGGCGCGGCTCGGTCATCGTGTTCACCGGCAGGTTCAGGTAGAACCACTTCGGGAAGGCGAGGAAGGTGCGCAGCCTGCTCAGCAGGATCTTGCCGGTGACGCCGTACCGTTTGGCCAGACCGTCTCGGGTGAGCGGCGCGGGTGCGCCGCCAGCGGTGTCGGCGCACTGGATCTGGATCGTGCCGCGGCGTTCGGTGGCCCAATCGCTGTAGACCTCGCGCACCACGAGCATCGACGAACCCGGGCCGAGGACGAAATAGTTGGGGCCCGGGTCGGGTTTGGCCGGTCCGAAGCGGAGCTCGAAAGAGCCGTCTTCGGCGATCTCGATCTGACGGTCGTCGAAGGCGGCGAGGCTGTCCGGCACCTCGACGGGTGAATAGTCGCCATTGAGGACCTGGAAACTGACGTCGGCGGTGCTCCCCCGCGTCCCGGTGACGACGTACTCGCGGTCCTCGCGGATGTTCGCGTTGAAGTACAGCGTGTCCGGGTTGTCCAGGCCCATCTTCGTGTACGGCCCGGTGGATTGGGTGAAGAACGGATAGTCGCGTTCGTAGGCCCACGCCATCTGCAGGGAGGCGCGGATGCTGCCGGCGAGGTAGTCGTACCCCTCGATCAGATCCTGTTCGGTGCGGATATGCGGCGCCTCCGCGATGACCTTCTCGGCTTCGGCGATCGCGTCCGCCAACGGTTGAGTGAGCACCGGCGACTCCTCATACTGGTACAAATACGTACCGGCTTGGTACGTTCTTCGCATCATCAGACTAGAACGCGTTCTAAGGATGGGTCAATGGCCCGGCATTCCCCGCCCACCGAGCGAGTCGTGAAGCTGCTCGACTTCTTCGCCGCGCACCCCGGCCGCCGCTTCGGCCTTTCGGAGCTCGCCCGCGAGCTGGACCTGGCGAAACCGACCTGTCTCGGCATCCTGACCGAGCTGACGACGGGCGGCTACCTGGTCCGAGACCCTCAACCGGTCACCTATCGGCTGGGGCCCGCGATGGTCGCCGCCGGCCGCGTCGCGAGCGAGGGTTTCGGCGCGAGCGAGGTGGCGCGACGGCATCTGGAGGAGCTGAGCAGGCGCTACGGCGCCACCTGCACGGCGTCGGCCGTGGTCGGCGACCGGATCCTGATGCTGCAGAGCGCCGGGCCGGGCCGGGTCAAACTCGGCGAGACGTATCCGTTCGCGCCGCCGGTCGGCCTGATGTACGTGCTGTGGGATTCCGACACGGCGTTCGACGCGTGGCTCGCCAAACCCCCGGCGGTGCCGGTGCGGCTGGACGAGGCGCACCTTCGCCGCGTCGTCGCCGAATGCCGGGAGCACGGTTATCTGGTGGAGAGCCTGACTTCCGCGGGGCGGCGGCTCTACGCGCTGATGGCGGGCGTCGGCGCGGAGGAACTGCCGCCCGAAGTGCGTGGCCTGGTGGGAGAACTCGTCTCGAGCCTCGGCGAACGCGTCTACCTCGGCGCCGATCTGGAGCCGCGCCGCAAACACGCGGTGAGCCTGCTGGCCGCCCCGACGTTCGACGCTTCGGGGCGACAGGAACTGGTGCTCACGCTGTCGGTCGGCGAGCCGATCACCGGCGCCGAGATCGCGCGGCGGGGCGCCGCGCTGGTCGCCGCCGCCGACGCCGTCACGGCCGAATCCGGCGGCCGCCACCCCCGCGTTTAGTCCTCTGGATGCGGTAGTTGCGCGCGCAAGGACCGCACTCAGAGGACTAAACGCGGGTCAGGAGGACCACCGGTTCGCGGTGAGCTTCAGGCTCGGCACGTCGTCCATCGACATCATCGTTTCGTACAGCCGGTCGTACTGGGTGGACGCGGTCAGCCACACGCCGTCCACCCGCCGGTAGGTGTCCTCGTAGTACGCCGCGCCCTCGATGATCACCCGGTGCTCGGGCACGATCACCTTGTCCCGCATCAGCCAGGTGCCCGTCGCGGTGTCGCCGTCGACGTCGATCTCCGGCTGCCCGGCGAAGTGCACCGTGGTGACGCCGGGGCCGACAGCGTTCCGGAAGAACTCGACGATCGCTTCGCGGCCTTCGAAGGTCAGCGGTTTGCCGTACGACGGCGTTCCGTACCGCGCGTGCACGTCGGCGGTCAGTGTCCCGGCCATCTCGTCCCACAGCTTGAGGTCGAGGCAGCGGAGGTAGCGGGCTTTGAGGCGTCGGATGTCTTCGAGCGCGACCAGGTCCATGCCGACAGCGTCCTCCTCCCCTTGACCAAGCACAAGAACTTGTTCTACTTTTCTGGTCTCGAACGACGGAGGTCACGATGGCGTCCCCGGCATACGAGCTCACCCATCTCGAAGCACTCGAAGCCGAAGCCGTGCACATCTTCCGCGAGGTCGCGGCGACCTTCGAACGGCCCGTGCTGCTGTTCTCCGGCGGCAAGGACTCGATGGTGATGCTCCACGTGGCGGCCAAGGCCTTCTGGCCGTCGCCGCCCCCGTTCCCGGTGATGCACGTCGACACCGGGCACAACTTCGACGAGGTCATCGAATTCCGGGACCGCACGGTCCGCGCGTACGGGCTCCGGCTCGTCGTCTCCAGCGTCCAGGACGACATCGACGCGGGCCGGGTCGTCGAAGACCCGAAGGCGGGCCGCAACCGTCTCCAGACCACCGCCCTGCTGCGCGGGATCCGCGAGCATTCCTTCGACGCGGTCTTCGGCGGCGCCCGGCGCGACGAGGAGAAAGCCCGCGCGAAGGAACGAGTGTTCAGCTTCCGCGACGAGTTCGGCCAGTGGGATCCGCGCAATCAGCGGCCGGAACTGTGGGATCTGTACAACGGCAGGCATCGCAAGGGCGAGCACATCCGCGTCTTCCCGTTGTCGAACTGGACCGAGCTCGACATCTGGCAGTACATCGAAGCGGAGAACGTCGACCTGCCGTCGATCTACTACTCGCACCGGCGTCCGGTCGTCCAGCGGGACGGCATGCTGCTCGCGCACACCCGCTTCCTCACCTTGGACGAAGACGAAAGTCCTTACGAGGCAACGGTTCGCTTCCGCACCGTCGGCGACGCGACCTGCACCGGCTGCGTCGAGTCGGCGGCGGCGTCACCCGGCGAGGTGGTCGCCGAAGTGGCGGCCAGCAGGCTCACCGAACGCGGCGCCACCCGCGCCGACGACCGGATCTCCGAGGCGGGTATGGAAGACCGGAAGAAGGAAGGCTACTTCTGATGGGCGCTTCATTGGTCCGCCTCGCGACCGCGGGCAGCGTCGACGACGGGAAATCGACGCTGATCGGCCGCCTGCTGTTCGATTCGAAGACGGTGTTCACCGACCAGCTCGAAGCCATCGAACGTACCAGCCGCGACCGCGGCGAGGCTTATCCGAACCTCGCGCTGCTGACCGACGGCCTGCGCGCCGAACGCGAACAAGGCATCACGATCGACGTCGCCCATCGCTATTTCGCCACGCCACGGCGGAAGTTCATCATCGCCGACACGCCGGGGCACGTGCAGTACACCCGGAACATGGTCACCGGCGCGTCCACGGCGGATCTCGCGCTGATCCTGATCGACGCCCGCAAAGGCGTGCTCGAACAGTCGCGGCGGCACGCGTTCCTGGCCGGCTTGCTGGGAATCCCGCATCTGGTGCTGTGCGTCAACAAGATGGACCTCGTCGGCTGGTCGCAGGAACGCTTCGAGGAGATCCGTGAGGACTTCCGCCGCTTCGCCATGAAACTCCAGGTGCACGACCTCACCTTCGTGCCGATGTCGGCACTGCACGGCGACAACGTCGTGCACCGGGGCGCCAGTATGCCTTGGTACGAGGGGACTTCCCTGCTGCATCACCTCGAACAGGTGCACGTGGCCTCGGATCGCAACCTCATCGACGCGCGATTCCCCGTGCAGTACGTGATCCGCGAGCACAGCCGCGACTTCCGCGGTTACGCGGGCACGGTCGCCGGCGGGGTGTTCAAACCCGGCGACGAGGTCACCGTCCTGCCGTCCGGCTTCACCACCACGGTGCGTGCGATCTGGGGCCCGGGCGGCACCACGATCGCCGAGGCCTTCGCCTCGCAGGCCGTCACGATCGAACTCGAAGACGACCTGGACCTCGGCCGCGGCGACCTGATCTGCCGCCCCGGCAACCGTCCCCACACGAGCCGGGACGTCGATGCGATGGTGTGCTGGTTCTCCGAACAGGGAGCGTTGAAAGCAGGGAACACCTTCCTCGTGCGGCACACCACCCGCGAGACCAAGGCCGAGATCCGCGACCTGGACTACCGGCTCGACGTCACCACCCTGCACCGCGACGAGACGGCGAAGTCGTTGTCGCTCAACGAAATCGGCCGGATCCGGCTGCACGCGAGGCAGCCGCTGCTGTTCGATTCCTACCGCCGCAACCGCTCCACCGGAGGTTTCCTGCTCGTCGACGAGCATTCCGGGGCGACGGTCGCCGCGGGCATGATCACCGGGCCGAGCGTGACGGCGTCGAACGTCGTCTGGCACACCGCCGCGGTCACCAGGGCGGAACGGGCGACGCGCGGGCTCACCGTCTGGCTCACCGGGCTTTCCGCGTCCGGGAAGTCGAGTGTGGCCGTGGAACTGGAGCGGCGGCTGGTGGCGTCGGGCAGGCCCGCGTACCTGCTGGACGGTGACAACCTGCGTCACGGGCTGAACGGGAACCTCGGCTTCAGCCCCGCCGATCGCGCCGAGAACGTGCGCCGGGTCGCCGAGGTCGCGAAGCTGTTCGCCGACGCCGGTGTGGTGTCGGTGGTCTCCCTGATCAGCCCGTACCGGGCCGACCGCGAACTCGCCCGCGCCACGCACGAGGCCGCCGGGCTGCCGTTCCTCGAGATCTTCGTCGACACCCCGCTGGAGGTCTGCGAAGACCGCGACCCCAAGGGGATGTACGCGAAGGCGAGAGCGGGCGAGATCAGCGGGTTCACCGGGGTGGACGCCCCGTACGAGCAGCCCGAGAGCCCGGATCTGGTGCTGCGCCCGGAAAACGGGGACCCCGCCGCGATGGCCGCGCTGATCCTCGCCGCCCTGGAGTAGCCGAAGGACGCTTTCGTCGCATCAGATGCGACGAAAGCGTCCTTCGCCGCGTCCTATGCGGCGAAAGCGTCCTTCAGCCGCCGTTGGCCGCCCGGTACGGAGCGGTCGCGTAGGTGCGGGCAGTGGTGGCCGTCAGCTTCTCGACCGAACGGAACATCGTCTTCCCGAGCTTCGCCCGCGCACGCAACGCGGGATGCGTCGCGGCGTAGTCGTCCTTGTTCACCGCCGGATCGCCGGCGAAGGCACCGGACGCGAACAGCGAATAGGTGAGGATCGGCTTGCCGTCCGCGCTGAACATCACGCCGGCCTCGTTGCGGCCGTCGTTGAACCAGCCCGCCTTCGTCGCGACCCGCAGCCGCTCGGCCGAGGTCAGGCCCAGCCGCACGCCGTCGGTGAACGCGCTCAGCGACCGCAGGATGTTCAGCAGGTACTCGGTGGACTTCGCCGAAAGCAGTGTCCCGCCGACCAGTTTCCGCAGCAGTGTATGCGTCTCGGCCGGGGTCGTCTTGCCGAGGAAGAAGCGGTTCGGGTTCGCCACCGGCACCACCTGGGTGTGCACGAAACCCTTGCCGCGCAGAATCTCGTTGAGTTCCGCGGCGGGACAGACCAGGCCGCACAGGCGGACGGCGGTGTTGTCGGACAGCGTCAGCAGCGCGGCCATCGCGTGCCCGAGCGTCACCGAACTCGGGTACGCGCCGTCGAGGGCGAAGATGCCGTCGGTGTCCTTGATGACGATGTCGGCGGTGACGTCGACACGCTGGTCCAAAGTGAGCAGTCCGCGGTCGATCTTGTCGAGTACCGCGGTCGCGACGGCGATCTTGTTGACGCTGTAGGCCTCGACCACCTCGTCGGCCCGCTCGGAGACGGCGGGCACCAGGTTCCCGGCGGAATCCGCGACACTGACGTAGGACGACCAGGTGCCGCCCGCGTTCGCGGTTTCCCGGGCGTAGACCTGGGAAATCCGGCGCGCGGCGGCCGAAGCGTCGGCGGCGGGAGTGTCTGATTCGGACTCTTCGGCGGCCTGGGCGACCTGCGCCGTCCCGAGCACCGCGCCCGCGGCGGCGACCGTGCCCAGCCCCAGCAGGCGACGACGATTGACGTTGGTATCCACGCCGGAACCCTACCGCGTTCAGCCGGCCGGCGTGACGAATCCGGTGTCGTAGGCCTTGATCACCGCTTGCGTCCGGTCCCGCGCGCCGAGTTTCGCGAGCACGTTCCCGACGTGCGTCTTGACCGTCTGCACGCCGAGGTACAGTTCGCCCGCGATCTCCACATTGGACAGTCCGCCCGCCATCAGCCGCAGCACCTCGCTTTCGCGTTCGGTGAGCCCGGCACCGGCGAGACCGTCCAGCGGCCCCCGGTTCGCCTGCTGCGCGGCCAGCCGCCGGATCGCCGCCGGGAACAACAGCGACTCCCCCGCCGCCACGGTGCGGATCGCCGCGACGATCTCCTCGGGGCGGGCCCGTTTCAGCAGGAAGCCGCTCGCCCCGGCGAGCAAGGCGTCGTAGACGTAGTCGTCGTTCTCGAAGGTGGTCACCACGATCACCTTCGGCGGACTGTCCATGGTGGACATGAGATGCGTGGTCGCGCGGATCCCGTCGACCGAAGGCATCCGGACGTCCATCAGCACGACGTCGGGCCGGAACCGCGACACCAGCCCGGGCACCTCGGCGCCGTCGGACGCTTCGCCAACGACCTCCAGGTCGGGTTCGGTGGCGACGATCGCCCGCAGCCCCGCCCGGATGAGCTGTTCGTCGTCGACCAGCAGCACCCTGATGCTCATCGCCGCTTCCCCCATGGCACCGCCACCTCGACCTTCCAGCATCCGTCCGCCCGGCCCGCGGTGATCGTGCCCCCGAGCACTTCCACCCGTTCCGTCATTCCCCGCAGCCCCCGGCCGCCCCCGTCGCGTGACGGCTCCGCGGCGCCGAGCGGATTGGCCACCCGCAGGCGCAGCAGCTCCGTTCCGGCGTCGACGAGGACCGTCACCGGAACCTTACCGGCGTGCCGCAGCGCGTTCGTCAGGCATTCCTGCAAGATCCGGTACGCCTCGCGGGAGACGACCGGCGGCACCGACGACGGCTCACCTCGTACCTCGGCCGAAACCTCGGCACCCGCCAGCCGCGTCGCCTCGACCAAGGCGGGCAGCTCCGCCAGCCCCGATTGCGGCGTCCGCGAAGACGCCTCGTCGCGCAGCAGGCCGAGCACGTGGTCGAGATCGTCCAGCGCGGCGCGGGCCGAGTCCTCGATCGCGGTGAGCGCCTGCTCGGTGAAGTCCGGGTCGGATCTGAGAGTGCGCCGCGCCGCGCCGGCCTGGATGGTCACGACACTGAGCGCGTGCCCGACCGAGTCGTGCAGTTCACGCGCGAGCCGGTTGCGTTCGGCGAGCTGTTCGGTGCGCTTCTCCAGCTGGGCGATCCGTTCCGCGACCGAGATCCCCAGCAGGCTCTTGGCGCAGCGCGTCAGCACCGCGCCGGCGCCCCACACGACGTAGGCCAGCACGACGACGCCGAGCAGGCACGCCACCGGGATCCACGCGCTCGCCCAGCCCTTCGGCACGTCGATCGCGCTCTCGGCGGTCAGCGCGATCCGGCCGCTGAACGGGGCCGCGATCGTGAAACCGAACGCGACCGGGACGAACAGGCTCACCAGGCTGACGACGCAACCGGTGATCACGTGCAGCAGGAACATCGCGCTCGAGCGCAGCCGGACGGGCCAGTTCCCCGCGGGCCCGAACACGACGCCGGGCACGGGATCGTCCAGTAGTTCGCGTACGGCCGCGCCTTCCAGCACGCGGACGGCGGGGATGAACGACGACGCGACCATCACCAGGACGACGGTGATCAGCCCGATGACCGCCCCGCGTTCCATCGTCACGACGAGGGGCAGCAGCGACGGCACCATGATGGCGGCGAAGAGCACATACGGCACGCTCAGTGCGCCACCGAGGATGAAGTAGACCCATCGGCGATAGGTCGCCCGATCCAGGAGCGGGCCGAAAAGTCGCATGCGCTCTTTCTAGCGTGCGCCGGCGCCGCGCGTATCCCTCACGAGTATCTCCGCGATCTCCCTCGCGAGCGTGACCCGGTGCGCGTCCCCGTCGATGCCCGTATGCGCGACGGCGCCTTCGAGCAGGAGGAAGAGCTGCTCCGCGAGCCGCTCCGGGTCGGCGGCGCCCGGGGCGTCCTCACGGAGGAGTTCGGCGAACTTCGCCCGCACCGCCGCCTTGTGCCGCCGGATCACGTCGAGCCCGGGATGGCCCGCGGGCAGTTCGGCGGCCGCGTTGAGGAACGCGCACCCCCGGTCGCTCCCGAGCTTGGGGTGATCGACGTAGGCGTCGAAGACCGTCAGCGCCCGGGGCGCTTCGGCCTCCGCCAACCGCTCTTCGAGGTACGCCCACCAGACGTCGTGACGGCTTCGCAGGTACGCGATCGTGAGCTCCGTCTTCGATCCGAAGGACGCGTACAGCGTCTTCTTCGTGACGCCCGCGGCCTCGGCGATGGCCGCGACGCCCACGGCGTTCAGGCCCTCCCGGTAGAAGAGCTCGCTCGCGGCGCTCAGGACGCGCTCGCCGGCCGGTGTCAGCATGCTTCGACTATACCGACCGGTTGACCCGAGCGCCAAATGCGGGAACACTCCACAAGTATACCGCTCGGTATACCTCTGAAGGAGATCTGATGGTTTCTTCGTACAAACGCGAGCTGACGCTCACCGCGGCCGGGTTGTCACTGATCGCGGTCTCCTACGGACTCGCGAGGTACGCGTACGGCCTCTTCGCGCCGACGCTCCGTACGGAGTTCGACCTCGATGGCGGCACGCTCGGCGCCATCGCGGCGGGCAGCTACGTCGCGTACTGCCTCGCGGTCGTCGCGTCGACCGCCGTGACGGCCCGCTGGGGCGCGCGGGCGGGTGCGCTCGCCGCCGGAACGACCGCCACCGCGGGGACCGCCCTGATCGCGGCCGCGCCGAACACGGGCGTCCTCGCGCTCGGCGTCGTCCTCGCCGGAGCCAGTACAGGCCTGGCTTCCCCCTCACTCGCCGACGCGGTCTCCCGCGTCGTCCGCGCGACCCGCCGGGACCGTGCCCAGTCCGTGGTGAACGCCGGGACCGGACTCGGCGTGCTGATCTCTGGCCCGGTCTCGTTGCTCGCGGTCGGCGACTGGCGAATGGCGTGGTGGGCCTTCGCCGGGGCCTCGGCCTTGGTGACCCTCTGGATCGCCCGTGTCGTGCCGCCGGTGAAGGACGACCGCGCGCGGGGGCTGCCGTCGCCGCTGTTCCCGCCCGCCACCGGACGGCTGCTGCCCGCCGCCGCGGCACTCGGCCTGGCCAGCGCGGCGATCTGGACGTTCGGCCGGGACATCGCCGTGAGCGTCGGCGGGCTCGACGAGACCGCCTCGACGGCGGTGTGGATCGTACTCGGCGCGGTCGGCCTGGCTGGCGCGTTCACCGCCGAACTGACCTCCCGGGCCGGACTGCGCCGCGCCTGGTCGGCGGGAATGGTCCTGTTCGCCGCCGCCACGGCCCTCTTCGCCCTCGCCACCCGCTCGCTCCCGGCGCTCGTCGTCGCGGCGGCGCTCTTCGGGGCCGTCTACATCGGACTGACCGGTGTGCTGATCCTCTGGGGTACCAGGGCTTACCCGGCGGCGCCCGCGTTCGGTGTCGGTGTGGCCTTCCTGATGCTGGCACTCGGACAGGCCGCCGGAGCTCCGCTCATCGGTCTCCTCGGCGATCTCCTCGGTCTTCGCGCCGGCTTCCTCGCGGCGGCGGCGATCGCCGTCCTCGGTGTCCTGTTCGCGCCCAGGGAGGCGGCCACCACCTACAACTTCGGGGTCCGCTCCCTCTCAGGGGTGAGCACCGTCCCGCCGGAGCGGGAATCCCGCGCGGGCCGCGCGTGATGTCCTCTTCCGCATGAACCTGCTGCTCGGCCTGCTCACCTTGCCCGTTTACGCGCTCATGCTGTGGCCGCTCGTGGTCGGCGCCCGCCGCGTACTCGGGGTGCGGATCGGACTGGTCCGCGCAGGCTGCGCCGCCGGTTTCGGCTGGCTCGTCGCGGGCGGCATCCTCAGTGCGTTCCCACGGGCGATGTACGCGGGCAACGCCTTCGCCGGGCTGGTCATCCCGGTGGCGGGCGGCGCCTTCCTGGCGACGCTGATCTTCCTGTTCGTCGCGGAACTCGCGCTGCCCTCCGGCTCGGGTCTCGGGCTGATCGGCAGGATCCGGTCGATGCGCCGCCGCGCGGCCCGCACCCGGCGTTACTCGCAGATCACCCGGATCGCGATCAAGCACGGCCTCGGCCGCTACCTCACCGGCCGCCGCGAACCCGGCCTCGCCCAGGTCCGGCACGCCAAACTGGCGCGCTCGCTGCGGCGCGCGCTGGAGGAGGGCGGCGTGACGTTCGTGAAACTCGGCCAGCTGCTCTCGACCCGGTCCGATCTCCTCCCCCCGGTTTTCGTCGACGAACTCAGCAAGCTCCAGGACCAGGTCGCCTTCGCCGACGCCGACGAGGTCGCGACGGTGCTGCGCGAGGAACTGGGCGGGGACCCGGACGAGATCTTCGCCGAATTCGACCCGGCGCCGATCGCGGCCGCGTCGATCGCGCAGGTCTACCGGGCGAAGCTGCGGGGCGGGCAGGACGTGGTCGTCAAGGTGCAGCGGCCCGGCGTGCAGGCCTTGGTCGAGCGGGATCTCGACATCGTCCGCCGGGTGGCGGCCGCGCTGGACCTGCGCGCGGGCTGGGCACGCTCGCTCGGCGTCGTCGACCTCGCCGAAGGCTTCGCCGACGCGCTGGTCGAGGAGCTCGATTTCCGCACCGAGGCCAGGAACATCGAGGCGGTCACCGCCGCCTCCCCCGGCACCGAGGTCGCGCTTCCGACCGTCCACAAAGAACTGTCCACCGAACGTGTCCTGGTGATGCGGCGCCTCGACGGCAAACCGCTAGCCGCTGCCAAGGAACAGGTGCCGGTCGCGGAACGGGCGAAGCTCGCGCGGTCGATGCTGAGGTGTGTACTCGGGCAGGTGATGGGCAGCGGCGTCTTCCACGCCGACCCGCATCCCGGCAACGTCCTGCTGCTCGCCGACGGCAGGCTGGGCCTGCTCGACTTCGGCTCCGTCGGCCGCCTCGACGCGGGTCTGCGCGGCGGGCTGCAGAACCTGATCCTCGCACTGGACCGCGGCGACCCGGCCGCGTTGCGCGACGGCCTGCTGGAGATCGTCGACCGGCCGGACGAGATCGAGGAACGGCGGCTGGAGCGGGCGCTGGGTGCCTTGGTGGCCAAGCATTTCAACCACGGCCAGGCCCCGGATCTGGACATGTTCACCGACCTGTTCCGGGTGATCGCCGACTTCCGGCTCAGCGTGCCCCCGCCGATCGCCGCGGTGTTCCGCGCCTTGGCCACCTTGGAGGGAACACTGGCCGCGCTGGCGCCGGGATTCAACATCGTCGTCGAATCCCGCGCCTACGCCGCCGAGCAGGTCGGCGCCGGATTGCGCCCGGAATCGCTGCGGGCCACGGCGACCAACGAGCTGATGGCGCTCCTGCCGGTACTGCGACGGCTGCCCCGCCGCGTCGACCGGATCGGCGACGCGCTGGAGCAGGGCAGGCTTTCGGTCAACGTCCGGCTGTTCTCCGACGAACGCGACCGCGACGTGGTCACCGGGCTGGTGCACGAGATCCTGCTGGCGTTCGTCGGTGTGGCGACCGGCCTGATGGCCGTGCTGCTGCTGGGCAGCGCAACCGGCCCGGAGGTGCTGACCGGGGTCACACTGCACCAGATGTTCGGCTACAACCTGCTGGTGGTCAGCGCGCTGGTGGGATTGCGGCTGCTCTTCGTCGTTTTCCGGCGGAGCGGACAACGCTCACGACCGCCCCGATGACACCGATCGCAACGAGGCCGATCCCGGCGAGCATGAAGTAGCGCGCGGCGAGAAATCCGGTGTCGGACACCGGCTCCCCTGGCAGACCTGCGTCGACGAAAGCCGTTGTCTGCGGAAAGGGTTCCGCGTTGATACTCCTGCCGATGCCGACGATGACCCCGTGCACCTTGTCCAGCGGAACGGCGCCGTCACCCGGTGTCCCCGCGTAAATCTGCGAGTCGCGGGAATTGTTCCGCTGGTCGCCCGCGAGGAACACGGTGCCCGGTGGGACCTTGACGTCGAAGCTCCTCCCGCCGGCGCCCTCGTAATCGACGTAGGTCTCCTTGACGGCTTTCCCGTTGACAGTGATCAGGCCGTCCTTCGTGCAGCAGACGACCTGATCATCACCGACGGCGATCACCCGCTGGATGGCAAGGCCCTCGCTGGGACTCGCGTCCGGATACGCGCTGAGATCCATGAGAACCACAGCGCCACGCGGAATGTCGCCGACACCGGACCACCGGTAGGTCACGATGGTGCCGGGTTTCAGCGTGGGACTCATCGCCGGGCTGGCTACGGTCTTCATCCCGTAGTCCGACAAGCTCCAGAAGCCGTAGCCGCCGGCGCCCACGCCGACGACCGCCAGCAGGATCATCACGAACAGGAGCGGGGAGAATCTTCGCTTCGGCCCGGCCTTTTCGGGCGGCGGGGCGGGAAAGTCCATTTCGGTCACAGCGCAGATTAGCGTCTCAACCTCGGGGCGCGTACATGATTACCCCGACCCCCGCCAGGCAGATCAGCGCGCCGATGACGTCGTAGCGATCCGGCCGGTAGCCGTCGGCGACCATGCCCCACGCCAGCGATCCCGCGACGAACACTCCCCCGTACGCGGCGAGGATACGGCCGAAGTTCGCGTCGGGCTGCAAGGTCGCGACGAAGCCGTAGAGGCCGAGCGCGACGACGCCCGCGCCGATCCAGAGGTAACCGCGGTGCTCCCGGACGCCTTGCCAGATCAGCCAGGCGCCGCCGATCTCCAGCAGGGCGGCGAGCGCGAAGAGCGCGATGGACCGGATGATCATCGGTGCAGCCTATTGCGGCCGGGCCGTGAAGGCCTCCTTGAGGGACCCCGAGTCCCTCAAGGAGGCCTTCACGGACTTCGCCGTTATACGCCCAGATTTCCCGCCGCGTCGAGGTGGTCGTGAGTGTTTGGGTCGTTCCGACGGACCGGTATTTGCTTACGTGCCGGGCCTGCTTTTGCTTTCACAATGTCGGCGAGGGGGAGGATTTCGGACGTTCAGCGTCCGGAATCCTCCCCACTCGGGCATGTCCTTGGTCAGGTTGCCTCGCGTCCGGCATCCGACGATGTAGGAATCGGGACACTCAACGCCCCAATTCCCACATCGTCGGCGACAGTGACCTTCACGCCCCAAAAGCAGGAATCAGACGGTGAAGCCGAGCGCCCGCAGCTGTTCGCGGCCGTCGTCGGTGATCTTCTCCGGGCCCCACGGCGGCATCCAGACCCAGTTGATCCGGAAGTCCTTGACCAGTCCCGTTCCCCCGCCGACGAGCGCGGCACCGGTCTGGTCCTCGATGACGTCGGTCAGCGGGCAGGCCGCCGAGGTCAGGGTCATGTCGATGGTGGCGGTGTTGTCCGCCTCGACGCGGATGTCGTAGACCAGCCCGAGGTCGACGACGTTGATGCCGAGTTCGGGGTCGACGACGTCGCGCATCGCCTCTTCGACGTCCTCGACCTTCGCCACGTCGGCGGCGTCCGGGGCGGCGGCGGTCTCGGCGTCGAGGTCGGCGGCCGTGCGCCCCTCGCGGGTTTCGGTCTGCTGTTCGGTCATGCCGTCTCAACTCCGTTGGTCGTGCGGGCGACGGCGTCCTTGAACGCCATCCACCCGAGCAGGGCGCATTTCACGCGGGCCGGGTACTTGGCCACGCCGGCGAAGGCGATGCCGTCCTCCAGCACGTCCTCGTCGGGTTCGATCTGCCCTTTGCCCTGCATCAGCTCGACGAAGGCGTCCATGGTGGTGAACGCCTCCTCCACGGTGTGCCCGACGACGAGATCCGTCAAGACCGACGTGGAGGCCTGGCTGATCGAACAGCCCTGTCCCTCGTAGGAGACGTCGGCGACCTTCCCGTCGTCGACCTTCACCCGCAACGTCACCTCGTCGCCGCAGGTCGGGTTGACCTGGAACGACTCGGCGTCGAACGGCTCGCGCAGGCCGCGGCCGTGCGGGTTCTTGTAGTGATCCAGGATGATCTCCTGGTACATGCTCTCCAGGTTCACAGCGTAGAACCCCCTGGGGCCACCCCGAAGAACTTCTGCGCCTCACGCACCCCGTTCACCAGCGCGTCCACTTCGGACAGGGTGTTGTAGACGTAGAACGACGCGCGCACGGTCGCGGGCACCGAGCAGGCCCGGTGCAGCGGCCACGCGCAGTGGTGCCCGACGCGGACGGCGACGCCGAGGCTGTCCAGCACCTGGCCGGAGTCGTGCGGGTGGACGCCGTCGATGACGAACGACACCAGTCCGCCGCGGTCGGTCATGTCGGTGGGACCGATGATCCGCACACCCGGGATCTCGCCGAGCCCGGCGAGCGCCGCCTCGGTGAGGAGGTGCTCGTGCGCGGCGACGCGGTCCATGCCGATCGCCGACAGGTAGTCGGCGGCCGCGCCGAGACCGACGGCCTGCGACGTCATCGGGGTGCCCGCCTCGAACCGCTGCGGCGGCGCGGCGAAGGTGGTCTGCTCCATGCGGACCAGCTCGATCATCGAGCCACCGGTCAGGAACGGCGGCATCGCTTCGAGCAGCTCACGGCGGCCGTAAAGGACACCGATACCGTACGGGCCGACCATCTTGTGCCCGGCGAAGGCGGCGAAGTCGACGTCCAGCGCGTGCAGGTCCACCGGGAAGTGGGGCACCGACTGGCAGGCGTCCAGCACGACCAGCGCGCCGGCCTTGCGGGCCTTCTTCACCAGGAACTCGACCGGGTTGATCGTGCCGAGCACGTTGGACTGGTGCGTGAACGCGAGCACCTTGGTCCGCTCGGTGATCAGCTCGTCCACATTGGACAGATCGAGACGCCCGTCCGCGGTGACGGAGAACCACTTCAGCGTGGCGCCGGTGCGCTGGCAGAGCTGCTGCCACGGCACCAGGTTCGCGTGGTGCTCCATCTCGGTGATGACGATCTCGTCGCCGGGACCGATCTTGAACCGCTCGGCTTCGGGACCGGCCGTGGCGGCGTTGCTCATCGCGTAGGCGACGAGGTTGATGCCCTCGGTGGCGTTCTTGGTGAACACCAGCTCGTGCGGGGAGGCGCCGACGAACTCCGCGATCCGCACGCGGGCGGATTCGTAGGCGTCGGTCGCCTCCTCGGCGAGCTGGTGCGCGCCGCGGTGCACCGCGGCGTTCGAGGTCTCCAGGAACCGGCGCTCGGCTTCGAGCACTTGCGCCGGTTTCTGGGACGTCGCACCGGAATCCAGATACACCAAGGGTTTCCCGTCCCGCACCGTGCGGGTCAGGATCGGGAAGTCGGCCCTGATGGCCGCTACGTCCAGCGGTACACGACCCGACGTACTCGTCCCAGCGGAGGGTCCATCAGGAGAGTTAGCCGTGGTGGTGGTCATCGGGCCAACTCCTCTCGGTGTAGTCGTGAAGTTCAGTGATCAGACGGCGGCGGTCTCGGCGGAGCCGGTGTACTTGACGTACCCGTTCTCCTCCAGCTCGTCCGCGAGTTCACGGCCGCCGGACTCGACGATCCTGCCGCCGGCGAAGACGTGCACGAAGTCGGGCGTGATGTGCCGCAGGATCCGCGTGTAGTGCGTGATCAGCATGACGCCGGCGTCGTTGTTGGCCTTGAACTCGTTGACGCCCTCGGACACGACGCGCAGCGCGTCGACGTCGAGGCCGGAGTCGGTCTCGTCGAGGATGGCGATCTTCGGCTTGAGCAGCGCCAGCTGCAGGATCTCGTGGCGCTTCTTCTCACCGCCGGAGAAGCCCTCGTTCACCGAACGCTCGGCGAACTCGGACGAGATCTCCAGCTTGCCCATCTCGTCCTTGACCTCCTTGACCCAGTGGCGCAGCTTGGGGGCCTCGCCACGGACCGCGGTGGCCGCGGTGCGGAGGAAGTTGGACATGGACACGCCCGGCACCTCGACCGGGTACTGCATGGCGAGGAACAGGCCCGCGCGGGCGCGCTCGTCGACGCTCATCTCGAGCACGTCCTCACCGTCGAGCAGGACCTGCCCGGAGGTGACTTCGTACTTGGGGTGACCGGCGATGGCGTAGGACAGCGTGGACTTGCCCGAACCGTTGGGGCCCATGATCGCGTGGGTCTCGCCCGACTTGATGGTCAGGTTGACGCCCTTGAGGATCTCCTTGGGGCCCTCCTCGGTCGTGACCGAGGCGTGCAGATCCTTGATTTCCAGCGTAGGCATTTCTTTCCTAAAAGTCTGATGTGGACGGACGAGGGCTCAGGCGCCCACGGCTTCGAGTTCGGCTTCGATCGCGGCCTCGAGACGCTCGCGCACCTCGGGAACGCCGATCTTGACCAGGATCTCGTGGAAGAACCCGCGTACGACCAGGCGGCGCGCGGCGTCTTCGCCGATTCCGCGCGACTGGAGGTAGAACAACTGCTCGTCGTCGAACCTTCCCGTCGCGCTCGCGTGGCCGGCGCCTTCGATCTCGCCGGTCTCGATCTCCAGGTTCGGGATCGAGTCCGCCCGCGCGCCCGGCGTCAGCACCAGGTTCCGGTTGAGCTCGTAGGTGTCGGTGGCCTCGGCGGCGGCCCGGATCAGCACGTCGCCGACCCATACGGTGTGCGCGTCGTCGCCCTGCAGCGCGCCCTTGTACATCACCCGCGACTTGCAGTTCGGCACCGCGTGGTCGACGAAGAGACGGTGCTCCTGGTGCTGGCCCGCGTCCGCGAAGTACAGGCCGAGCATCTCGACGTCGCCGCCCTTGTCGGCGAAGGTCGCCGTCGGCGAGACGCGAACCAGGTCACCGCCCAGGGTGATGACGATGTGCTTGAGCGTGGCGTCGCGGCCGAGCTTGAGGTGCTGCTCGGAGACGTGCACCGCGTCGTCGGCCCAGTCCTGGACGCTGACCACGGTGACGTTCGCCGAATCGCCGATCACGAACTCGACGTTGTCGGCGTAGGTACCCGAACCTGCGTGGTCGAGGACGATGACGGCCTCGGAGAACTGCTCGGCGCGCACCTGCACGTGCCCGTAGGCGACCTTGCCCTCGCCGGGGCCGGTGATCTTCACCGTCGACGGCTTGGACGTCTTCGTCTCCTTGGGCACCGTGATGACGGTGGCCTCGGTGAACGAGGAGTACGCCTGCGCGGCGATCCGGTCGCTCGGGACACCCGCGGCGCCGAGGCGCTCGTCGTCCCGGCCGACCGTCTCGATCTTCAGTTCGGGCGCGGCGTCGGCGTCCACTGTGGCCGAACCCGAAGCGGTGGCGGACCCGTCGTGCAGACCGCGCAGCCGCTTCATCGGAGTGAAACGCCAGTTCTCCTCACGACCGCCCGGGACCTCGAAGGCCTGGACGTCGTAGGAGGTGAAGCGCTCCGCGCGAGAGGTCGCCGGGATGACGACCCCTTCGCGCATCGCTTCGGAAACGTTGTTCTCGGTAACCGACATGACTAGCCGACGGACCCTTCCATCTGAAGCTCGATCAGGCGGTTCAGCTCGAGCGCGTACTCCATCGGCAGCTCACGCGCGATGGGCTCGACGAACCCGCGCACGATCATCGCCATGGCCTCGGCCTCGTCGAGACCGCGCGACATGAGGTAGAACATCTGGTCTTCGCTGACCTTCGAGACGGTCGCCTCGTGGCCCATGGAGACCTCGTCGTTGCGGATGTCGACGTACGGGTACGTGTCCGACCGCGAGATCGTGTCCACCAGCAGCGCGTCACAGACGACGCTGGAGCGCGAGTGGTGCGCCCGCTTCGCGACCTTCACCAGGCCGCGGTACGAGGTGCGGCCACCGCCGCGCGCCACCGACTTCGACACGATGGTCGAGGAGGTGTGCGGCGCCAGGTGCTCCATCTTCGCGCCGGCGTCCTGGTGCTGGCCCTCGCCCGCGAACGCGACCGAGAGGACCTCGCCCTTGGCGTGCTCGCCCATGAGGAACACGGACGGGTACTTCATCGTGACCTTGGAGCCGATGTTGCCGTCGATCCACTCCATGGTCGCGCCCTCTTCGCACTTGGCGCGCTTGGTGACCAGGTTGTAGACGTTGTTCGACCAGTTCTGGATGGTCGTGTAGCGGCAGCGGGCGCCCTTCTTCACGATGATCTCCACGACCGCCGAGTGCAGCGAGTCGGACTGGTAGATCGGCGCGGTGCAACCCTCGACGTAGTGCACGTAGGCGTCTTCGTCGACGATGATCAGGGTCCGCTCGAACTGACCCATGTTCTCGGTGTTGATGCGGAAGTACGCCTGCAGCGGGATGTCCACCTTGACGCCCTTGGGCACGTAGATGAACGAGCCACCGGACCACACCGCGGTGTTCAGCGCGGAGAACTTGTTGTCCCCGGCCGGGATCACGGAGCCGAAGTACTCCTTGAAGATCTCCGGGTGCTCCTTGAGCGCGGTGTCGGTGTCCAGGAACAGGACGCCCTGTGCCTCCAGGTCCTCGCGGATCTGGTGGTAGACGACCTCGGACTCGTACTGCGCGGCGACACCGGCGACGAGGCGCTGCTTCTCCGCCTCGGGGATGCCCAGCTTGTCGTACGTGTTCTTGATGTCCTCGGGCAGGTCTTCCCAGGAAGTGGCCTGCTTCTCCGTGGACCGCACGAAGTACTTGATGTTGTCGAAGTCGATCCCGGAGAGGTCCGCACCCCAGTTGGGCATCGGCTTCAAGTCGAAGAGCTTGAGCGCCTTCAGTCGCGCTTCGCGCATCCACTCCGGCTCGGACTTCTTCGAGGAGATGTCGGTGACGACGTCCTCGTTCAGTCCGCGACGGGCCGTTGAGCCCGCCTCGTCGGAGTCCGCCCAGCCGAACGCGTACTTGCCAAGGGACTCGATGGTCTCTTCCTGGCTCATGGGCGCGGTGGTGGGAGTGCGCTGCTCGGCAGCGGCAGTCATGCGGGTTTCCCTCCATTCGGGATCCGTGCTGTGCGCCCTGGGGAGGGCGCCGTGCTTCCCGGCCCGGGTGTGGCCGGGTGACCCGCCGGAACGACGGGTACGTGTGTGGTGCACGCGTTGTCACCGCGCGCGATGGTCGCCAGCCGCTGGACGTGAGTACCCAGCAGTTCCGCGAAAGCCTCTGTCTCGGCTTCGCACAACTGAGGGAACTCGGCGGCGACGTGGGCGACCGGGCAATGGTGCTGGCAGAGCTGTTCGCCGACACCGACCTGACGGGTCGACGCAGCGTAGCCCTCCCTGGTCAGCGCCGCAGCGAGAGCCTCGGCACGGGCGGCCGGGTCCGTGTGCTTGGTGATCGCGTCCTGGTGCGGGCCGACCAGCGAAGCGACGCGAGCCTCCGCGAAGGCCTTCACGGCGTCCTCACCGGCGTGTTCGGCGAGGAAGCGGATGGCCGAGGACGCGAGGTCGTCGTAGGCGTGCCCGAACCGGGCGCGACCCGCCTCGGTGAGCAGGAAGTTCTTGGCGGGACGGCCTCGTCCGCGGGGGCCGCGGCGGGGCGCGTCCCGGGTTTCGGCCTCGCCGTCGGCGAGCAGCGCGTCGAGATGACGACGGACGGCGGCGGCGCTGATCCCCAGCTGCTCGGCCACCACGACGGCGGTCATCGGACCCTGTTCCAGCAGCAAACGGGCCACTTCGTGCCTGGTCCGCCCCTCGGGGCCGACCTGCGCGGGGACAGGCTGGACCTCGGCGCGGGGCATGTCGCCACCGGCCTCGTCCTGCGTCCCCGTCTTTTTCACAACACAAGTGTGACGTATTTCCGGGGAGACGGCAAAGAGGGGTGCCTCACGGAGTGGCGTGGGTCACTTCACGGGGCTGAAGGACGCTTTCCCCGCATGCGATGAGACGAAAGCGTCCTTCACCGCGTCGCATGCGGGGAAAGTCCCCTTCAGCCCCCGGTAACCACGTACCCGCCCGGTCTGTTCCCGGCATCGCTACCCTTCGTGCGTGGCAGTGGGCGATCACCCGGCACAGCGGGACACGGACGGGGCAGAGCCGGAAGACCAGGCGTCAGGGTCGGTGGCGACGCTCGTCCCGGGGCGTCCGCACGATCCGGAGCCGCTGGACGACAAGGAACTGCGCGGGCTGAACGTGGTCCGCCGGTTCGGCGCGGTCGGTTCCCTGTTCCTCGCGCTGGGCTCGCTCGGCGCGGGCGCCGCCCCGGTGATCAACCCGGTGCAGGAGATCCCGGTCCTGCGGCTGTTCACCCGGATCCCGATGGTCTCGCTCGCGATGGGCCTGGCCGGGATGGCGATCATCGTGCTCAGCTGGCTGCTGCTCGGCCGGTTCGCGCAGCCCGCGCGCCGCCGCCTCGCCACCCAGGGCCAGCTCGCCCGCACCATCGCGCTCTGGTGCGCGCCACTGCTGTTCATCCCCCCGCTGTTCTCCCGCGACGTCTACAGCTATCTCGCGCAGAGCGAGATCGTGGCCCGCGGGATGGACCCGTACTCGCTCGGCCCGGCCGAAGCGCTCGGCGTCTCCGACCCGCTGACCTCGGGCGTCTCCAACATGTGGCGCGAGACCCCGGCGCCGTACGGCCCGCTGCTGCTGCGGCTCGGCGGCTGGCTCGCCCCGCTCAGCAGCGGCAACATCGTCACCGGCGTGCTGCTGCAGCGCGGGCTCGCGCTGATCGGCGTCATCCTGATCATCTGGGCGCTGCCCCGGCTGGCCCGGCGCTTCGGCGTGCAGCCCGCCACCGCGCTGTGGCTCGGCGCGGCGAACCCGCTGCTGATCTTCCACTTCGTCGCGGGCGCCCACAACGACGCGCTCGCCATCGGGCTCATGGTGGCCGGGCTGGAGGTCGGCCTCCAGCGGATGCCGGTGCGGTTCAAGAACGACGAGCCGCCCCCGCTGGCCAAGGGCGAACTCCTCTACATCGGGCTCGGGGTGGTGCTCATCACCCTCGGCGTCGCGGTGAAGATCAACGCGATCCTGGCGCTGCCGTTCTTCACCGTCATGGTGGCCAGACGCTGGCACGGCCGGATCAAGGACCTCCTCACCGCCGCGGTGCCGATGGCGTTGCTGTTCGGCGTGACGCTGGTGGCGGTCTGTTACGGCACCGGTCTCGGTTTCGGCTGGGTGGGCGCGCTCGGGACGCCCGGGCTGGTCCGCTCGTGGATTTCGCCGACGTCGGAGCTCGCCGCGCTCGGCGGTGTCCTCGGCATCGCGCTCGGCCTCGGCAACCACACCAACGCGATGGTGCCGATCCTGGGTGCGCTCGGCTATCTCGTCGCGGGCGCCGTGACGGTCAAGTTCCTTTGGGACAGCTTCAAATGGCGCTACCGGCCGATCATCGGCCTCGGTGTCTCCCTCGGCGCGGTGATGGTGCTGCACGTCGCGCTGCAGCCCTGGTACCTGCTGTGGGCGATCATCCCGCTCGCCGCGGCGGCGGGGACCTCGCGGTTCCGCATCGCCGCGACGATCGTCACCGCCGTCCTGCCGTTCCTGTTGCCGACGACGGGAAGCACCTTCGAGGGCCGCGGTTTCGTCCTGCCGTTCGCGTGGGCGGCGGCCGGGGTCGTCACGCTGCTGGGGCTGTTCATCGTCCACCGCCTCTCACCACTGCTGCTGTCCAGACCGTCCCCGGAGCATTCGGTCCCGGCGTGAGGCCGTATCGTGACCTGTCGTGAACGCCCCCGCCGTCGAGATCACCGGGCTGGTGAAACGCTACGGATCCACCACCGCCGTCGATGGACTCGACCTGCGGATGGAACGTGGCACCCTGCTCGCTCTGCTCGGCCCGAACGGGGCCGGCAAGACCACCACCGTCGAGATCTGCGAAGGCTTCCTGCGGCCTGACGACGGCGAAGTGCGGGTGCTGGGCCTGAACCCGGCGCGCGACGGCGCGGCGCTGCGGCCGCGGATCGGCGTGATGCCCCAGGGCGGCGGCGCGTATCCCGGCGTCCGCGCCGACGAGATGCTCGGCCTGGTCGCCGCGTGCGCCGCGAATCCGCTCGACCCGGCCTGGCTGCTGGACGTCCTCGGCCTTTCCGGAGCGAGGAAGACGCCGTTCAAACGGCTTTCCGGCGGGCAGCAGCAACGGCTCTCGCTCGCCTGCGCGCTCGTCGGACGGCCGGAGCTGCTCTTCCTCGACGAGCCGACGGCGGGGATGGATCCGCAGGCCCGCCGCCTGGTCTGGGATCTGCTCGGAGCGCTGCGCGCCGACGGGGTCAGTGTGCTGCTCACCACGCATCTGATGGAGGAAGCCGAAACGCTGGCCGACACCGTGGTGATCGTGGACCACGGCAAGGTCGTCGTCGAAGGCTCTCCGCAGTCGCTCACCGTCGAGGCCGGGGAGACCGCGCAGCTGCGGTTCAAGGCGCGTACGAAGCTCGACACCGCGTTGCTGACCGCGGCGCTGCCCGAGGGGCACCTCGTCCACGAGTCGGCGCCGGGGACGTATCTCGTCGAGGGCGCGATCGACCCGCAGGTGGTGTCGACGGTGACGGCGTGGTGCGCGCAGCAGGGTGTCATGCCCGAGGAACTGCAGGTCGGCAGGCGCACGCTGGAAGAGGTCTTCCTGGAGCTGACCGGACGGGAACTGCGCGCATGACCACCACGCCCACGCCACGGTTCGCCGCGGGCACGTTCACCCCGGCCCCCGGTCGCGGTTCGCTCGGCAAGATGCTCCGCACGCACGCGAAGGTCGAGGCCAGCCTGACGCTGCGCCACGGCGAGCAGATCCTGCTGACCCTGCTCATCCCGCTCGCGCTGCTGATCGGCCTGTCGCTGCTGGACATCCTGCCGTCGTCGCAGCTCGGCGACGCGTCCAAAGTGGACTGGATCACGCCGAGGATCCTGGCGCTGGCGGTGATGTCGTCCGCGTTCACCGGGCAGGCCATCGCGCTGGGCTTCGACCGCCGTTATGGCGTCCTCAAACGGCTTTCGGCCACCGCGCTGCCCCGCTGGCTGCTCGTCGCGGGCCGGGTGGCCGCCGCGCTCGTGGTGGTGGCGCTGCAGGCGGTGATCCTCGGTGTCGTCGCCGCGCTGCTGGGCTGGTCGCCGTCGCTCGGCGGGATCCTCGGCGCGATCCCGTTCCTGCTCGTCGGCACGCTCGCGTTCGGCGCGCTGGGCCTGCTGCTCGGCGGGGCGCTGCGCGCGGAGGCCGTGCTGGCGCTGGCGAATATCGTCTGGTTCGTGCTGCTGCTCGCCGGCGGCATCCTGCTGGCGCCGTCGACGATGCCGTCCGGCGTCGCGTGGATCGTCGAACTGCTGCCCTCGGGCGCGCTCGCCGAAGGCCTGCGGTCGGTGCTGCTGGACGGTTCGTTCGGCTGGGGCCCGTTCGCGGTGCTCGTCGGCTGGGGCGTCGTCGCGGGCGCGGTGGCGAGCAAGACCACGAAGCTCACCTGAGGCGGCCGACACAGCCGGTGCGGCCGGTGCAACGCTCTCAGGAAGGGCGTTCTAGCATCGGACGGTGCCGTTCCAGAGCCTTGTAGCGCGTCTGCCGTATCCCTCGTTCGCGGTCCAGCGGGCGGTCGCGATAGCGGCGGTGATCGCCCAGGCCGGAATCGGCGTCACCGGATCGGTCGTCCGGGTCACGGGTTCGGGTCTCGGCTGCCCGACCTGGCCGCAGTGCGTCGAAGGCAGCATCGTGCCGGTCGCGCACCCCGAGTTCGACGCGCTCACCCAGTGGATCGAGTTCAGCAACCGGATGCTGACCGGGGTGGTCATCCTGGTCGCCGCGCTGTGCGTGATCACCGCGTGGCGCGTGCAGATCGAGCACCCGAGCCGCCGTCGCCTGGTGAAGCTGGCCTGGACGATGCCCGCGGGCGTGATGCTGCAGGCGGTCGTCGGCGGGATCACCGTGCTCGCGAAGCTCGAATGGTGGACCGTCGCGCTCCACTTCCTGGCCTCCACTCCCCTGGTCTGGCTCGCGGTGCTGCTGCTGCGGGCGTTCAAGGAGGGCGACGAGCCCGCTCGCTGGCTCATCCCGGACGCGGGCCGCAAGACCCTCGTCGTGCTCGCCGCGGCCATGTGGGCCGTCCTCGTCGCGGGCACCGTGGTGACCGGCGCGGGCCCGCACGGCGGCGACCCAGGCACCCACCGGCTCCAGGCCCCGATCGAGACGCTCACCCAGATCCACGGCGGTCTGCTGGTGGTCTACCTGATCGTGCTGGCCGTCTTCGGGCTCCAGCTGATGCGGGGCGAGACGCCGAAGCAGCTGTGGCAGCGCTACGCCATCGTGTGGGTCGTGGCGGTCCTCCAGGGCGTCGTGGGCTCGGTGCAATACGGCCTCGGTGTCCCGGAGGCGCTGGTCTCGTTCCACGTCCTCGGCTCCGCGCTGGTGATCATCTCGACGGCGGCGCTGTGGTGCAGCTCGCGAGACCGTGGTCCCGTGCCTTCGGCCACCGCCCCGGAACGCGAACTCGCCACCTCGAACTGAACCGGACGTAACCCCCAGGCGGCGTGTTCGCCAGACGGTGCCCTTACGCTGCGCTCGGTGCCCCACACGGGGGTCACCACCGAGTCGAGGCACGAGGTGTCGCATGACCGCCAGCACGGAGCCGGACGCACCGGCCAGTCCGTCCAAACCCCTGATCTCCCACCGCCGAGGCTCCGGGGAGATGCTGATACTCAAGACCTTCCTGCTGGTCCCGTTCGTCGCGCTGCTCGCCGCCGTGCCGATCGTGTGGGGCTGGGGCATGACCTGGGTCGACCTCGCGCTGGCCGCGGTGTTCTACACCCTCGGGACGCTGGGGGTGACCGTCGGCTACCACCGGTACTTCACCCACGGCGCTTTCAAGGCCCGGCGCCCGCTGCGGGTCGCGCTCGCCATCGCGGGGAGTTTCGCGGTCCAGGGGTCGGTGATCTTCTGGGTGGCCAGCCACCGTCGCCACCACGCCTTCGCCGACCGTGAGGGCGACCCGCACTCCCCTTGGTTGTTCGGGACGTCGCCCGGGGCGCTGCTACGCGGCTTCTGGCACGCGCATATGGGCTGGATGTTCAGCCGCGAGGTGACCAACTACGACCGTTTCGCGCCGGATCTGGTGGCGGACAAGGATCTTCGCGTGGTGAACCGCTACTTCTGGCTGTGGATCACGCTGAGCCTCGCGCTGCCCGCGGTGCTCGGCGGGCTGATCAGCTGGTCGTGGTGGGGGGTGGTGACCGGGTTCTTCTGGGCCGGGCTGGTGCGGATCGCGTTCCTGCACCATGTGACCTGGTCGGTGAACTCGATCTGTCACCTGGTCGGCGAGCGCCCGTTCGCGAGCCGGGACAAGGCGGCGAACTTCTGGCCGCTGGCGATCCTGTCCATGGGCGAATCGTGGCACAACTCCCACCACGCCGACCCGACCTGCGCGCGGCACGGTGTCCTGCGCGGACAGGTCGACGTGTCGGCGCGGGTGATCTGGCTGTTCGAGAAGTTCGGCTGGGCGCGGGACGTGCGGTGGCCGAAGCCGGAGCGGTTGGCCGCGAAGCTCGCGAAACCCGCCTGACCCCCGTCGCATTCAGTCCTCTGAATGCGGTACTTGCACACGCAAGGATCGCATCCAGAGGACTAAATGCGGGGCGTCAGGCGAGTTGCTGCCGGACGGCGGAGGCGAATCGCCAGGCCGCGGCGGCATCCGTCTGCCGGAACCCGAGCGAAGGCTCGACAAGCTCCAGTTCCAGCAGCAGCGGCCTGCCGTCCGGGCCGGCGACGAGATCCACGCGGGCGTAGAGCAGCTCCGCGCGCAGGATGCCCAGCAGCGCCGCCGTCGCGTCCAAAGCGTCTTCGGCCAGCGCACGGAATCCCGCGGCCGGCTGCACGGGCGCGAGCTTTTCCGTCACATACAGCCCGGATTCGTCGAGTTCCCGGCCCAGCATCGCGGCCTTCGAGAACGCGTGCGAGTACACGCCGCCGAAGTACACCAGCGCGATCTCGCCTTCACTGTCCACACTGGACTGATACGGCTGGAGCAGCACGGTGTTCCCGTCCGCCTGCAACCCGGACAGGTGCGCGGCGGCCGCGTCGCCCGCGGTGAACCGGCCGGCTCCCCGCGAGCCGGCGCCGATGGCGGGCTTCAGCACGAACTCGCCCTTGGGCCAGCGCGGGGCCTTGTCGTCCGGCGCGATCAGGGTCGTCGGCACGACCGCGACCCCGGCGTCGCCGAGTTCGGCCAGATAGGACTTGTCGGTGTTCCAGCGGACGACTTCGGCCGAATTCGACAATGACGGCACGGATTCGGTCCAGGACAGGAACTCGTCGCGGCGCTCGGCGTAGTCCCAGGTGGCGCGCAGCACGACGATGTCCGCGGCACCGAAGTCGACCGTCGTGTCGTCCCAGGCGGCCCAGCGGGTCTTGAAGCCGAGGTCGGCCAGCGCCTCGGGAACGGCGTGCTCGTCGCCGTCGCCTTCCGGCAGCGCGGAGCAGGCTACGAAGATCGCGGAGCCGCTCACTTCCCCGCCATCCGGCGGCGGTGCTCGGCGCCGATCTTGGTGGCCTTCACGGTCTCGCTGTCCCACTCGGCGGGTTCGAGGTCTTCGACGGCCTCGACCAGCGCCTCGCCCGCCCCCACGGAGGCCACGACGACGTCGCCGAGCGCGCCGTCGGCGCCCACGAGCACGACCCGCGCGCCGACCCTGCCGATGTTCTCCACCACCGCGCGCGACGGCTTCCCGTGCCGCTTCACGAAGTCGCGGGCCGCCGCGACCTGGCGCGACGTGGGGGCGGCGGTCTCGGTCTTCTCTTCGGTCTCAGCCACGCGCCGAGCTTAACCGCGAAAGGCCCGGGACGCGGAATAACCGTGGCGTCGGCCATAGTTGTCCCGGTCGGAAAGACCTTGAACGAGGAGGATGTATGCCCGCGGCAGTGCAGATCCGGCGAACCGGTGGCCCCGAAGTCCTTGAACTGTCCGAAGTCGAGGTCGGCGAGCCCGGTTCCGGTGAACTGCTCGTGGACGTCGCGGCGGCGGGCGTCAACTACATCGACACCTATCACCGCGAGGGCATCTACCCGGTCGACACTCCGTTCGTCCTGGGCATGGAGGGCGCCGGCACGGTGGCCGCCATCGGCGAGGACGTGACCGGTTTCGCCGTCGGCGACCGGGTCGCCTGGCAGGGTTCGCTGGGCAGCTACGTCCAGCGCCGTCTGCTCCCCGCCACCATCGCGGTGAAGATCCCGGACGGCGTGTCCGAGGAGACCGCCGCCGCCACGATGCTCCAGGGTGTCACCGCGCACGCGCTGATCGCCTCGACCTACGAGGTCAAGGCCGGTGACGACGTGCTGATCCACGCCGCGGCGGGCGGGATGGGCCTGCTGCTGGTCCAGCTGGCCAAGGCGCGCGGCGCCCGGGTGATCGGCACCGTCTCCACCGACGAGAAGGCCGAACTCGCCAAGCAGGCCGGCGCGGACGACGTCATCCGCTACGACCAGGTCGACTTCGCCAAGGCCACCCGCGACCTCACCGGCGGCAAGGGTGTCGAGGTGGTCTACGACGGCGTCGGCAAGTCCACTGTGGACGGCAGCCTGGCGAGCCTGAAGATCCGCGGCCTGCTGGCCCTCTACGGCGCGGCCAGCGGTCCGGTGCCGCCGATCGACCCGCAGCTGCTCAACCGCAGCGGCTCGGTGTACCTCACCCGCCCGACCTCCGCGCATTACGTGCTCACCCGCGAGGAACTGGAGTGGCGGGTGAACGAGCTGTTCGCCGCCGTTCAGGACGGCTCGCTGAACATCCGGATCGGCGGCCGCTACCCGCTGGCCGACGCGCGCCAGGCACACGAAGACCTCCAGGGGCGCCGCACCACCGGCAAGCTCCTGCTGATCCCGTGACGACGCTCTGGCCGGAAGACGTCCGGCTCGCCGGCGAGGGGCTAGTCCTGCGGGAGTGGGTCGAAGACGACATCGCGTTCATGCCGGGGCTGTTCGACAACCCGGCCGTCGCGCGGTTCACGCCGCTGCCTTCCCCGTTCGACGAGGTGGCGGCGAAGGCCCACTACGCGAAGTACGTCGCCCGCCGCACCGAGGGCACCGGCCTGCGGCTGGCGATCACGGCCGACGGAGGCGAGCCACTCGGCGAAGCCGTGCTGTTCCTGCAGGAGGATGCGGCGGAACTCGGGTACGCCGTCGGTCCCGCTCACCGCGGGCAGGACCTGGCGGCGCGGTCGCTGCGGGTCCTCACCGCGCACGCACTGGACCTCGGGCTCGGACCGCTGCAGCTGAAGATCGACGCCGAGAACGCGGCCAGCCAGGCCGTCGCCCGCCGGGTCGGCTACGCCCTCACCGACGCTCCGCCCGAGACAAAGGTCGAGAAGGGACTGGAGATCACGCTGCTCACCTGGGAGTACGCCGGCTGACTCGTGAGTGGTAAGGACGGTTCTAACCGTCCTTACCACTCACGAGGACTCAGCCCTTGTCGGTCGGGACACTCACCGCGTCGGTCACGAACACCAGGGTCTCGTTCGGCGCGATGCCGTTCCCGCCCTGGCCGTAGCCGAGGTCCGGCGGGATGATCAGCAGCCGCCGCGCGCCCTGCTTGATCCCTTCGAGGCCCTTGTCCCAGCCCTGGATGACCATGCCGGCGCCGAGCGTCAGCTCGAACGGTTCACCGCGGTCGAACGAGCTGTCCAGCTTCTGCTTGTTGGACCAGGTGACCAGCGAATAGTTCATCTTCAGGTTCGCGCCGGCCTTGGCGCCCTCGCCGGTGCCCGGCTCGAGGTCCTTGGTGATGAGCTTCTTCGGCGGATCGCAGTCGTCCGGGATGGTGATGGTCGGCGCCTCGCCGAACTTCCCGGTGGTCTTCACGTCCTCCGCCGTGCATTCCTTGCCCTTGGGGGCGGCCGGAGCCGACGACGCCGCCGACGCGGGGGCCGCGCCGGAGGACGACTGGACGGAACCTGCGGTGTTCTGCTTTTCGCCACAGGCCGCCAGGGCGAGGACGCCCGCGCCGATGACCACGATCTTGCCGAATGTGCGCATGCGGCCGACCTTAGCCAAGACCCTCCAGCGCGGGAACAAGGTCACCGGTCTGCACTACGCCCATCCGACGGGTCGCCCTGGTCAGGGCCACATAGAGATCGTTGAGCCCGCGCGGTGACTCGGCGACGACCTCGTCGGGGGCGACCAGCAGCACCGAATCGAACTCCAGGCCCTTCGCCCGCTCGACCGGCATCACCGAC
Organism: Amycolatopsis sp. NPDC058340; assembly: GCF_042723975.1. NCBI lineage: Bacteria > Bacillati > Actinomycetota > Actinomycetes > Pseudonocardiales > Pseudonocardiaceae > Amycolatopsis > Amycolatopsis sp. NPDC058340. The sequence continues at coordinate 13,143 of NZ_JBHXIB010000052.1, read as the reverse complement.
ACCCGGTCCCCCGCCTCGCCGAGTGTCTCCGAAAGAGCCGAGACCAACCCCGACGGGCACAGCACGGCGACCGTCCCACCGTCCACAGCGGACAGTTCGGCGTCGACGAGGCCGGGCAGTTCCGCGGTGAGATCCGCCGCGTCCACCGCGCGCAGCCAAGGCTCGAAACCCGTCTCCCGCACCGAAACCGGCGCCTCCAGCTCCGGGTTGACGTCGGCGAGCACCCGGGACGCGACGGCCATGATCTCCGCCGGGGTCCGGTAGTTCACGGTCAGTTCTTCGAGGCGCCAGCGGTCGGCGACGTACGGCGAAAGCGCCTCTCCCCACGACTTCGCCCCACCGGCCGCGCCGGTCTGGGCGACATCGCCGACCAGGGTCATCGACCGGTTCGGCGACCGGCGCATCAGCAGCCGCCAGTCCATCGCGGTCAGCTCCTGCGCCTCGTCGACGATCACGTGCCCGAAGGTCCAGGTCCGGTCCTGGGCGGCGCGCTGCGCCGCGGTCATCTCGCTGCGGCGCTGCTGACGTTCGGCGAACAGTTCGGCGTCGAGGACGTCGCCCACCCGCAGCAGTTCCTCGTCGACGATCTCCTCGTCCTGTTCGAGGATGTCGAGCACGCCTTCCGCGTAGGCGCGGTCCTCCCGCTCGCGGCGGGCGGCCTCGGCGCGGGCTTCGGTGTCGTCCTCGCCGAGCAGTTCGGCGAGTTCGTCGAGCAGCGGGACGTCCGACGGGCTCCATTTCGCGTCCGTCGGGCTGTAGAGATGCTCACGATCGGTGTCCGACAAGGCTTTCCCGGCCGCGCTGCGTAGCCGTTCGCGGTCGGCGAACAGCTCGTCGAGCACGATCTCGGGGGTGAGCTTCGGCCACAGCCCGTTGATCGCGGCGGCCACGTTCTTGTCCGCCGCCACCTCCGCCCGGATGTCCTGGACATCGCGCGCGTCGAGCAGGTCCTCCCCCAGTTTGCGGGCGGCCTGCCTGGTCAGCGCGTCGAGGAGGTCCGAGACGAAGATCCGCCGCGCGAGGTTGTGCGGACGGCGCGACCGGCGGGCCCGTGTCCGCGCCTCGGTGCAGGTCTTGCGGTCGAGCATGAGGATCTCGCGCTCGAACTCGATCTCCAGCACCGGTTCCGGCACCCGCTGCCGATCGCGGACCGCGTTGGCGAGCACGTCGGCCATCACCGGGCGCCCCTTGATCTCGGCCGCCTCGCGGGTGACCGGCCCGTCGGCGTCCAGCCCCGGGTACAGCTGCCCGATCGTGGCCAGCAGCACCCCGGTCTCGCCCAGCGACGGCAGGACCTGCCCGATGTAGCGGAGGAACGTGCTGTTCGGCCCGACCACCAGCACGCCGCGCGTGGTGAGCTGCTGGCGATGCGTGTAGAGCAGGTACGCGGCGCGGTGCAGCGCGACGGCGGTCTTTCCGGTCCCCGGCCCGCCCTGCACCACGAGGACGCCGTTCGGCGACGCGCGGATGATGCGGTCCTGCTCGGCCTGGATGGTGGCGACGATGTCGCTCATCTCGCCGGTGCGACGGCGTTCCAGCGCGGCCAGTAGCGCCGCCTCGCCCGCGAGCCCGAGGTCCTGGCCCTGGTCGGCGGCGGAAAGGTCGAGGATCTCGTCGTCGACGCCGACGACCTTCCGGCTCAGCGACCGGATGTGGCGGCGCCGCCGCACACCTTCGGGCGAGGCGGCGGTGGCGAGGTAGAAGGGCCGCGCGACCGGCGCGCGCCAGTCGACGAGCAGGGGGCGGTAGTCGTCGTCCTCGTCGAACAGCCCGAGCCGTCCGATGTAGGTGGTCTCCTCGGCGTGGTCCGGCAGGAAGTCGAGGCGGCCGAAGCACAGGCCCTGCTCGACGGAGCTCAGCTGGGACAGCCTGTCGGTGTACAGCGTCGTGGCGACGTCGCGTTCGGTGCGCGCCTGCGGGGTGCCGCCGGTCTGGCGCAGCGTCTCGTCGAGCCTGCGCTGCGCGTCGACGCGTTCGGCGTCGAGCTTGCGGTAGAGGGTGGTGACGTACTGCTGCTCGAGCGCGACGTCCTGCTCGAGCGCGTCGAGTTCCCGGTCCGGGGACACGGACAAAAGCAGCCTGCTTTCGAGAGGTGGGACAGGGGCCGAACGAAGTACAACGGCGCCCGCCATCATCTCATTCCCGCACGCGCACCCGGACCAGGAGGAAGGCAGACAGGGACAGGACGGTCGCCACACTCGCCCACACGACGTTCTCGTGCAGCAGGACGGCGAAGGTGGCCGCGACACCCGCGATGGACTGCGCGACGAACCCGCACAGCGCGACGGCGTAGGCGCCGTGCCCGGGCACTTCGCTCACCGCGACGGCCATGCTGCTCGGGAAGAGCGCGGCCTGACCGAACGTGGTCCCGCAGTAGAGCGCGACGAACGTCACGAAAGCGGCCGCGAGCGGGATCGCGGGCACGAGCCACAGGACGATCGTCAGCAGGCCGGCGCCCGTCATGACCAGCGCGCCCGCGCGCATCAGCCACGGCGATCCCTTGCGCCCGGCCAGCCGGTTCACCAGCAGCGCGCCGACGAAGTAGGCGAGCCCGAACAGGAGGCCGAGGCCGCCGTACTGGTCCGCGCTCAGCCGGAAGTGCCGCTGGAAGACGAACGGCGCGACCTCCTGGAGGAGCACGATCGTCGCGAAGCCGAGTCCGGCCGCGATCGTCGGCCGCAGGAACGCCGGAACGGCGAGGATCCGGAGGTAGATCCGGACCATCCCGGTCTTCTCCGCGCGGCCCTTGGCGAGCGGGATCGTCAGCGTGCCCAGGACGCAGAGCACGCCCGCCGCCGTCAGCACCGCGAAGCCGCCCTGCCATCCGCCGATCAGCCCGCCGATGAACTGCCCGCCGCCGAGCGCGGTGACGAACGCGATGGACAGCACCGAAAGCCGTTGGGCGAGGGCGTCGCCGTCGCCGAGGTCCCGTACGACGATGCGGGCGATGATCGCCGCTCCTCCGGCACCGATCCCTTGCAGGGAACGGAGAACGAGGAGCCACGTCGGCGAGGTGTTGGCGATCAGGACCGCGCTGGACAGGACGAACAGGCCCAGCGCCGCCAGCATCGCCGCGCGCCGCCCGAGCCGGTCGGCGGCCCGGCCCCACAGCACCACCGGCGCCGCCGCGCCGACGACGAACAGCGACACCGAGAGCGCCGCGAAGCTGCGCGACACCGCGAAGTCGCGCTCGACCATCGGGAGGGAAGGGAGATAGATCGTCGTCGCCATCTGGGCGGTGAAGACGACCAGGCTGGCGACCGCCATGGTCGCGCGCCCGGCTCGGACGGTGGCCGGGCGCTCGGTTGTGCACGTCACTCCGCCGGACGGTACCGACGGGTAACCGCGCTGGGCAACGCGCGCCAGCAAGTGGGAAGGGCCTGGGTCCGAACGTCCCGAAGGGCACCTTCGAGACGTTCGTCCTGAAGGTGCCCATCGGGAGGTTCGGGCAGCGCAGCGCGGATCCGCGCGTTCCCAATGTCGCATTCGAGACGCTGAGCGTCTCGAATGCGACATTGGGAACCCTCTCGCCACCAGACTCCGACACGCGTGAAGGCCCCCTTCCCGCGGCTGAGCCGAGGGAAGGAGGCCTTCACGCGCTACAAGATCAGAAAGGCAGCCCGATGGCGGGAAGCCCGATCGCCGAGTCCACCGCCAGCGCGACGAACACGATCATCAGGTACGTGTTCGACCGGTGGAACAGCGACATCGGCTTGGTCTCCTCGCCGCGCCGCACCGCCGCGTTCAGGCTGTGCGCGTAGAAGAGGAACCAGCCGCCCGCCAGGAGCGCGAACGTCGTGTAGATCCAGCTCGTCACCGGGACCAGCAGCAGCGTCCACGCGACCATCACCCACGAGTAGATGACGATCTGCCGCGCCACGTGCTGCGGGGTGGCGACCACCGGCAGCATCGGCACACCGGCGCGCTCGTAGTCCTCGCGGTACTTCATGCCCAGCGCCCAGGTGTGCGGCGGGGTCCAGAAGAAGATGACGCCGAACATCACGAACGCGGGCCACTCGACGGTGCCGGTGACCGCGGCCCAGCCGATGACGACCGGCATGCAGCCCGCCGCGCCGCCCCAGACCACGTTCTGTGACGTACGCCGCTTCAACACCAGCGTGTAGACGAAGATGTAGAAGAGGATCGTCACGATCGCGAGGATCGCCGAAAGCAAATTCACCGTGAAATAGAGCACTACGAACGACAGGACGCCGAGCACGAGACCGAAGATCAGCGCGCCGCGCCGGGGCACCGATTCCTTCACCAGCGGACGGCGCTTCGTGCGGTTCATCACCTTGTCGATGTCCGCGTCGATGACGCAGTTCAAGGCGTTGGCGCTGCCGGCGGCCATCGTGCCGCCCACGAGCGTCGCGAGCACCAGCCACGGCGACGGGATTTCCCGGCCTGCCAGGAACATCGCGGGAATCGTGGTGACCAGGAGGAGCTCGATCACCCTGGGCTTCGCGAGGGCGGCGTACGCGCCGACGACCTGGCGGATTGTTCGCCGGCCACCGTGCGGCAGTTCACCGGTCGGATGTACGGCGCTGGTGCTGTCACTGCGTCCGTGCGCAGCGTTCACCAACGACATTTCACTCCCTGCGTCAGTTTTCGGGGCGGGGCCCACCAGGCTTCCGGGTGATGTGGCGGCCCCGGATCCCGTGTTCTGAACCCTTCCCCGATGTTAGACGTGCTGTTTCCAGAGGGTGATCGCGGGTCCTCGACCGGCCGAACCATTAGGCTGGCCGCGGTAGCTCGCGGCGTGCCCCTGCGAACGGCCCGGACCAGGAATATCGTCCCTTCCGGATCGATTGAGATTAGTAGCGGTACACGTGGGCTATCCACGAGGGAAGAGAAGCCACAACCTGATGACGGGGAGTTCGAGTTCAGTGTCCGAAACCGCCTCTACCAGCGAGAAGAACCCACTCCTCCGGCGCAACGTGCCCGCCGACTGGACCGAGAACGACACGCGGGCCGTCGACACCGTGCGGGTGCTCGCCGCGGACGCGGTCGAGAACTGCGGCAGCGGTCACCCAGGCACCGCGATGAGCCTGGCGCCGCTCGCGTACACGCTCTTCCAGCGGACGCTGCGTCATGACCCGGCCGACCCGGAGTGGCCCGCCCGTGACCGCTTCGTCCTCTCCGCCGGTCACTCGAGCCTCACCCTCTACATCCAGCTGTACCTCGCCGGGTTCGGCCTGGAGCTGGAAGACCTGAAGCAGCTGCGCAAGTGGGACTCGAAGACCCCGGGTCACCCGGAGTACCGCCACACCAAGGGCGTCGAGACCACCACCGGCCCGCTCGGCCAGGGCCTCGCCAACGCGGTCGGCATGGCGATGGCGGCCCGCCGCGAGCGCGGCCTGCTGGACCCGGACGCCCCGCAGGGCGAGAGCATCTTCGACCACCACATCTACGTGATCGCCTCCGACGGTGACATCGAAGAGGGCGTCACCGCCGAGGCCTCCTCGATCGCCGGCCGCCAGGAGCTGGGCAACCTGATCGTCTTCTGGGACGACAACGAGATCTCGATCGAAGACGACACCAAGATCGCCCTCTCCGAGGACGTCGTGAAGCGCTACGAGGCCTACGGGTGGCACACCCAGGTCGTCGAGGGTGGCGAAGACGTCGTCGCGATCGAAGAGGCCATCAAGGCCGCGAAGGCCGAGACCGAGCGCCCGTCGTTCATCGCGCTGAAGACCGTCATCGGGTACCCGGCGCCGAAGAAGATGGGCACCGGCAAGGCCCACGGCGCCGCGCTCGGCGCCGAAGAGGTCGCCGCGGTCAAGGAGATCCTCGGTTTCGACCCGGAGCGGAGCTTCCAGGTCGACGACGAGGTCATCGCGCACACCCGCCAGGCCGTCGACCGCGGCAAGACCGCCCGCGCCGAATGGCAGGAGAAGTTCGAGGCGTGGGGCGCCGCGAACCCGGAGCGCAAGAAGATCGCGGACCGGATGGCCACCCGCTCGCTGCCCGAGGGTTTCGCGGACAACCTGCCGACGTGGGAGCCGGACGCCAAGGGCATCGCGACCCGCAAGGCCTCCGGTGAGGTGCTCAACGCGCTCGCCGACCCGCTTCCCGAGCTGTGGGGCGGTTCCGCGGACCTCGCGGAGAGCAACAACACCACCATGAAGGGGGCCGACTCGTTCGGCCCGGAGAAGGCTTCCACCGACATGTGGAAGACCAGCCCGTACGGCCGGACGCTGCACTTCGGCATCCGCGAGCACGCGATGGGCTCGATCCTCAACGGCATCGCGCTGCACGGCGGCACCCGCCCCTACGGCGCGACGTTCCTGATCTTCTCCGACTACATGCGCCCGCCCGTGCGGCTGGCCGCGCTGATGAAGGCGCCGGTCACCTACGTGTGGACGCACGACTCGATCGGCCTGGGCGAGGACGGCCCCACCCACCAGCCGATCGAGCAGCTCTCCTCGCTGCGCGCGATCCCCGGCCTCAACGTCGTCCGCCCGGCGGACGCCAACGAGACCGCGTACGCGTGGAAGGCCGTCCTGGAGGACGTCCACCACCCGTCGGGTCTCGCGCTCACCCGGCAGAACGTGCCGGTCCTGGAGGGCACCAGCGCCGAGGGCGTCAAGCGGGGCGGTTACGTCCTCGCCGAGGCGTCCAACGGCAACCCCGAGGTCGTGCTGATCGCGACCGGCTCCGAGGTCCAGCTGGCCGTCGAGGCCCGCAAGACCCTCGAAGCCGACGGCATCCCGGCGAGCGTCGTCTCGATGCCGTGTGTCGAGTGGTTCGACGCGCAGGACCAGTCCTACAAGGACGCGGTGCTCCCGCCGTCGGTCAAGGCACGTGTCTCCGTCGAAGCCGGTGTCGCCCAGTCGTGGCACCGCTTCACCGGTGACGCCGGGGTGAACGTTTCGATCGAGCACTTCGGTGCGTCGGCCGACGCCGCCACACTGTTCCGTGAGTTCGGTTTCACCGCGGAGGCAGTCGTCGAGGCCGCCCGTCGCTCGATCGCCAACACCAAGAACTGAAGGGGAAAGAGGAACAGCATGAGCAACGACAAGCTCGCGCAGCTGTCCGAGGCCGGGGTGTCGATCTGGCTCGACGACCTGTCCCGTGAGCGCCTGAACACCGGCAACCTCGCCGACCTGATCCGCGACAAGCACGTCGTGGGCGTGACGACCAACCCGACGATCTTCGCCAACGCGATGTCGAAGGGCGAGGCGTACGACGAGCAGACCAAGGAGCTCGCCGCCCGCGGCGCCGACGTCGAGGCCACCATCCGGGAGCTCACCACCACCGACGTGCGCAACGCCGCGGACCTGTTCCGCGACGTGTACACCGCCACGAACGGGGTCGACGGCCGGGTGTCCATCGAGGTGGACCCGCGGCTGGCCAAGGACTCCGACAAGACGGTGGCCGAGGCGCAGGACCTGTGGAAGACCGTGGACCGGCCGAACGTGCTGATCAAGATCCCGGCCACCGAAGAGGGTCTCCCGGCGATCACCAAGACCCTGGCGGAGGGCATCAGCGTCAACGTCACGCTGATCTTCTCGGTCGAGCGGTACCGGGCGGTCATCGAGGCCTACTTCGCCGGGCTGGAGCAGGCGAAGGCCAACGGCCACGACCTCAAGGGCATCCACTCGGTCGCGTCGTTCTTCGTGTCCCGTGTGGACACCGAGATCGACAAGCGGCTCGACGCCATCGGCACCGACTCCGCCACCGCGCTGCGCGGTGAGGCCGCGATCGCCAACGCGCGGCTCGCGTACGCGGCGTTCGAGGAGCTCTTCGCTTCGGACCGCTGGAAGGCGCTCGCCGAGGCCGGCGCGAACCCGCAGCGTCCGCTGTGGGCCTCCACCGGCGTGAAGGACCCGCAGTACTCCGACACCCGCTACGTGGACCAGCTCGTCGTCAAGGACACGGTCAACACGATGCCGGAGAAGACCCTCGACGCCGCGGGCGACCACGCCGAGATCACCGGTGACACGGTGACCGGCAAGGGCCCCGACGCGCAGGTCGTCTTCGACAAGCTGCGTGTGGTCGGCATCGACATCGAAGACGTGTTCAAGGTCCTCGAAGACGAGGGCGTCGAGAAGTTCGAGAAGTCGTGGACCGAGCTTCTCGAGACCGTCACCGGGCAGCTGCAAAAGGCGAAGGACTGATCTGGACCATGGCAGGGGAAACGACCGGCGTCGAAATCGTCGACGCCGCCCTGGCCGGCGAAGCCGCGCCGTTCGCGGAGCGGCTCGTCGCCGACCAGGTCGCATCGAAACTGGCGTCCCAGGACGCCACACTGTGGGGTCCCGAAGCCGAGTCCGAAGCGTCGATCCGTCTCTCGTGGACGACGCTGCACAAGTCCTCGCGGCCGTTGATCGGCGAGATCGAGGCACTGCGGACCGACCTGCGTTCCGAGGGCGTCGACCGCGTCGTCCTCGCGGGCATGGGCGGTTCGTCGCTGGCCCCCGAGGTCATCACCGCGACCGACGGCGTCCCGCTGACGGTCCTCGACACCACCGATCCCGGTCAGGTCGCCGACGCGCTCGCCGGTGACCTGGAGCGGACGGTCATCGTCGTGTCGTCGAAATCCGGCGGCACCGTCGAGACCGACAGCCACCGCCGGATCTTCGCGAAGGCCTTCGCCGACGCGGGTATCGACGCGGCCCGGCGGATCGTGGTCGTCACCGACCCCGGCTCGCCGTTCGCGGAACTGTCCGAAAAGGAGGGTTACCGCAAGGTCTTCCTCGCCGACCCGAACGTCGGCGGCCGCTACTCGGCGCTGACCGCGTTCGGGCTCGTCCCGGCCGGGCTCGCCGGCGCGGACGTCGCCCGCCTGCTCGACCAGGCCGCTTCGGTGGCCGACGAGCTGGCCACAGATTCCGTCGACAACCCCGCGGTCAAGCTCGCGGCGGCGTGGGCCGCGGCGCACGAAAAGGGCGCCGAGAAGGTCGTCATCGGCGACACGGGTTCCGGCATCAAGGGCTTCGCCGACTGGGCGGAGCAGCTGATCGCCGAGTCCACCGGCAAGCAGGGCACCGGTCTCCTGCCGGTCGCCGTCGAGGGCCCGGACTCCCCCGGTTTCGCCGACGCCAAGGGCGACGCCACCCCCGTGGCCGTCGGCGCGGCGGAAGGCGCGGCGAAGATCTCCGTGACCGGCTCGCTCGGCGCGCAGTTCCTGCTGTGGGAGTTCGCCACCGCGCTCGCCGGACGGCTGCTCGGGATCAACCCGTTCGACCAGCCCGACGTCGAGGCCGCCAAGAAGGCCGCGCGTTCGCTGCTCGACAACCCGGACAAGCTCAAGGGCGGCGAGAAGCCGTCCACTGTGGACGGCGCGGTCGAGGTGTTCGGCTCGGAAGGCGTTGTCACGGAAGGGAAGCTCGCGGACATCCTGCGGGCTTTCTTCGATTCCGCACCGGAAACCGGCTACATCGCGGTGCAGGCGTACCTCGACCGGCTCGACGACGCGTCGACGGCGGTCCTGCGCGGCGAGATCGCCAAGCGGACCGGCCGCCAGACCACCTTCGGGTGGGGGCCGCGGTTCCTGCACTCGACCGGGCAGTACCACAAGGGCGGGCACCAGAACGGTGTCTTCCTGCAGATCACCGGCGCCGTCGAGGACGATCTCGACGTTCCGGACCGGCCGTACACGCTCGGTGTCCTGCAGCACGCGCAGGCGCTGGGCGACGGCCAGGTGCTCGCCGAGCACGGCCGTCCGGTGCTGCGCCTGCACCTCACCGACCGGGCCGCCGGCCTGGCCGGACTGGTCCGCGCGGTACAGGAGGCCGGCGAGTGACACGAGCCTGGAACAACCCGCTGCGCGACCCGCGCGACAAGCGGCTGCCGCGGATCGCCGGGCCGTCCAGCCTGGTGATCTTCGGCGTCACCGGTGACCTCGCCCGCAAGAAGCTGATGCCGGCGATCTACGACCTCGCCCACCGCGGGCTGCTGCCCGCCGGGTTCTCGCTCGTCGGGTTCGCCCGCCGGGACTGGGAGCACCAGGACTTCGGCGAGCTCGTGCACGACTCGGTCAAGGAGCACGCGCGGACGCCGTTCAAGGAGTCGGTGTGGAACCGGCTCGCCGAAGGCATCCGGTTCGTCCAGGGCACCTTCGACGACGACGACGCCTTCGACCGGCTCGCGCAGACGGTCAAGGACCTCGACGCCGAACGTGGCACCGGTGGCAACACCGCGTTCTACCTGTCGATCCCGCCGAGCGCGTTCCCGGTGGTGACCAAGCAGCTCGCCCGCTCCGGCCTCGCCGAGGCGAGCGAGGACACCTGGCGCCGCGTCGTCATCGAGAAGCCGTTCGGCCGCGATCTGAAGAGCGCCAAGGAGCTCAACGAGATCGTGAACGACGTCTTCCCCGAGGAGTCGGTGTTCCGCATCGACCACTACCTCGGCAAGGAGACGGTGCAGAACCTGCTCGCGCTGCGCTTCGCGAACCAGCTGTTCGAGCCGATCTGGAACGCCAACTACGTCGACCACGTGCAGATCACCATGGCCGAGGACATCGGCCTCGGCGGCCGCGCGGGGTACTACGACGGCATCGGCGCCGCCCGCGACGTCATCCAGAACCACCTGTTGCAGCTCCTCGCGCTGACCGCGATGGAGGAGCCGGTCTCGTTCGCCCCGCGCGCTCTCCGCGCGGAGAAGGTCAAGGTGCTCTCGGCGACGAAGCCCCTGGGCCCGCTCGACGAGACCACCGCGCGCGGGCAGTACGCGGGCGGCTGGCAGGGCGGCATGAAGGTGCCGGGCCTGCTGCAGGAAGGCGGTTTCGCGAAGGACTCGACCACCGAGACCTACGCCGCGGTGACGCTGGAGGTGCAGAACCGCCGCTGGGCGGGCGTGCCGTTCTACCTGCGAACCGGCAAGCGGCTGGGCCGCCGGGTCACCGAGATCGCGGTGGTGTTCAAGCGGGCGCCGCATCTGCCGTTCGACTCGACCTCGACCGAGGAGCTGGGCCAGAACGCGCTGGTGATCCGGGTGCAGCCCGACGAGGGCATCACGCTGCGGTTCGGTTCGAAGGTGCCGGGGACCACGATGGAGGTCCGTGACGTCACGATGGACTTCGGTTACGGGCACGCGTTCACCGAGTCGTCCCCGGAGGCCTACGAGCGGCTCATCCTGGACGTGCTGCTCGGCGAACCGTCGCTGTTCCCGGTGAACGAAGAGGTCGAGCTGTCCTGGGAGATCCTGGACCCGATCCTCGACCACTGGGCCAAGAAGGGCGCGCCCGAGGCGTACCCGCCCGGTTCGTGGGGACCGCCGTCCGCCGATGAGATGCTGGAACGTACCGGCCGGAACTGGAGGCGTCCGTGATCATCGACCTGCCGTCGACCACGACGTCGCAGCTGAACAAGAAACTCGTCGAGATCCGTGAACAGGGCGGGCAGGTGGCGCTCGGCCGCGTGCTGACGCTGGTCATAGTGGCCGACGACGACGACCGGCTCGAAGAGGCGATCGAAGCCGCCAACGAGGCCAGCCGCGAACACCCCTCGCGGGTGATCGTGGTGGCCAAGGGCGCGCGGACCGCCGCACCGCGGATCGACGGCCAGATCCGGGTCGGCGGCGACGCCGGCGCGAGCGAGGTCATCGTCCTGCGGCTCTACGGTCCGCTGGCCACGCAGGGACAGAGCGCGGTCGTGCCGCTGCTGCTGCCGGACGCGCCGATCGTCACCTGGTGGCCCGGCACCGGTCCGAAGGCTCCGGCGAAGGACCCGCTCGGTGAGCTGGCGCAACGCCGGATCACCGACTCGGCGGCGGAAAAGGCGCCCATAAGGGCACTCACCACGCGGGCGAAGTCCTATGTGGAGGGTGACACCGACCTGGCGTGGACCCGGCTGACCCGGTGGCGCGCGCAGCTGGTGTCCGCTTTGGACCTTCCGCCGTATGAGAAGGTCACCGGCGCGACCGTGACCGGCGAGGCCGACTCGCCGTCGACCGAACTGCTCGCCGGCTGGCTGGCCGAGTACCTCAAGGTGCCGGTGAAGCGGGTCAAGAGCAGCGGCGCCGCGGGCATCATCTCGGTGACGCTGGACCGGCGGTCCGGCCCGGTGGAACTGCACCGGCCGGACGGACGGGTCGGCATGCTGACCCAGCCTGGCCAGCCGACGCGCCGGATCGCCCTGCAGCGGCGGGACAACAAGGACTGCCTGATCGAGGAACTGCGGCGGCTCGACCCGGACGAGGTCTACGAGGCTTCGCTGAACGGGCTCGGCAAGATCTCGACAGGCACCGCGAAGCCCGCTCCGGCGAAGAAGGCGGCTCCGGCGGCGAAGAAGGCTCCGACCGCCAAGACCGCGAAGAGCGCCTCATGAGCAAGACCGAGGTCGTCGTCTACGAGAACCCGGACCTCCTGGCCGCCGCCGCGGCGGCCAGGCTGGTCACCCGGATCGTGGACGTCCAGGCCGCCAAGGGTTCCGCTTCGGTGGTGCTCACCGGCGGTGGCACCGGGATCGCGATCCTGCGGGAACTGCGCGACTCCAGTGCCCGCGACGCCATCGACTGGTCGAGGCTGGACGTCTACTGGGGCGACGAGCGCTTCGTCCCGGCGGACTCGGACGACCGCAACGAGAAGCAGGCCCGCGAGGCGCTGCTCGACCACGTCCCGCTCGACCCGAAGCGGGTGCATGCCATGGCACCTTCGGACGGCGAATTCGGCGACGACGTGGACGCGGCGGCCGCGGCCTACGCGGAGATCCTGGCGGCCAACGACGCGGCGTTCGACATCATGCTGCTGGGGCTCGGCGGGGAGGGACACACCGCCTCGATCTTCCCCGACAGCCCGGCGGTGCACGAGAAGGAGCGTTCGGTCGTCGCGGTGCGGGACTGCCCCAAACCGCCGCCGACCCGGATCTCGCTGACCCTGCCCGCGATCCGCCGCGCGCAGGACATCTGGCTGGTCACCGGCGGCGACGCCAAGGCGGACGCCGTCGCGCAGGCCCTGGCCGGCGCCGGCGAGGTCGAGATCCCGGTCGCCGGGGCACGCGGCTCGCGCCGCACGCTCTGGCTGCTGGACCGAGGCTCCGCCTCGAAACTGACGAAGGTCTACCAGCCACCTACAGCCTGACCTTTCGCGCGTGAAGGCCCCCTTCCCTCGGCTGAGGCGGGGGGAGGGGGGCGCGAAGACCACGCCGGGGATGGAACCACCAGGGCGGTGAGACGGTGGGGGTCGAAGCCGACCACCAA
>NZ_JBHXIB010000051.1:0-54020 GCF_042723975.1 Amycolatopsis sp. NPDC058340 | reverse complement strand
GTTGCGAAAGCCACTTTCCCAACCTTCAACGTTGCGAAAGTGGCTTTCGCAACACGCCGGCCGCCTTCGCCCGACATCGCGAACGCCGCTCACGTCACCGCTCACGTCACCGCGCAGGTGGTCGCGTTCAGCACGAAGGTGCTCGGCGACGGATTACCGCCCGTCCAAGAGCCGGTGAAACCGATCGTGACCGAGCCGCCCGCCGGGATGCGTGCGTTGTACGAAGCGTTGGCCGCGACGACGTCCGCACCCGTCTGCGACGGCACCGCGTGCCACATGTTCGTGACCCGTTGTCCCGCCGGGAAGGTCCACCGGACCCGCCAGCCGTCGATCGCGGTGGCCTGGCGGTTGGTCACCGTCATCTCGGCCTGGAAGCCGTCCTGCCACTGGCCGATCACGCGGTAGCCGACGGTGCACGCGCCGGGATCGGTGCCGCCGTACACGGTCGCCTCGCGGGACGTCGCCTTGATTCCGTCGGCGCCGTTGAAGATCCGTTCGCCCCAGCCGGTGAGCTGCGCCGGGTCGAAACCGGTGACCATGTCCAGGTACTCGACGCCACCGCCGTTTCCGCTCCAGCTCCAGCCAAGGTAGCCGATGCCTTGGGCTCGTGTGGTCGCCAGGATGGTGTCCTCGTCGGGGTTTCCGTCGGAGTGGTCGTGCCCGAACTCGCCCACCACGATCGGGAGTCCCGCGGCGCGGAAACGGCCGAGGTAGTCGTCGATCTCGGCGGCCGTGTCGAAGACGCCGTACATGTGGATGGAGAACACCGTGTTGCGGTCCGGGTCCGACTCGAACACCGCGGCGGCGTTGTCGCGCATGGTGAACGTCCAGTCCTGGCCCCAGTTCGGCGCGTCCACCATGAGCGTGTGGCCGAAGCCCGCCGCGCGCAGCCGCTGGACGGCGGCGGAGGTGTCCGGCGCCCAGGTCTGGTAGCCGCTGTTGCCGTACGGTTCGTTGCCGATGTTGACGATCACGTACTTCTCTTGCCCGGCAAGCGCGCTCTGCACCGAAAGCCAATAGTCCACGGCCTGCGCGAGGGTCGCCGCGCCGGATTGTTCGCCGTGACCGGTGGTGTCGTGTACTTCCAGGACGCAGATCAGCCGGTTCTGTTTGCACGACGACACCACGGCGGCGACGTCCGCGGTGTCGTTCTTCGCCCACCGTTGGCCGGACGCGAGCACCACCCGCACCGTGTTGGCGCCCAGGGCCTTGATATCCGCCAAAGAGCTGGTCCTTTGTGGATACCAGGTGTGGGCGTGGTTGACGCCGCGCATCACGAACTCGGCGCCGTTCGACTCGTACAGTTTTCCGCCCGACACGTGGAACCCGGCCGGTGCGGCGGACGCGGACACCGGTGGGCATACAACGGCCAGCAGGGCGGCCACGACGGCCAGCGTTCTCCTCATCGCCATCCTCGTGTGTGGGAGGCCAGGCCCCGCCGGCGGCGGCCGGCGGGGCCTGGGGCTCAGCCGAACAGTTGCACGTGCAGGGAGAACGCGGTCGCGATCTCCGCCTGCGCCCAGAACCGGTGGTAGGTGAACGTCGGCGCCGCCCCACCGTCCAGATAGGACTGGACCTTCGGCCACTGTGGATCATCCCGGTAGAACGACCGGATGGACAGGAAGTCCGCGCCCGCGGCGATGGGATCACCGTTGGGCATGGTCCCGGTCCAGCCCGGCGGCACGTACACACCTTCGCCGGTGGACGAGTCGTATTCGTCGTCGAACCGGTTGTAGTCCGTACGTGTTTCCGGGACCGCGATGCCGATCGAGTCGGTGTGCGCGAGCATCGCGTCGAGGAGACCTTCGCCGACCGTCCGCGCCTGCGCGTTCCCGGACCGGGCGGCGTAGTTCAGCAGGATCTTCGAGTACGACGCCGCGACGCCGACGTCCTGGCTGTGGTTCAGCACCCGGACCCGCAGATTCGCGTTGCTCCCCGGCGCGGCCGGGTTCCACGTGTCGGGTTTGCCGGTCCATTCCAGGTCGGACGGGATCCGGAAGTCCCCGCCGGAGCCGACCGTCGTGTTCGCGATGGCCCACGGCACCCACTTGTCGAGGATGCGTTTCGCCCGCTCGTCCCCGGTCAGCTGGTACAGCGCGGCGACCCGCTCCAGGCCCCACGCCTGGAACCCGAACCACCGGTTGGACGGCGGGTCGTGCCACACGGGCTGATGGTCGTAGTACATCCCGTAGAACGTCGGCGAACCGGCGGGCGGAGTGGCGTACTGGCCGTCCCAGCTGTTCGTCGCGCCGCCCGCGATGCCGCCGTCGGCGGACTGCAGCCACTGCAGGAATTCCAGCTGCCGGTCCAGGCTTTCCGCCCAGTCCGTCGCGCCGGTCGCCGAGAGCGGCTTGAGCGCCGGGTCGTTGGCGAGCGCGTGCGCGGCGAGCGGGTTCTGGTAGCCCTGGTGCGCCGCGCCGTCACCGATACGCCACGCCCAGCCCGCCGACGTGTCGGTGGCGCCACCCCACGCGTAGTACCACGACATGAGGTAGTGCGAGCTGTTCTTGCCGCTGCCCGCCGGGCACGTGCTGGGGCCGACGCAGTCACCGATCTTCTTGAAGTACTTGTCGAACATGGCGTACCGCAGATAGTCGCCCATCTTCGACGCCTTCTTCACCACGTCGGCCACCTGGGCGCCCTTGCCCTGCGCGGTCGCCCACTGGCTGGCGAGGTACGCCACCTGGACGGCACGCGCGTCGGCGTCGGGCGCGTTGGTGTACTTCCATTGCTTGGCGTAGCTCGCGTCCTTGGTGAACAGGTCGAGGTACCCGTTCGGCCCGCCGTGCGCGAACGTGTCGCAGGAAGGCTGCGGGATGGTCTCCCACACCGATTCGCTGGACCCGCGCTGGTAGGTGTTGAGGTACGCGGGCGCGGTGGTGCCGTCGCCGCACCGGCCGAATCCGTACGTGTTGTCGACGTCCAGCAGCCAGTGCATGCCGTAGACGTCCGAGGTGCCGTAGGCCTGGCGCAATTCGCCGGCGATCGGGTCGGACCCGACGGGGACGCCGCCGTCCAGGACCGCCGGATACCGGTCCATCCTCGGATGCTCCGGCGCGTAGGTCGCCGGGTCGGCGGCGTTGTACTTGTCGTTGGTCGGCTGGTCGGCGTGCGCGGGGATGATGAACTTCTCCATCGACGCCCACGCCTGGTTGAACGGCGTCCAGTCACCCTCCAGCTGTCCGTACGCGGCTTCCAGCCACAGGTAGTAGCTGAACGCCTCGGACGTGGTCTGGTGCCCGTGGTCCGGCGCCTCGACCAGCAGCGTCTCCACCGAGTGGTACGGCACGAGCAGGCCGCCGAAGTTCCGGAAGTAACCGCTGTCCGCGTCCTTGATCTTGTGGTACTGCTCCAGGAAAGCGGCCCGGTAGTCCGAGGCGGAGGCGTCGATCTCCGCCACGTCGAGGGTGGCCGCGGTGAGGCCGGGCCCGGTGATCGAGAAGGCGGCGGTGGCGAGCGCGCCGCCGTTCGCCGCGGAAGCGATCGTCACGGTTTTCGCCGTGTTCCAGGTGTTCTGGTCGAACGTGAGCGTCGCGGGCGCCGCCGTGAGGTCGGTGCTGCCAGCCGTGCGTGCCACGTTCAGCGTGACCGGACCCGTCGGCCGGGTCGCGAGTTTCACATCCGCTCTCGCCGATCCGCCCTGTTTGACGCGGACCGTCGACGGGGTGGCGACGACCGACGGCGCGGCCAGCACTCGCACCGCG
Source organism: Amycolatopsis sp. NPDC058340 (assembly GCF_042723975.1). Lineage (NCBI taxonomy): Bacteria > Bacillati > Actinomycetota > Actinomycetes > Pseudonocardiales > Pseudonocardiaceae > Amycolatopsis > Amycolatopsis sp. NPDC058340. The sequence continues at coordinate 50,316 of NZ_JBHXIB010000051.1, read as the reverse complement.
ACCGGTGCGGAAACCGTTGCCGCGCCGAGGTCGTCGATCGCCCGCGCGGTGACCGAATACTCGCCTGCCGTCGCGCCGGTCCAGGTGTACTCGAACGGGGCGGTGGTATCGGAGCCGAGCCGCGTGGTGCCCGCGTAGAACTCCACCGCCGACACCGAACCGTCGCTGTCCGCGGCGGACGCCGCCAGTTCGATCGGTGACGACACGGCGAACGCCGCGTTGTTCTCCGGCTTCGTGAGCCGCACCGCCGGTGCCGCGTTCGGACCGGCGCAGCTGACGCCGTTGACCTTGAAGTCGGTCGGCACCCGGTTCACGGCACCGGACTTCGCCGCGTTGAAGCCGAATTGGACGGACGCGCCGGGGCCGATGCCGCGCTGCCAGTCCGCGCCGCGGACGCTCACCGCGCCACCGGACTGCGTGTACGTACCGTTCCACAGCTGGGTGATCCGCTGTCCGTCCGCGAAGCTCCAGGTCAGGTTCCAGTCGGGGATGGCGTCGCCGCCTTCGTTTCGGATCGAAACCGTCGCACCGAAACCGTTGTCCCATTCGCTGCTGATCTTGTACGTCGTCGTGCAGGACACCGCGGCCGCCGTGGCCGCCGGCGCGACACCGGCGGTGGCCGCCGCCGCGAGGGCGACGGTGGCGGCCAGCGCCGTGACGGGACGTGCTCTCGTCGAGCGCGCCAGTGGTCGTGATCTCACAGGACCTCCTCGTCCGAGCGGATTACCGGCAACCTCAAAGAGGTGGAACCGGCCCAGGGCCACGTGGGCAGGCAATGGCCCTGGGCCGGAGTAGCGGGAGCGGGTGAGTCTGAGAGCGCTCTCATGAGCGTAGCGGCGGACCGTCCGATTTGTAAGGGCGTGTTCGGGAAGATGTTGTGATCCGGCGATTTTCGGAGTAGAGCAGAAAGGCATGAGGCGACTCGTCACCACATTGTTGATCTCCGCCGGAATACTCGCCGGCTGTTCCGCGCCCGCGCCGACGGCCACCGCCGGCGCCGAGGCACTCGGCACCCGACTGACCACAATGGACGATCTGATCGATTGGATCGACGACACGGCGGGGAATTGCGCGGAGGTCTCCCGCCGGGAGATCGGCGAGCTGCGCACGTTCGCCGGGCCGGACATCGCCGCGCGCTTTCAGCCGCATGTGGCCGAATGGGCCACCTGCCGGGTGTCCCCGGAATTCCCGGTCGTCGGCCTTCTCCTCTTCGCGGGCGACGAGCAGCGAAGATTTCAGGAATCCTGGCACAAGGCGATGACGGCGGGCGAGGTCGCCGACGGACCGGCCTTCGCCTTCGGGAACGGGTTCGCGGTCTCCGCGGGATTTCTGGGGGTGAGCAAGCTGGGGCTGTACTACTTCCGGTGTGGCACACCCGATCCTCGGGTGCGTCAGGTGCCTTCGGACGTGCCGGGATGCGTGTTCGCCAACCCGGAGCACGGACATGGGCACCACTGAAGCCGCCGTCGGGTGCTCGCGGGCGGCGGGGGCTGAAGGACGCTTTCCCCGCATGCGATGCGGGGAAAGCGTCCTTCGCCGCGTGAGACGGGGGGAAGGTCCCCCTTCGGCCACCGGTGCTACGGGCTCGAGCAGGTGAGCTCCGGCGCGGCGACGCTCCCCGTCGCGTTGGCGCTCAACCCGAACGAGCGGGTGGTGCCCGCCGGTAGTGATCCGTTCCAGCCCGCGTTGCCCACGGTGGCCCGCGCGCCGTCCAGGGTGAGGGTGCCGTTCCAGACGCTGTTGATCGTCTGCCCCGCCGGAACGGTCCAGCCGACCCGCCAGCCGGACAGCGTCGCCGTGCCCGGGTTCGTGACGGTCACTTCCGCTTGGTACCCGCCGTTCCAGTTACCGGTCGTCGTCCATTTCGCCGTGCACGCGCCGTTGGGCGGCTCGCCGGGATCGGGGGGATCGTCGACGACGCCGATACCGGTGACCTCGCCGTTGCCGCCGTCGAACACGACGTCGGAGCAGCCGTAGAACGTCTCGGCGCTGTCGGATCGCTTCCAGACCGAGTAGACGACATGCTTGCCCGACTTGGCCGACGGGAAGTTGCCGGTCCACTTGTACTGGCCGTCCACACTGCCGACGTTGCCGCTCACCTGCGGGTGATCGACGGTGAGGAAGGGCTGTTCCTCGAGGTCGTCCCAGCGCAGTGCCCGGCTCGGGTCGTAGCCGTCCTTGGTCACGTACAGGTAGAACCAGCCGGGATGGGCGGCCCACGCGTTGTAGGAGAAACCGAACGACGCGCCCGCCGTCAAATGGGTCACCGGCCAGTTCCCCGTGCGGTCGTAACCCGCGAAGTTCGGATTCCCGCCCGAGCAGAGCTGCCCGTCCGGGATGAATCCCTCGGTGCGGCCCGCGCCGTCCGAGCGGAGCACGGAGAACCAGTTGTAGAGCGAGTTCTCCCCGCTTTGCGCGACGGCCGCCTTGCACGCCGAGTTCTTCGGGACGATGTTTCCCTGTGGTGTCAGTCCGTCCTGCCAGCAGAAGAAGGTTCTGCTGCCGGGTTTCATCAGCGCGCCGTGTGCCGACGCCGATGGAGCGTTCAGTGTCGCGGTCACGAGGCAGGCCGCCATCGTGGTGACGGCGGCCAGTATCGCGGTCATTGCCTTTCTGCGTCTCATAGCGCCTTCTTTCCGGCAAGGGACTGGGAGCGCTCCCAGTGTCGGCACCTTAGCGTGGGCGCGGCGTCGGGGGAACAGGGCCGAACGAGTGAGAATAGTCCGGTATCGGCGAATTCGCGTAACGGTCTTCCCTGCCGGGCGGCGCCGGGTTAACTTGTGGGAGCGCTCCCAAGAATTCGGCCTTCCGAAAGGATCACGACGTGGTGATCGACAATTGGCGTGTGCTGCTCCCCGCTGTTCTCATCGCGGCCGTCACCGTCGCTCCGGGGGCATCATCCTCGGCGGCGGAGTACGAGCGGATTGTGAACGGCGACTTCTCGGCAGGTATCGCCGACCCTTGGTGGACCGGGGCGAACACCCGTGGCTCCGTGACGGATGGCGAATATTGCGTCGATGTCACCGGTGGCACGGCCAACGGATACGACGCCTTGTCCGGACAGAACGGCGTGCCGTACGAGGCGGGCCGGTCCTACACGCTGAAATTCGACGCGCGGGCGACCGTGGCGCAACCGCTTTCCGCGGTCGCGGGAGAGGCCGTCGATCCGTACCGGCAGATCGCGCGGACCGACGTGACCGTCACACCCGTCAAACAGACCTTCACACTGACCTTCGTGTCCACATTGGACTTCCCGGCGGCGGGCAACGGCCAGTTCGCGTTCTGGTTCGGCGGCCAATCGTTCGGCAACACCGTCTGTGTCGACAACGTTTCGCTCGTCGGTGGCGTGCTGCCGCCACCGGGCGTGGAACCCGCCGGGCCGCTGCGGGTGAACCAGGTCGGTTACGTGCCGGGCCTGCCCAAACAGGCGAGCCTCGCGACCGGCTCGGCCACCCCGTTGACCTGGACGCTGCGGGACGGCGCGGGTGCGTCCGTCGCCACCGGCCAGACCATTCCGAAGGGCCACGACGCGGCGTCGGACGAGAACGTCCACACCATCGACTTCTCGTCCTACGACCGGCAGGGCAGCGGCTACACGCTGAGCGTCGGCGAAGACGTGAGCCGCCCGTTCGACATCTCCCCGACGGTCATGAACCGGCTGCGGTACGACTCGCTCGCGTTCTTCTACCACCAGCGCAGCGGCACACCGATCGAAGCGCGGTACGTGGGGGAGGAATACGCGCGGCCCGCCGGACATGTGAACGTGGCGCCGAACCGGGGGGACGACGACGTACCTTGCCGGGCGGACCTGGATTGCGGGTACACCCTCGACGTACGCGGCGGCTGGTACGACGCCGGCGACCACGGCAAGTACGTGGTGAACGGCGGCATCGCCGCGTGGCAGCTGCAGAACGCCTACGAGCGGGCGGCTCTGTTCGGCGACAAAGCTGCGCTCGGTGACGGCACCCTCGCCGTTCCCGAGCGGTCGAACGGCGTGCCGGACGTGCTCGACGAGGCGCGGTGGGAACTCGAATTCCTGCTGAGCATGCAGGTTCCCGACGGACGGCCGTTGTCCGGGATGGCCCACCACAAGATCCACGACGAGCAGTGGACCGGCCTGCCGACGTTGCCGCATCAGGACGCCCAGCCGCGCAGGCTGTCCGCGCCGAGTACCGCGGCGACCCTGAACCTCGCGGCGGTGGCGGCACAGGCGTCGCGACTGTGGGCTCCCTACGACGCCGAGTTCGCGGTCCGCGCGCTGTCCGCCGCCGAAAAGGCCTACGCGGCGGCGAAGGCGCACCCCGGCATGATCGCCGACCCGGACGACGGCGTCGGCGGCGGCTCCTACAGCGATCCCACGGTGACCGACGAGTTCTACTGGGCCGCGGCCGAACTGTACGTGACCACCGGGCGGTACCGCGCCGATGTGACGGATTCCCCGCTGTTCGGCGGAAAGAGCTTCAACGCGCGCGGCTTCGACTGGGGCGCGACGGGCGCGCTCGGCGACATTTCCCTCGTGCTGGCACCGCGCGGGGTGTCCACCGAGAACATCCGGTCCGCGATCGTCACGACCGCGGACGCGCACCTCGCGGACATGGCGTCCGCCGGACATCCGGCGCCGTACCGGACCGGCGACGGCGGATACGAGTGGGGATCGAACGGTTTGGTCGCCAACAACGGCATGCTGCTGGGCCTCGCCCACGACCTGACCCACGCGGTGAAATACCGGAACGGCGCCTTCGTCGCGATGGACTATCTGCTGGGCCGCAACCCGGTCGACTTCTCCTACGTCTCCGGCTGGGGTGACCGGCCGGTGCGCAACGTGCACCACCGGCACTGGGCGAACCAGAAGGACGCGTCGCTGCCGATCGCGCCGCCCGGTGTGCTGTCCGGCGGGCCCAACAGCGCGTTGCAGGACCCGGTCGCGCAGCGGCTGCTGCCCGGCTGCGCGCCGCAGCGGTGCTGGGTCGACCACATCGAGGCGTACTCGCTCAACGAGGTGACGGTCAACTGGAACTCGGCGTTCGCGTGGCTGTCGAACTGGGTGGCGGAACACTCCGCCACGGCGCCGGCGGCGGGCTGCCAGGTGACGTACACGGCGTCGACCTGGCAGACCGGGCTGTCCGCGGCGCTCACCGTGAAGAACACCGGCACGACCGCGTGGGACGGCTGGGCGCTGACTTTCGCCTTCGGCGGTGAGGAGCGGCTCACGCACGGCTGGAGCGCCGCGTGGAGCCAGACGGGCGCCGCCGTCCGTGCGGGCAACGCGTCGTGGAACGCCGTGGTCGCGCCTGGCGCGTCGGTGTCGATCGGCTTCAACGCGAACAACACCGGCACCCACCGGTCGCCGACGGAGTTCAGCGTCGACGGCGACCGGTGTGCTCCCGCCTGAGTTTCCCGACGATCCTCCGGAGGTAGTGATGACACTCAAGACAGTCACCGCGGTGATCGCCGCGCTCGCGGTGGTCCCCTTGACCGCGGGGACCGCGCAGGCCGCGCCGTCCGGGTTCTACGTCGACCCGCAGACCAGCGCCGCCCGGTGGGTCGCCGCGAACCCGAACGACGGCCGGGCCGCGGTCATCCGCGACCGGATCGCGAACGTGGCACAGGCGCGCTGGTTCACCACGACGAACACCGGCACGGTGCGCGCGCAGGTCGACGCCTTCGTCGGCGCCGCCGCGGCCGCGAACCAGATCCCGATCATGGTGGTCTACAACATCCCGAACCGCGACTGCGGTGGCGCCAGCTCCGGCGGCGCGCCGTCGCACGCCGCCTACCGCGCCTGGGTGGACGAAGTGGCGGCCGGTCTCGCCGGGCGGCCGGCGTCCATCGTGCTCGAACCGGACGTCCTGCCCTTGATGACAAATTGCCAGAACGCCGGGCAGCAGGCCGAGACCAGTGCGTCCATGGCGTACGCGGGCAAACGGCTCAAGGCCGGGTCGGCGGCGGCGAAGGTGTACTTCGACATCGGGCATTCCGCTTGGCTGTCGCCGGGTGAAGCCGCCGCGCGGCTGCGGGCGGCCCAGATCTCCGCCGCCGCGGATGGCATCTCCACCAACGTTTCCAACTACCGGAGGACCGCCGACGAGGTGGCCTTCGCGGGAGCGGTGCTCGCCGGGATCGGCGACGGCAGGCTGCGCGCGGTCGTGGACACCAGCCGCAACGGCAACGGACCCGCGGGTTCGGAGTGGTGTGATCCGCCGGGCCGCCGGATCGGGACGGCCAGCACCACGAACACCGGGGACTGGCGGATCGACGCTTTCCTGTGGGTGAAGCCGCCCGGCGAGGCCGACGGCTGTATCGCGGCGGCGGGCCAGTTCGTCCCGCAACGCGCCTACGAACTCGCGACTTCCTGACTCAGGCGCGCCTCCCAGGGCGGGGCCGGGTGGTGGGGTGAAGGCTCCCTTCGCCGCGTCTAATGCGGTGAAGGGAGCCTTCGGCACTGGCGGCTCAGGGCGGATCAGGCCTCCGAGACGGCCGCCTCGGCCGCTTCCCGCGCCGGGCGGATCCGGCTCAGCTGCACGAGGCTGAAGCCGAACAGCAGGACACCGAGCGGGACGTGGACCGCCGTCACGTGCGCGATCCCGAGGAACACCTGCAGCAGCGTGAGGCCGAGGAACACGGCCGCGGGCAGGATCGGCTTGGCGGAGCCGCCGCCCGGCCGCCAAACGAGGACCGCCGTCAGCACGTGCAGCATCGAGACGACGAACAGCGTGTAGGCCGTGGCGCTGTGCAGGGTGTGGCCACTCGGCATGGTCAGCAGGAGACCGGCGGAGATCGGGGTGAGGAAGACGGCCAGGGTCTGCACGGCGATCGCGACGCGCAACGGGGTCGGCATGTGAACTCCTTCGAGTGGACGTGTCACCACCTGGACGAGGGAGCCACCGGAAACGTGACAAGGGCGTTCGCGGGCCCCCATGCCCACGGCTCGTGAGTGGTAAGGACGGTTCTAACCGTCCTTGCCACTCACGAGGTTGTCGTGGGCTTGACATGCAGCCGCACGGCTGCCTAACCTGAAAAGGCAGCCAAGAGGCTGCATATCAGGGAGAGCGGCATGGACGAGGTCTTCAAGGCGCTGGCCGACGCGAGCAGGCGGCGGTTGCTCGACGACCTGAACGCCCGCAACGGGCAGACCCTGCGAGAGCTGTGCGCGGGGCTGGACATGGCGCGGCAGTCGGTCAGCAAGCATCTGGCCGTGCTGGAAGCGGCCAATCTGGTGACCACGGTGCGCCGTGGCCGCGAGAAGTTGCACTACGTGAACGCGGAGCCGATCAACGCGATCGCCGAGCGCTGGATCGACCGCTACCACCAGGGCCGCGTCGACGCGCTCGCCGACCTCAAGAAGGCATTGGAGCAGGAACCCATGAGCACCGACGAATTCGTGTACACCAGCTACATCAGGACGACACCGGAGCGGCTTTGGCAGGCGCTCACCGATCCCGTCTTCACCAAGCGGTACTGGGGATGTGAGTTCACTTCGGACTGGAAACCCGGCTCCACGATGGCCTGGGAGCAGCTCGGCGTGAAGCTGGAGGACCCCGAACAGGTCATCCTCGAAGCCGACCCGTACCGGCGGCTCTCCTACACCTGGCACACCTTCACGCCGGAGTTCGCCAAGTCCGTCGGCCTCGACGACGACGTTTCGGCGAAACTCCAGGCGGAATCGCGGTCGAAGGTCACCTTCGACCTCGAACCCGTCGGCGACACGGTGAAACTGACCGTGGTGCACGACGGTTTCGACCAGGGCAGCACCGCGCTGGAGATGGTCAAGGGCGGCTGGCCGTCGATCCTGTCGAGCCTCAAGACGCTGCTCGAGACCGGTGAGCCGCTGCCCGAACCCGCGTAACCCGGTCGACGCCGCCGGGGTGATCGGGCACGATGCGGGGCGTGCCCCTGGAGATCGCCTGCGACGAGTCCGGGTCCGAGGGCGGGAAACTGATCGGCGGGGAGACCGACGTGTTCGCGCACGCGGGGGTCCGGCTGAGTCTCGAAGAGGCCGCCGCCTGCCTGGTCGAACTGCGGCGAAGGATCCGTTCGCCCGCCGTCGAGTACAAGGCGAACCATCTGCTCCGCACGAAGCACCGGCGGGTCCTCGAATGGTTCCTCGGGCCGATCGGCCCGGTCCACGGGCGAGCGCACGTGTACCTCGTGGACAAGAAACGGCTGCTGGCGAACGAACTCCGCGCGCTCGCCGGTGCGGAGATCCGGCCGGACGACGAACTCCTCGCCGCGTTCAACGACGTGCTGCGGACCAGGAACCGCCGGGATCCGGCGGCGGGATCGTTCTTCGCGATGGCCGGGGACACCGCGGAATTGAGGGCGAAGGTCGCGGAGGCACGTGACGGCAAAGTCCTCGATCCGCTGGTGCCCGCGATCCTCCGCGCCATCGAGTACTGGAGTGCGGGAGGAGAGCCGGTCTTCCTCGTCCACGACGAACAACCGTCGCTGAAAGGCGACCGGCTCGCCCGTATCGAGTCGAGCCCCGGACTGGCCGGGGTGAAGTTCGTGGATTCGCGGACGGATCCGCGGGTGCAGGTCGCCGATTTCCTGGTCGGTGCCGCCCGCCGGATAGCCGAGGACGCCTTGAACGGGAACGGTGACGGGATATTGACCGGATTGCTCGCGCCGTATGTCGATCCGGCGTCCCTCTGGGACTGATTCACTCCATGGCACGCCGAATCGCTCGGCTGGACGGTTGCCCGGCGCGGCGGCGGGCTGGAAACGTCGGAACGGATCCGACACCGGCCCGGGAGGCAGTCGCAGATGCAGGCTTTCACCTTGCCCGAGTTCTACGTGCCGCATCCGGCCAGGATGAATCCGCATCTCGAAGCGGCGCGGGCGCACAGTATGGCCTGGGCGAGGGAAATGGGGATGCTCGATTCTCCGTCGCCGTCCGGTGATGTCGTCTGGACCGAGCAGGCGCTGGCGAAAATGGATTACGCGCTGCTCTGCGCGCACACCCATCCGGACTGTGACGGGCCGTCCCTCGATCTGGTCACGGACTGGTACGTGTGGGTGTTCTTCTTCGATGACGATTTCCTCGCGCAATTCAAGTACACCCGGGACACCGAAGGCGCGAAGGCGTATTTGAACCGCTTGGAACTGTTCATGACCGGGCCCGGGGAAAGGCCGCCGGAACCGGGGAATCCCGCCGAAGCCGGGCTTGAGAACCTTTGGGCGCGCACCATTCCTTCGATGTCCGAGGCCTGGCGGCGGCGGTTCGTCACCAGTACGCACAACCTGATGGTCGAATCGCTCTGGGAACTGGACAACATCGACCGCGGCCGGATCGCGAACCCGATCGAATACGTCCAGATGCGCCGCCGGGTCGGCGGGGCACCGTGGTCGGCGAACCTCATCGAGTACGCCGTCGGCGCCGAGGTGCCGGACAGGATCGCGGCGACCAGGCCGATGGAGGTGCTGCGCGACACGTTCGCCGACGCCGTCCACCTTCGCAACGATCTCTTTTCCTACCAGCGCGAAGTGCGTGAGGAGGGGGAGAACTCGAACGCGGTCCTCGTCTTCGAGAAGTTCCTCGATCGCCCGACGCAGGAGGCCGCCGATCTCACCAACGACCTGCTGACCTCGCGGCTGCAGCAGTTCGAGAACACCGCGCTCGTCGAGGTGCCCGCGCTGCTGGCCGAACGAGACGTCTCGCTGTCCGAGCAGATCGCGGTCGGCCTTTACGTCAAGGGCCTGCAGGACTGGCAGTCCGGCGGACACGAATGGCACGTGCGGTCGAGCCGGTACATGAACGAGGGCGCGGCCTCCGGCGCCCAAGGGACCGGCCTCGTCCAGCGGGTTCGGCAGCAGGCGCCGCCGCCGTTCACGAAGGTCGGGCGGCTGCCCCTGCCGGAATTCCGCATGCCGTATCCCGTGCGCACCAGCCCCCACCTCGCCGCCGCCCGCGAATACGCGCCCGGCTGGGCGCGCGAGATGGGGATGTTCGGCGAAGGGGTCTGGGACGAGCGCCGGTATCGCGGCATCGACCTCGCGCATTGCGCCGCGATGATCGACGCGGACGCGGACTTCGAACGAGTGAAGCTGTCGACCGACTGGCTCACCTGGGGTACCTACGGTGACGACTACTTCCCGCTGCTCTTCGGCGCGAAACGGGACCCGATCGCCGCGAAACTCTGCAGTGACCGGCTTTCCCTGTTCATGCCGCTCGACGGCGAGCCGGCGCCGAAACCGGCGGACCCGCTCGAGCGAGGCCTCGCGGACCTCTGGAACCGCACCGCCGGACCGCTGACCCCGCACGCGCGGGCGGGCTTCCGGCGGGCGGTCGAGGTCATGACCGCGAGCTGGGTGTGGGAGGTGGGGAACCAGGCGCAGAACCGTGTCCCCGACCCGGTCGACTACGTGGAGATGCGGCGGCGGACGTTCGGATCCGACCTGACGAAGAGCCTCGCGCTCCTCGAACTCGGCGACGTGGTGCCGCCGGAGCTCTTCCAGAACCGCGCGCTGTCCGAACTCGACACCGCGGCGCAGGACTACGCGGCGTTCGCCAACGACCTGTTCTCGTACCAGAAGGAGATCGAGTACGAGGGCGAGGTGCACAACCTCGTGTACGTCGTCGAACGGTTCCTGGACGTGGACCGGATCGAGGCCCGCGACATCGCCGCCCGGCTGATGAACGCGCGGATGGCCCAGTTCGAGCAGCTCGACGGCGAGGGCCTGCCGCGGATGTGCGACGACCTCGGCCTCGGCGACGACGTCCGCGCGGCGGTGACCGGGTACGCGGACCACCTCAAGGACTGGATGGCCGGGATCCTGGAATGGCACCGGAAGTGCGTGCGGTACACACCGGAGGAGCTGAACCGCGTCCACGCTCCCGAGCCGCCGTCGTTCTCGCTCGTGCCGAGCGGGATCGGCATGTCGGCCTGGCGGATCGGGAGCGGGGCGCGGTAGCGCGACCGGGGTGGGTTGTCCGGTGGCTGACTTGGGGAGCGTGTCGCGAAAGCCACTTTCGCAACCTTCAGCGTTGCGAAAGTGGCTTTCGCAACGTCTGGTGTCCTGAGTGGCCCGTGAGATCCGATGCGACGAAACTCGCCGCGGCACGGTCGAGTGTGGAGGATCGAGGACGTTGAGCGTCCCAAAACCTCCACACTCGAATCACCCGGCCACTGAGGATCACGGCCGAGCGCCGCCTAAAACGCGGTCAGGATGATCCGGGCGGTCCGCGGGTCCCCGTCGTGCACCAGCGACTCGAAGTGCCCGACGTCGTCGAAGGCGAATCCGTACGCCTTCCCGTCGACCATCTGCTCGTGCACGATCCGCGAGTAGTGGTCGGTCACGGACTGCTTGTAGAACTGGCCCGCGTCATACGTCGGCTGCGTGTGCAGTGAGCCGAGCGTCGAGCGGTGCAGCGCCGCGCACAGCGTCCGCGCGATCGGGCCGACGACCTGGTCGTTCGGCGCGTGCAGCCGTCCGTCGCAGTTGAAGACGTCGCGGGTGCTCGGCTTGCTGAACGACGCGACCTCGGCGCCCGAAGTGTCGGTGAAGCGCATGACGTCGTCCCCGCCGGTCCGGCCGGTGAACTTCTTGCCGGGTTCGGCCTCGAACGGGACCACGGTGAGCGGGGTCGACTTGTAGGTGTTCCAGGCGCTCGTGACGTAGCCGTCGAGGTAGTTCCCGCTGAACTTGCCGGTGTCGAGCCCCTTGCCCGGCGCGAGGACCCGCAGCCGGTTGTACACCAGGTTCGAGAATCCGGACTGCCCCTGGACGGCGTTGAAGATGTCCTCGCGGCCGCCGGGCTTCAAGCGCCCGGCCTCCTTGTTCGCGCCCGCGCCGTTGGTCAGCCCGACGGCGTGCGGCACGCTGAACATGTCGACCTGCGAGCTGTTGATGAACAGCCCGCCGTTGTCGTAGGTGAATTCGCTCCAGTCGAACAGGATGTCGCGGTTCGGGTCGCCGTCGGCCCACGGCGCGGGCTGTACCAGGCCGTCCGGGGTGAGGAAGAACTTGATCTTCTGCCCGAACGACATGTAGACCCGGCCCGAGAGCATGCGCGGGATCCGCAGCGTGGTCGAGCCGCCGTTGCCGGGGCCCGCGATCGAGACGTCCGGCGCCGGGCTCGGCGGGTTCGAGCCCGCCGGCCACGGGGTGAAGGCCCCGGAGGCGTTGACATAGCCGAGTTTCCCGGTGTTGAGGTTCGTGCCGAGCACGTAGAGGTGGACCGCGTCGGAGCGGTTCGAATTGTTCGTCACGGTCAGCGGCAGCGGATCGGGCCCCGCGGCTGCCGCGGTGGACGCCGAAAGCGCCGAAACACCGCTGACCAGGGGGAGGGCGACCGCCAACGCGGTCAAAACGCGCCGGATTTTCTTGCGGATGCGCACAGTTCACTCCTCGGCGGAATCCCGCCGCGGAACGTGGACGCGCCGCGGCGGTGCTTGCGGATGTCGGCCGGGGGCGCGTTCCCGGCCTGGGCGTGACCTTGGCGAGGGGTCTCAGCACGGGAAGTTACGTCGCGGGACGCCGACTTGTCCAGACCACTGGTGGGAATCTGTCCGGTTTTCCGCCGGGACGGACAATTCGTGGCGGACCTTCGCCGATTGAGGTGGCCGGGTTCCTCGACTACCGTTGTCCGGGTTCCGTCCTGGACCCCGGCGGCCGGGTTTCACATCCGTGGGGAGCGGGACATGAGCGACGAATTTCCGATGCGAAGAACCGGCGGCGAGACGTGGATTTCCGCCGCGGGCTGGGACGCCCTCGCCAAGGCCGCGGCGGACGGCGAGCCGCACGGCATGGACGATCTCATGTGCGCGGTCGCGGCGTGGGCCCGGCAATACTCCGACGCCCGCCTCGGAGGGCACGAACTGACCTATCTCGAACCGGCCGACGTCGCACAGGAGATCTGCCTCGCGGTACTGGTCGCCGTCCCCGGGTACGGCCTGCGCGGCGGTTCGTTCCTGTTCCTCCTGCGCGCCATCGCGGCGAACAAGGTCGCCGACGTCTTCCGGAAGGCGGCGCGGAGCAGGCAGGTGCTGACCGGCGAACTCCCCGAACGCCCGGCCGGGGCCGCCGACGAACCGGAGCAGCGCGCGCTGCGGACCGACCTCGGGGTCCGGCTCGGCAGGCTGATGCGGACGCTGCCCGTCTCCCATCGTGAGGTGCTGGGGATGCGGGTGATCGGCGAGCTGACGTCGAACGAGACCGCGGCCGCGCTCGGTACGACGTCGTCACGGGTGCGGGTGACCAAACATCGCGCGATCAGCAGGCTGCGGGCCTGCGCTCAGCGCCAGGACGCCTTGAGCTGAATCCGGATCAACAGCCGGACCAACGGATTCTCCCGTTTGGCGCGGGTTTCGAGAATGCGAACGCACATGGCCCCTCCAGAGCTCGCCGTCGAGCACCGTTGCCGAGGGCCGGGACAAGCGGTCTCGGCTTCCACCCTAGGCGCGGGCCGGTGGGCCGGAACCGGCTGAACGGACCATTGGTGGCCACGCGCGGCGTCCATTCGGCTCTTCGGGCTACTGCATTGGTGCCGAGAAGTCGTTGAAAGCGCGGCAAAGAGACGAAACCGTGCGAGGATGGTGGTGGCGCGCGAGCGCGCCGTTCGCTCCGGCCCCCGGTGGTCTCGTCCGAAACCGGACACGCCCGGAGGCATGCCATGATGTTCCAACGGCATGATCGCGCCGCCCTGCTCTGGTCGAAGATGCGTTTTCTCGCTTCGGAAACCGATTCGGTGGTGACGGTGGAGCACGCCTGCGTCGTCTGCGGGGAAGTGCTCGAGGCGGCGGGTGTCGGGCTCACGCTCGCCACCGGAACGGGTTTGCCGGAGCCGGTATTCGCCACCGATGCACGCAGCCGCGGATTGGAAGAGCTGCAGTTCACCTTGGGCGAAGGACCGGCATTGGACGTTTCGCGCGGCGGTATGCTCGTCGCCGTAACCGATGTGACCAGTTCGGAGGCGACACTCCGATGGCCGGTGTTCGCGCCCGAGGCGATCGACGGCGGCGTGAAATCGATCATCGCGGTGCCGATCCAGGTCGGTGCGATCACTTTGGGTGCTGTCGACTGCTATCGCGAATTCGCCGGGTTCCCTTCGCGGGAGAGCCTGGCGAAGGCGTTCGTCTGCGCGGAGGCGGTCATCACCCTCGCACTGGCCGAGACCGGTGGGCCGGTTCTCGGCGAATTGATCGATCGTGAATTCACCGAACACCGCGCCCGGGTGCATCAGGCCGCGGGTGTGGTGTCGGCCCAGCTCGAAATCGGGCTTCCGGACGCGCTCGCCCGCCTGCGCGCCTACGCCTACGCCAACGACCGGAAGCTCGACGAGGTCGCCGAGGACGTGGTGCGGCGCCGCGTCACGTTCCGGCACGAGCCATGACGGATGTGTGCGATAAGGAGATACCGGAAAGATGACCGACCTGGCGGCCGACTTGAGGGAAACCTTCGTGCAGCTGGCCGACACCCTGGTGGACGACTTCGATCTCGTCGAATTCCTCGACGTGCTCGCGTTCAGATGTGTCGAACTGCTCGGTGTCCGCAGCGCCGGGCTGGTGCTGGCCGATCCGCGCGGCTCACTCACCTTGGTCGCCGCGTCCGATGAACAGACCCGGTTGCTCGAACTGTTCCAGCTGCGGAACTCCGAGGGGCCGTGCCTGGACTGCTACCAGGACGCCGAACCGATGGCCTGCCCGGATCTGACGGATGTGCGGGGAAGATGGCCGAAGTTCGCACAGGAGGCGGAAAACGCCGGATTCCGTTCCGTGTACGCGTTGCCGATGCGGTTACGGGAGGAAGTGATCGGCGCGCTGGGCCTGTTCGGCGCCGGCCCCGCCTCGCTCGACGACGAGGGATTGCGGCAGGGACAGGCACTCGCGGACGTCGCCACGATCGGCATCCTGCACCACCGTCTGCTGCGACGGCAGGAGATGATCACCGCGCAATTGCAGACGGCGTTGAACAGCCGGGTGATCATCGAACAGGCGAAAGGCGTTCTCGCCGAACGGCTCCGCGTTTCGGTCGGCGACGCGTTCGGCGTATTGCGCGCGTACGCGCGGAGCAACAACCGCAAGATCCTCGCCGTGGCGAAGGGGATCATCGACCGAACCGTGGAAATCCCGCGCTGAACGATACCGTTTCGGCGCTTGTCCGGCTCTTGCCCATTCCTAGACTGGATGGGTGTTCTCCCTGGAACAGCTGGTGAGTTTCGTCGCGGTGGCCGAGGAATTGCACTACGGCCGGGCGGCGGAGCGGCTCTCGATGACCCAGCCGCCGTTGAGCAGGCGGATCCAGCTGCTGGAGCGCGAACTGGGGGCCGAGCTCTTCGACCGTACGCACCGCGCGGTCCGGCTGACCCCGGCCGGCCGGGTTTTCCTCGCCGAGGCAAGGAAGATCCTGCGTTCGTCGCACGAGGCGACGCTGTACGTCCGCCGCGTGAAGAAGGGCGAGGTCGGTGTCGTCACGCTCGGGTTCACCGCCACGGCGGCGTATTCGTATCTCGAACGGGTCATCGCCGCGGCGAACGCCGAAGTGCCGGGTGTCGATCTCGTGCTCCGGGAGATGGTGACGGCGGCGCAGGTGGAGGAGTTGCTGGCGGGCGGGATCGACCTCGGGATGATCAGGCCGCCGGTCGGCGGCGCCGACATCGTGACCATGCCGCTGTGGCGGGAACCGCTGCTCGCCGCGCTGCCGTCGGCGCATCCTTTGGCCCGGCGAAAGAAGAATCCCGACGTCCGCGACTTCGACGGCGAACCGTTCATCATGTATTCGCCGTCGGAAGGACGGTATTTCCACGATCTGCTCGTGGCGGTGTTCCGCGCCGCCAGGGTGTCGCCGGAGTACACGCAGTACCCCTGCCAGGTGCATACGGTGCTCGCGCTGGTGAAGGCGGAACTCGGGGTCGCGCTGGTGCCTGCCGCTGCGGGCGCGCTGCGCTTCGACGGTGTCGTGCTCCGTCCGGTGGACGGGGTCGAGGGCCGCCCGGTGGAACTCGACCTGATGTGGCGGCGCGGCAACGGCAATCCGGCGCTCGGCGCGTTGCTCACCGCTGTGGGCAACCTGACGCGGCGCGGGCGTCAGTCCACTGTGGACTGATTCGGCCAGGCGTCGCCCCATTCGGTGTCGCGGGCCGCGCGATAGGCCGGGCCGTGCCGTTTGGTGACGATCTTCTCGGTGAGCCCGGACTCGGCGCACAGGGACAGGCTGACCATGCCCTTGCGTTTGGCCGGATGCCGCAGGACCCGGGCGCCGGCACGTTCCGGCGCCGTGCGGGAGGCGACGACGTAGGAGAACTTCTCGTCCTCGAAGCCGAGCGTCCCCGATTTGAGCTGCCGGTGCAGGCCCGTGCGCGGGAGGCGTGCGGAGAAATGGCACCAGTCCTTGCCGCGCGGGATCGGGCACGCGCCCTCGTGCGGACAGGGTGCGACCAGGGAGAGCCCGAGTCCGACGAGCTGATCCCGCGCCGCGACGATCCGCTCGTAACCCGCGGGGGTCCCGGGTTCGATCAGCACCACCATCGAGGACTTCGCCGAAAGCCAGCGGACGGTGTCGCCCCGGCGAGCCTCGGGCAGCTCGCCGAGGACATAGGAGAGGGTCACCAGATCGGCCTCGGGCGCGGGCGCAGCCGGGTCGATGAGGCCGCGTCGCCACGTCGAGCCTCGGACGGCCTTGTCACCCGCGTTCTCCGCGAGCCTCCGCCCCAGCGCGATCGCACCGGGGACCTGCTCGACGACGGTGCTCTCCTCCAGCGACGGCCACACGTCGGCCGCCGCCCAGATCGCGGCGCCGG
Source organism: Amycolatopsis sp. NPDC058340 (assembly GCF_042723975.1). Classification (NCBI taxonomy): domain Bacteria; kingdom Bacillati; phylum Actinomycetota; class Actinomycetes; order Pseudonocardiales; family Pseudonocardiaceae; genus Amycolatopsis; species Amycolatopsis sp. NPDC058340. Next base: position 33,578 of record NZ_JBHXIB010000051.1, on the reverse strand, counting down.
TCCCGCCGCCGATGTCGATCTGTGTCCGCGGAGCGAACCCGGGAGCGCGAAGGGCGGCTTCGGTGAGAACGGCGTGTACGGCCGCGTATGTGGCCGGCATCCGGTAGCCCGCGTACGCCGCGATGTCCGCTTCGGACGAGAGGATGGGCGCGCTCGCGGGGGCGTTCTCGCGGTAGCGCGTGCTGAGCCGCTCGACGGACTGCGTCAGCCTGTTCTGCGGGTACTTGCCCAGCTCCTCGTCGAGGGCGGAGCGGAGGGTTTCGGGGAGTGCGGACACGGTGGCAGATTAGATCGAGTCGCGCGAAGCGTGTCCTTCGAGGGTGGGTGGCGGGGATGAGGCGGCAGCATGGGTGGTTGACCTGCGGTTTTCCGGCTGCTCGAATACTCGCGGAAAAAAGTTCGGGGACCGTGTCGAAACCCGGGGTGCCCGATCGACGCGTAGATGTGGCAGGGACGAGCCCCGCCGGGAACGGAGACTTCGGATGCGGTTCATGGTGATTGTCAAGAGCGACGAGAAGACCGACGTGGCCGGTGCTCAGCCGAGTGCCGAGGAGCTGCAGGAGATGGGGAAGTTCAACGAGGAACTGGTGAAGGCCGGCGTCATGCTCGCGGGTGAAGGCCTGCTCCCCAGCGCCGAGGGTTTCCGCATCCAGTACTCCGGCACCACCGAGGCGCGCGTCGTCGACGGGCCGTTCGCCGAGAGCAAGGAACTCATCGCCGGTTTCTGGATCCTGCAGGTCAAGGACCGGGCCGAGGTTATCGAATGGATGAAGCGCGCGCCGTTCCGCGAGGGCGAGATCGAGATCCGCCGGATCGCGGAGATGGAGGACTTCGACAACGCGACCCCGGAGATCGTCGAGCACGAGCAGAACCTGCGGAAGCAGGCCGAGCAGAACTAGGTGCCCAGGGTTGCGGTCGTCGCGCCGACGCTGTTGATTGGTCGGCGTGACGGCTACGACAGACTCCCGTTCGGCGATCGACGCGGTGTGGCGGATCGAATCGGCCCGCCTCATCGCCGGACTCGCGCGGATGACGCGCGACGTCGGCCTCGCGGAGGAGCTGGCGCAGGACGCGCTGGTCGCCGCGCTCGAACAGTGGCCTGAGTCGGGCGTCCCGAGGAATCCGGGCGCCTGGCTCATGACCACGGCGAAACGCCGGGCCGTCGACACCTTCCGCCGCAACGAGCGGTACGAGAAGAAGCTCGGCGAGATCGGCCGCGAGCAGGAGTACGAGGAGGAACCCGACTTCACCGCGGGCCTCGACGATCACATCGAGGACGATCTGCTGCGGCTGGTGTTCACCGCCTGCCACCCGGTGCTTTCGACCGAGGCCAGGGTGGCGCTGACGCTGAAGATGATCGGCGGGCTGCAGACGCACGAGATCGCGCGGGCGTTCCTGGCCAAGGAGACCGCCATCGCGCAGCGGATCGTGCGGGCGAAGAAGACGCTCGGCGACGCCAAGGTCCCGTTCGAGGTGCCCGAGGGGGCGGACAGGGTCGCGCGCCTTTCTTCGGTGCTCGAAGTCATCTACCTGATCTTCAACGAGGGGTACTCGGCGACGGCGGGCGAGGACTGGATGCGGCCCGCGCTGTGCGAGGAGGCGCTGCGGCTCGGGCGGATCCTGGCCGGGCTGATGCCGAAGGAACCCGAGGTGCACGGGCTCGTCGCGCTGATGGAGATCCAGGCTTCGCGATCCGCCGCCCGCGTCGGGCCGAACGGCGAACCCGTGTTGCTGATGGACCAGGACCGGACGAAGTGGAACCGGATCCTGATCGGCCGCGGCCTCGCCGCGCTGGAACTCTCCGAGTCGCTCACGGGCGGCGCTTTCGGCGTCTACGCGGCGCAGGCCGCCATCGCCGCCTGCCACGCGCGGGCGCGGACGGGCGAGGAGACCGACTGGGCGCGTATCGCCGTCCTGTACGAAGGGCTCGGGAAGCTGAACCCGTCGCCGGTGATCGAACTGAACCGTGCGGTGGCGTTGTCGATGGCCGTCGGCCCCGAGGCGGGGCTGGAGATCGTCGACAAGCTGACGTCGGAGCCCGCGCTCAAGTCGTACCACCTGCTGCCGAGCGTGCGCGGAGACTTCCTGTCGAAGCTCGGCCGCCTCGACGAGGCCCGCGCCGAGTTCGAACGCGCGGCGGAGATGACCGGGAACGACCGGGAGCGCACCCTGCTGCTGAACCGGGCCGCCGAGTGCACCCCTCGCGATTAGTCCTCTGAATGCGGTGGTTCGCGCCACGAACTACCGCATCCAGAGGACGAAACGCGTCAGGCGGGGGCCGGGCGAAGCGCGGTCAGAGCGCGGTGCTGGCCCAGCCGGACCGCCTGGACGGAGCAGCCGAGCGCGAGCGCGGTGTCGTCGGCGGAAAGCCCGACGAGCGACCGCAGCACCATGATCTCGCGCTGCTGGCCCGGCAGCCCCGAAAGCGGGTTCGGCAGTTCGGCGGCGGTCCGGTGGAAGTCTTCGACCAGGCCGTGCGCGACGTCGTAGGCGAACGCGAGCAGTGCGCGCGCACCGGGGGCCCTGGCGAAGATCTCGCGGCAGCTGTCCCTGGCGACCGCGTCGGCGATGTCATAGGTACCCGAACGACGGCCGATCCGCGCCCGGCAGTAACGCACGACCAGGACGCGGACGGCGTCGACGAGGTTCGAAGTCGTCTCCATCCGCCCGTCGGCCTCCTCCGACCGCCGCGAACCGTGTCCTTCCATCGGCTCCCTCTCCCACCTTTCAGATGAGCACGGCCGGAGGGGAGGGAGGTACGGTCTTTTTGCCCACACGGGTGGGTCATGCCTCGATGAAGACGATCCGCTCCGGCTCGATCGTCAGGTTCACGGTCTGCCGTTTCACGTTCACCAAGGTCTCGAATTCCGTCGCGTGCCCGTCCGGGACGGTGAAGAGGCGGTCGTTGCGGGAATCGAGGAAGTCGGAGAAGCCGCTCAGCGAGACCCCGCCGCTCTCGTCGAGCGCGAGGTAGTCGACGAGTCTGCGGAACAGTTTCGGCAGGATCACCAGTTCGTCGGCGAGTTGCCGCCGCGACGCGAGCTTGAACCCGGAGTTCGTGACGTCCTGCGGCCACAGCCCGAGCCCGTTCTGACGGGCCTTGACCGCGGCTTCGGCCAAGGCGTCGCGGAGATCGGGATAAAGCAGCGAATAGAACGTCGGGTAGACGAGGCCGTCCGCGACCTGCCGGTAGTTCGCGGAGTTCTTCAGCGTTTTGACGTCGAGATGGACCTTGGAAAGGTCCGCCGACCGGCCCGGCCGTTGCCCGGGAAAGGCGAACGCCACGGCTCGTCCGTATTTGTCGGCGAATCGCGTCAGTATGTGACCCGGTACCTTGATCGGGGCCGACGAAGTGACCGTTCCCCGCTCGTCGCGTTCGACCGTTTTGAAGCCGAGGCACTTCAGCAGGTTCGCCGCGGCGGCGTCGGCGAATTCCGCGGGCTGGTGCCACATCCCGCCGGTTCCCCTGGCCTGGTAATGCGTTTCGAGCGCGTCGATCGCGTCGAGCCGCAGCTGCATCCCGCCCCGCGAATTGAGCCGGACCTTCAGTCCCGCCTTCTTGGTCGCCTGCGGGTCTTCGGGATAGAACCGCACCGAATCGCCGTCCGGTGAGGCTCCGACAAGCTGGAACGTACCTTTGATCAGCGTCATGGGCATGAGGACAACGGTAGTTCGCATTCCGGTGGGTGAACCACGCGTTCATCCATCCAGCCCAATGGCCGGTTAAGATCGGGTGACCATTGTGGACATTCTCGAATTCACGTTCACGACGGGATCATGAACCTCAGCACGGTCGCCTGAAGCAACGAGATCACCCCGACCACGGCGGTCAGCGCCACGGACCACAGGAAGGTCTGCCGCAGTAGCGCGCCCTCCTTGCCGGACTGGCCGATCGCGGTGGCGCCGATGGACAGGTTCTGCGGCGAGATCATCTTGCCCATCACGCCGCCGGAGGTGTTGGTCGCGCCGGCGAGGATCGGGTCGACGTGCAGTTGCTGCGCCGAAATCACCTGCATCGGCCCGAAGAGACTGTTCGTCGACGCGTCCGAGCCGGTGAGGAAGACGCCAAGCCAGCCGATGTAGGCGGAGAACAGCGGGAACAGCACCCCGGTGGTCGCGAGTGCGAGCCCGAGGGTCTGCGTCGCACCCGAGTAGTTCATGACGAAGGCGATCGCGAGGATCATGAAGATCGTCGCCAGCGCCCACCGCATCTGGTGCAGTGTCCGGCGGTAGGTCGCGAGCAGCAGCCGCGGTTTCGCGCCCATCGCGAACCCCGCCACGATCGCCGCGATCAAGGCCACCGTTCCCGGTGAATAAAGGAAGTCGACGGTCAGCGTCGCCGCGTACGGCGTGTCCTTGGGCGTGATCGGCGCGTGCTGGACGACCTCCTTGTGCAGCCCCGGCCACGCGAACACCCAGTCGGCTTTGTGCAGCAGCTTCGTCAGGTCCAGCCACTCGGGCAGGTTCTTGAAGATCGTGCCGATCCGGGAAAGGAAGATCGCCGCGATCAGCACGATGTACGGCGCCCACGCGTACAGCGCGCCGCGTCCGGCCTTCGCCGCGCCGAGACTCGACCCGGCCTTCACCGGCTCTTCGCCGTCGAAACGCCAAACCGCCGACGGCTGCCAGAACCGGGTCAGTATCCACAGCGAGGCCATCGCGGCGAGCGCGGCGACGACGTCGACGAGGCTCGGGCTGATGAAGTTCGAGGTGACGAACTGCATGACCGCGAACGACAGCCCGGCCGTCAGCACCGCGGGCCAGACCTCGATCATCCGCTTCCAGCCCGCGAGGACCACGATCAGGAAACCGGGGACGATCAACGCCAGCAACGGGAGCTGGCGCCCGACCATCGACGAGAACAGTTCCGTCGCCTGCTCCTGTTTCATGCCGAGGATCGGCGCGGTCAGCCTGCCCAGCACGATCAGCGGGTTGCCGAGGCCGCCGAACGCGACCGGCGCGGTGTTCGCCAGCAACGCGAGCACGACCGCCTTCACCGGCGGGAAACCGAGCGCGGCCATCATCGCCGCGGTGATCGCGATCGGCGAGCCGCCACCCGCGATGCCTTCCAGCAGCGCGCCGAAGCCGAACGCGATCAGCAGCGCCTGGAGGCGGCGGTCCTCGCTGAACCCGGCGAGGACCGCTTTGATGTCGTCGAACCGTCCGGTCGCGACGGTGACGTTGTGGAAGTACACGGCGTGGAACGCGATCCAGGCGACCGACCACACCCCGAACACGAGCCCCATGGCCGCGGAATCGAGGGCGAGCCCGGCGGGCATGCGGTACAGCAGTACCGCGACCAGCAGCGCGGTGATCAGCGCCAGCCCGGCCGAGAGCTGCGCCGAACGGCGCAGGACTCCCAGCGTCACCAGCAGCACGATGATCGGCAGCGCCGCCAGCGCGGCGGACAGCCACAGCCCGCCCGCGGGCTGGTAATCCTGGAGCCAGCCCACTTCAGGCCCTTTGCGCCCGGACGTAACCCAGGCGGAGTGACAGCGCGGCGGCGGTGCCTGCCACCGTCGCGCCGAGTTCGTCGGTGCGGCGGAGCACGCGGCCGGCGGGGCCCGCGACGCTGATCGCGGCGATCGGCCGTCCGGTGTGGTCGCGGACGGCGGCGGCCACGCAGCCCACGTCCGGTTCGTTCTCGACGTCGTCCACGGCCCAGCCGCGACGGCTCGTCCTGGCCAGGTCGTCGAGCAGCCGGACGGGGTCGTTGATCGTCTTGAGCGTGAGGCTGTCGAGTTTCATCCGGCGGATGCGTTCGACACGGTCCTGTTCGGGCAGCGCCGCCAGCCAGGCCTTCCCCAGCGATGTCGCGTGCTGCGGACGGCGGGTGCCGAGGCGGCAGGCGAGGGTGACGGCGTTGGCACTGCGTTCGGTGGCGACGTAGACCATCGTGTCGTTGTCCGGCACCGCGAGATACGTCGTCTCACCGCTCCGCTCGGCGAGCGACGCGAGGTAACGCGGCGCGCAGCGGTGGAGGTCGGTCGCCGCCATCGCGCGGGCGCCGAGTTCGACCAGCCGGGTGCCGAGCCGTACGCGGCCGGTGGCGCGATCGGCTTCGAGGTATTCGAGGTTCTTGAGGGTGCCGACGATGCGGTAGGCGGCGCTCCGGGAGAGACCCAGTTGCCTGGCGATCGCGTTGGTGGAAATCTCCTGGTTCTGGCCGACGTGCTCGAGAACCGCGAGACCGCGCTCGAGTGTGCCGCTGGAATCCAGCCCGCGTGGTGTGCCCACTTCGCCCTCCGTAGGACCGGGGTGCCGATCATCGGCACCTGTTTCCGCTAAGCGGATTCGGACGTTAACAGCTGGGCCCACCCTTGGGAAGGTTTCTTAACAAACTGACGACCGGACAAGTTTTCCCAGCTCGCGGGCTTCCCGTCAAGATCACCGGTTTGGACCAATCCGTTCGGCGGGTCCGATTCGGCGTATGACTTCAGAGGTCATTTTTCTGTTCACGGACATGAAAGAACCCTCGCCGGAAAATCGCGGCGAGGGTTCGGGGCGGAGTCCGTTTCTAACGCACCGAGAGATTCGCGACCGCTCGGACGACGGCCGTGCACCGGTCTTCGACGTAGTCCAAACCGGCTTCTTCGGCGATCCGGCGGGACTCGGCGGAGACGATGCCCTGCTGCAGCCAAAGCGCCTTCGCGCCGATCGCGACGGCCTGTTCGGCGATCGGCGGGGTGTCGGCGGACGGGCGGAAGACGTCGACCAGGTCGACGGGCTCCGGGATGTCGGTGAGCGAGCGGTAGACCTTCTCGCCAAGCAGTTCGTCGGCCGACGGATGGACGGGGATGATCCGGAACCCGTGTGCCTGCAGCACGGCGGCGACCCCGTGCGAGGCCTTGGCCGGATCGCGGCTAAGCCCCACGACGGCGATCGTCTTCGATCCGGCGAGGATCTCGGTGGCGCGATCGGTCATATCCGGTACAACCACGGCGGGTGGCCGCGAATTCCTAAAGAGGGCGGGGAGGCGTTCCGGCACCGGCGGTTTCGCCGGCTTCCGCCGCGAGCCGTCCGGCTGAACACGGGTGTCGTCCATCCCGGCACGTGTGTCGTCCGCCTGATCACGCGAAACCGCCGCCTAAAGCTTCCAGAGCCGCAGGCCGCGCACCCGGTACACCGGCCAGACGACGTGCCAGGCGCGGCGCCGCAGGAAGACCGCGGAACAGGTGAGGACACTGCGCGCGGACGTCGTCGCGACGTCGTGGCGGTCCGGCCAGATCTCGCCGTGCCGCCCGGCGGCGATCCGGAAGACGTTGACCAGGCCGCGGCCCTGCAGGTCGAATTTCGCGCCGGTGTCACCCGAATCCGGCTTCAGGGAAGCGATCTCCGGGCCGAACGCGGCGGCGGGCGCCGGTCCCGCGTCGGCGGGAAGGTCACCGACGGTCGCCGAGACGGCCTTGCCGTAGAGACGCCGGGTGTAGCGCTGGAGCAGCAGCCGCTCCCACAACGGCAGGACCCGGCGATGTTTGAGCAGCGCCGAACACTCCGCGTGGCCGATGGCGAAGATGTCGGTCAGCTCGTCGTAGGCGTTGTGCGCGGTGGGCTCGTTGAGGTGCACCCGCACCTCGTAACGGATACGCGCGGTGAGCTCGTCGAGCTCCTCGCGGCGGTCGATCCTGGTCTTCGCCCGGGAGAGCGTCCAATCGGACATGGGTGCAGGCTAGGTGATGATCGGGGTCGTGCGAGGCCCTTTCGGCCTAATCAGTGTCCCCGGAGGCGAGGTCTACAGATCTTTTCGGCCGGAGGCCTCGGATTTGCGGAGGCGGGCCGCTGACGCGGCAGGGTGAGCGGCAAGGCTGTGCCGCGGCCCGGCTACGGGAATCCGAAAGCGCGCCTTCAAGAACTCGGCCTGATCTGTCGCGTACCGGCCAGTGGAACGGCCGTCTTGTGCGGCCCCCGGAGAGGAGGCAGAGTCCGACTGGTCGGAAGGAGCCCATGGACGCCAGCACGCTGCAGGAGGCCGCGGCCGCGCTGCTCAGCGCGTACGAGACCGGCAAGCCGATCGCGCCCCTCATCGAGACCTATCCCGCCGCGACGCTGGAGGACGCGTACCGCGTCCAGCAGCGGCTCGTCCGGCACTGGGCCGAACGCGGCGACGGCGTACGCGGGCACAAGGTCGGCCTCGCCTCCGCCGCCATGCAGCGGCAGATGGGTGTCGACCAGCCCGACTACGGCCATCTGACCGCTTCGATGTTCCACCTCGAACACCAGCCGATCCCGATCGGCGGGTTCCTGCAGCCGAAGATCGAACCGGAGATCGCGTTCGTGCTCGGTTCGCGGCTGCGCGGCCCCGGCGTCACGGTGGCGGACGCGCTGCGGGCGGTGGACTTCGTCGTCCCGGCGCTGGAGATCGTCGACTCCCGGATCCGGGACTGGAAGATCAGCATCGTCGACACCATCGCGGACAACGCGTCTTCGGGCGGTGTCGTACTCGGCAGCAGGCCGACCGCGATCGGCGACGTCGATCTGCGGCTGGCGGGCTGCGTCCTGCACCAGAACGGCGAGATCGCGGCGACCGGCGCCGGTGGCGCGGTGCTCGGCTCGCCGGTGAACGCGCTGGTATGGCTCGCGAACACGGTCGGCCCGCTCGGTGTCGCGCTCGAACCGGGGCATGTCGTGCTGCCGGGTTCGATGACGCGGGCGATCCCGGTGAAACCGGGCGACACCGTCGTCGCGACGATGGCGGGGCTCGGCAGTGTCACCGCGAAGTTCTCCGGGGAGGAACGGCCGTGAGCCTCGATGTGCGGGAGGCGGCGGAAGCGCTGCTGTCCGGGGAAGAACGCGAACCGCTGACCGACGCGTGGCCGGATCTGGACGTCGGCACCGCGTACGCGATCCAGGACGAGGCGCTCCGGCTCAGACTGGAGCGCGGCGAGACGCTGATCGGCGTGAAGCTCGGCCTGACCTCGCGAGCGAAGCAGCAACGCATGGGCATCGACTCGCCGTTGCTCGCCTGGCTCACCGACGCGATGGTGCTCCCCGCCGGGGTGCCCGTGCCGTCCCTGATCCACCCTCGGGCCGAGCCGGAGCTGGTTTTCGTTCTGGGACAACGCCTTTCGGGCCCAGGCGTGACCGCGGCGACCGCGATGGCGGCGGTGGACCGCGTCTATGGCGGCGTCGAGGTCATCGACAGCCGTTACCGCGACTATCGCTTCGCGCTGCCGGACGTCGTGGCGGACAACGGTTCTTCCGCGTACGTCACGCTCGGGCCGGTGGGCGCGGAGCCGTCTTCGCTGGATCTCTCGCTGGAGGCGGCCCTGCTGGAGGTCGACGGCGCGATCGTCGACACCGCCACCGGGGCGGCGGTGCTGGGGCATCCGGCGGAAGCGCTGGCGCTGGCGGCCAACGCCCTCGGTGCGCGCGGGCGCGCGATGGAGCCGGGCTGGCTCGTGTTCACCGGCGGGATGACCGACGCGGTCGACGTGCGGCCGGGTGCACGGGTGGCGGCGCATTTCTCGCATCTGGGCTCGATCACGCTCGCCGGGGCTTGACGCGGGAGCCTCAACTGTCTTCGCGAAGTGGCTTTCGCAACGTCAGCGGCCTGCCCGCCCCGCCAGCCACGTTGCCTCACCCCGCGATGACGTCGGCGCGGTCGGCAGTCCGGACCAGGCCGCGCGTCAGCCGGGGCCAGATCGCGCGCGGCAGGTCGTGCCCCATCCCCGGCACGATGTCCACTTCGGACTCCCGGAGCGCGCGGGCCGTCGCCAGGCCGCCGGAAACGTGCACGAGCGGATCCTTCGAACCGTGCACGACGAGCGCGGGCATCTTGAGTTTCCGCAACGCGCGGAAGCGATCCCGGCTCGAAACGATCGCCGCCAGCTGCCGCGCCGTCCCGCCGGGGTCGACGCCGCGCTCGAACGACCGCTCCGCGCGCTCACGCATCCGGGCCTCGTCGAAGGGGTAACCGGGCGAGCCGATCACGCGGAACGTGCGCACCAGCTGCTCGACGTACTCCTCGCGGCCGCGAGGGGGCGCCGACAGCAGCATCGCCATCGCCTTGGCGCTGGGCCGCCCGACGAACCGGCTGCCGGTGGTCGACATGATCGACGTCAGCGACCGCACCCGCGACGGGTACTCGATGGCCAGCGTCTGCGCGACCATCCCGCCCATCGACGCGCCCACGACATGCGCGCTCGCGACGCCGAGCTCGGTGAGCAGCCCGGCGGCGTCGCCCGCCATGTCCGCCAAGGATTACGGCGCCGTGCGGAGCGTGTACGCGAGCGGCAGGTTCACCCGGCCGGTCATCCGGCTGGAGCGGCCGGCGTCGCGGTTGTCGTAGCGGATGACGAAGAACCCCTCGGCCGCGAGGTTCTCGCAGAGCTCGTCGTCCCACCAGATCATTTGGGAGGCCAGGCCCATGATCATCAGCAACGGCCTGCCGTCCGGCGAGCCGAACGTCTCGTGACACAGCTGGACGCCGTTCACTTCGGCGATCTTCTCCGGCATCACGCCAGTGTGACTACTCCCCGCGAGACGCGCGAGCCTGGATTTCGTAAAGCTCGTGGTAGAGCCCTCCTTCCTCGCTGAGTTCGGCGTGCGTGAGGACTCGGTACCAGCGACCTTCACCTCCCAGCCGCCATGGGCTACTCTCTCGCTAGAGCGATCTATCAAATCGCAAGGGGGCGAACATGGAAGCTCTTCGCGGCCAAGGACTCACCGCACTACGCCTGATCCTGGCCTTCACGCTGCTGACCACCACGTTGCACTACGCGCACAACGTGCTCAGGGCGGCGGACTACCCGCAGGTCGAGGGGATTTCGGTGGGCATGGCCGCCACCTTGGTCGTCGTCGCGTACGTCGTCTTCACCGCGTTCGGCGCCGCCGGCTACCGCGACTACCTGCGCGGACGCTATTGGCGGGCGCTCGCGTTCTTGATGGTCTATTCGCTGTCCGGTCTCGCGAGCCTCGGCCACTTCCTGGTCGCCGTGCCGCGGATCCCGGCCTTCTGGTTCGCCACGATCTACACCGACCTGGCCGCGGCGCTGCTGCTGTGGGCCTTCGTGACCTGGGCGGCGACGAAGCTCAACCGTGTCCCCGCGGCGGTCGGTCCCCGTACGTGATGCGGTGGGGCGCGGCGACCCGGTTGATCTTCGCCGGGTCGATCGCGCCATCGGTGAACACGGCGGGCCCCGCCTCGAACAGGTCTTCCAGGTAGTGCTCCCAGCCGCCGGGTGACGAGATCTGCAGAACCCGGGGCGGCTCGGAGATCCGGCGCAAGGCATGCGGGACGCCGCGCGGCAGCAGGACAAAAGTGCCCTTCGTCGCGATGTGGCTCTCGTCGTCGAAGTCGATGCCGAGTTCGCCTTCGAGGACGTAGATGCACTCGTCGGCCTCGTGGTGCACGTGTCGTGGGATGTCCACGGCGAGGGTGACTTCGAGCAGCGAGAACCTCGTCTCGGTGTCTTCGGTCATCGCCTTGACGCTGAACGCGGGCGGCAGCGGGACGCGGCCGGGCCGCGACTTACCGGGTTCGAGCAGGAGAAAACGATCCTTCGACATGGTATTCTGCCTCCCAATCGGAAACGGACTCCGTTTCCACTTAAACGCGAGGGAGGCGGGTTGTCAACCAAGCCGCGAGCGGACGCGGAGCGCAACCGGGCACGGGTGATCGACGCCGCGCGCGCGTTGTTCGCCGAACGCGGGGACGACGTGCAGATGCCGGAGATCGCCCGCGCGGCCGGTGTCGGCGTGGGGACCGTGTACCGGCACTTCCCGGATCGGCATGCGCTGGTCGAGGCGGCGGCGGAGCACCGGTTCGCGGAGATCGAGCAGTACGCCAGGACGCACTGTTTCGGTGAGGATTCCGGTCTGGAGCGCTATTTCCGGTACGTCGGCGAGGTGCTGGCCGTCGATCGCGGCCTCACGGCCGCCATCGACTCGGCCCGCGGGCGGCCCGGGAGCGAGCCGCGCGGTTCGGCGCGCGAGCGCCTCGAAACGGTGGTCGCCGAGATCATCGCCCACGATCAGGCCGCCGGTCGTCTCCGATCGGATTGCACGGTCGCGGACGTCTATCTGCTGGTCGGAGCCCTGTCGTCGGTCATTCGCAAGGGTGCCGACTGGGTCCGTTTCCTCGATCTGCTCCGTGACCAACTTTCTACATAACATTGACGCTGATCAGTGCTATGTAGACAATCGGAAGGGTGACGCGGACCACATCGGTGACGTTCGAACGTCATCCCAGCGGCTACCGGCACTGGAAACTGACCACCGACGGCGACGTCGCGTGGCTCGAACTCGACGTCGACGCGGACGCCGGCCTCGTACCGGGTTACGAGCTCAAACTCAACTCGTACGACCTCGGCGTGGACATCGAGTTGTACGACGCCACGCAGCGGCTGCGGTTCGAACATCCCGAGGTCCGCGTGGTCATCGTGACCAGCGCGAAGGACAACGTCTTCTGCGCCGGCGCGAACATCCGCATGCTGGCGTCGTCGTCGCACGAGTGGAAGGTGAACTTCTGCAAATTCACCAATGAGACCCGCAACGCCATGGAGGACGCCACCGCGTACTCGGGTCAGCTCTACGTCGCGGCGGTCAACGGCACCTGCGCCGGCGGCGGCTACGAGATCGCGCTCGCCTGCGAAAAGATCCTGCTGGTCGACGACAACTCCTCGACCGTCGCGCTGCCGGAGGTGCCGCTCCTCGGCGTCCTGCCCGGCACCGGCGGGCTCACCCGGGTGGTCGACAAACGCGGCGTGCGGCGGGATCTCGCCGACGTCTTCGCCACTCGCCCCGACGGGGTGAAAGGCCGGACCGCCGTCGACTGGCGGCTCGTCGACGAACTCGTGCCGCGACAAGGTTTCCGCGAAGCCGTGCTGGCCAGGGCGAAGGAATTCGCGCGGTCGAGCGAGCGGCTCGACGGCGAAGGTGTCGAACTGAAGCCGCTCGAACATCGTTATGTCGACATCGCCCGCGGCAAGTCCGAAGCGACGATCACCGTCAAGGGCCCTGAGGACGACGACGGCTGGCTGCTGGACGTCACGCGCGAACTGGACGACGCGATCCTCCGCCTGCGCACCAACGAACCCGAACTCGGGACGTGGGTGCTCCGCACGGAAGGCGATCCGGCGAAGGTCCTCGAACACGAACGCGCCGTGTTCGACGCGAAAGACTGTCTGAGCAACGAAATCGTCCATTACTTCAAGCGGACGCTGAAGCGGCTGGACGTCACCAGTCGCAGCCTCATCGCCCTCATCGAGCCGGGAAGCTGCTACGCCGGGCTCCTGCTGGAACTCGCGCTCGCCGCCGACCGGCAGTACATCTTGGACGGTCCTCCGATCGACGACGAAGACAGTGAAGAACGTGCGTCGATCACATTGTCCGAAGCCAACTTCGGCCGCTTCCCGATGGGCAATGGCTTGACCCGTCTCGAATCCCGCTTCTTCGGGGATCCGGAGCACGTCACGAGGCTCGCGGAGGTGTGCGGCAAAGCGTTGAGCCCGGCGGAGGTCGACGAACTCGGCCTGGTCACCGACGCCCCGGACGACCTCGACTGGGAGGACGAGATCCGGATCGCGCTGGAGGGCCGGGCTTCGCTCAGCCCGGACGCCTTGACCGGAATGGAGGCGAATCACCGGTTCGTCGGCCCCGAAACACTGGAAAGCAAGATCTTCGGCAGGCTCGCCGCCTGGCAGAACTGGATCTTCACTCGTCCGAACGCATCCGGTCCAGAGGGTGCGCTGCGTCGCTACGGTACCGGTCAGAAGGCCGTCTTCGACAGGAAGCGGGTTTGAACAGCGCATGCCCACCAAGATCGATTACGACGCCCGGATCCCCAACAACGTCGACCTCTCCGGTGATCGCCGCCTTCAGCGGGCGCTGGAGGGCTGGCAGCCGAAGTTCCTGGACTGGTGGGGAGAAATGGGTCCCACGCTGCGGACGCAGGGGGTCTACCTGCGCACGGCGGTGAGCGTCGGACGGGACGGCTGGGCGCATTTCGACCATGTCAACGTGCCCGACTACCGGTGGGGGATCTTCCTCGCGGAGCCCGACCCCGACCGCGTCATCGGTTTCGGCGAGCACAAGGGCGAGCCCGCTTGGCAGCAGGTTCCCGGCGAATACCGCGCCGACCTGCAGCGCCTCATCGTGATCCAGGGCGACACCGAACCCGCTTCGGTCGAACAGCAGAAACTGCTGGGCCTCACCGCGCCGAGCCTCTACGACCTGCGGAACCTTTTCCAGGTCAATGTCGAAGAAGGCCGTCATCTGTGGGCGATGGTGTACCTGCTGCACGCCTACTTCGGGCGCGAAGGTCGCGACGAGGCGGAAGGATTGCTGCTCCGTAATTCCGGAAGTCCGGACGCCCCGCGGATCCTCGGCGCCTTCAACGAGGAGACCGCGGATTGGCTCGCGTTCTACATGTTCACCTATTTCACCGATCGTGATGGCAAATATCAGCTCGGCACCCTCAAGGAAAGCGGTTTCGACCCGCTTTCCCGCACTTGTGAATTCATGCTCAAGGAAGAGGCGCACCACATGTTCGTCGGCACCACGGGGGTCGACAGGGTGGTCACCCGCAGCGCCGAGCTGATCCGCGAGCACGACACCTTCGACATCGGCGGGCACGGCGGCATCCCGCTCGACGTGATCCAGCGTTACCTCAACTTCCACTACACGGTCTCGCTCGACCTGTTCGGCGGGGAGACGTCGACCAACGCGGCGAACTACTACACCGCCGGGCTGAAAGGCCGCTGGCAGGAGCCGCGCCGCAAGGACGACCACAAGCTCACCGACGCCGCCGGATCGCTGTCCCGGCCCAGAGCCGACGGCACCTGGGAGACCGAGGAACACGCGGCCATCCTGCTGCTGAACCTCGACTTGCGCGAGGAGTACCGCGCCGACTGTCAGACCGGCGTCAACCGCTGGAACAAGATCCTCGACGAAGCGGGCGTCGACTTCCGATTCGTCCTCCCGCACCCTGGATTCAATCGCGAAGTCGGCATAAACTCCGGCCACCATGTGACGCCCGACGGCACCGTTGTCGACGAGCGGACCTGGCTGGCCGGCAAACGCAAGTGGCTGCCCACTCCCGAAGACCTGACCTTCGTCCGATCGCTGATGCACCCGGTGTACGAGCGAGGAAAGATCGCGAGCTGGGTGGCGCCGCCACGCCAGGGCATCAATGGGAAACCGTTCGACTACGAATACGTTTACCTGAGCTGAGCGATAGAGGTGCGCCCGTGACCGCTGCTGCTACCGGGTTCAACGCGGCGAGCTACCTGCTCGACCGGCATCTGGCGGAAGGACGGGGCGCGAAGGACGCGGTCGTTTCCCCGAGGCGAAGCCTCACGTACGCGGGGCTGGCGGCCGAAACCCGCCGGGTCGCGGCGGGGCTGAAGGCGATCGGCGTCCGCCCGGAGGAACGGGTCCTGTTCTGCATGGCCGACGACGTCGAGCTGCTCACCGGGATCCTCGGCGCGATGCTGGCCGGAGCGGTCGCGGTGCCGGTGTCCACCATGGTCACCGGACTGGATCTCGGCAAGATGCTCGCCGACTCGCGGGCCAGGGTCCTGTGCGTTTCCGGCGAGTTCGCCTCGCAGGCCACGGTGGCGCTGGGGCTGGCGCCGGAGGTCACCGACGTCGTGCTGGACAGGGCGAAGGCCGCCGACCTGCCGTCCGGCATCCGCACGCATCAGTGGGGTGATCTGTCCACAGTGGACGACATCGGTTTCGAACCGGCGCCGACCTGGGAGGACTCGCCCGCGCTCTGGCTGTACACCTCGGGGACGACGGGTAAGCCGAAGGGCGCGATGCACCGGCACGCGGGCATCCGAGCGGTGTGCGAGACGTATGCGCGCGGCGTGCTGGACATCGGGCCGAACGACCGGTTCCTCTCCGTCCCGAAGCTGTTCTTCGCCTACGGCTTGGGGAATTCGGCGTTCTTCCCGCTCGCGGCAGGCGGCACGACACTGCTCGAACCGGCGAGGCCGACCCCGGGACTGATCGCCGCCAGGGCCCGCGCGGAGCGGCCGACGTTGTTCTTCGCCGTCCCGACGTTCTACGCGGCGCTGCTCGCCAGCGACATCCCCGACGACACGTTCGCCTCGGTACGCCAGGCGGTTTCGGCGGGCGAACCGCTGCCCGCCGTGCTGTACGAACGGTTCCGCGAGCGGTTCGGCGTCGAGATCCTCGACGGGATCGGCTCGACCGAGGCGTTGCACATCTTCCTGTCCAACCGGCCGCGCCAGGTCCGTCCCGGCAGTACCGGGACGCCGGTGCCGGGCTACGAGATCGCGCTGCGCGACGAACACGGCGACCCGGTGCCGGACGGGCAGCCCGGTGAACTGTTCGTCGCCGGTCCGTCGATCGCGACCGGGTACTGGGCCCGGTACGAGACGACGAAACAGGTCTTCCAGGGCGAATGGCTGCGGACGGGCGACAGTTTCGTGCGTGACGCCGATGGCAGCTACACCTGTCTGGGGCGTTTCAACGACATGCTGAAACCGGGCGGGATCTGGGTTTCGCCCGCCGAGGTCGAAGACCGGCTGCTGCAACATCCCGCGGTCGCCGAGGTCGCGGTGGTGGCCGCGTTCGACGCCGACGGCATCGAGAAACCGGTCGCGTGCGTGGTCGGCGTGCCGGGGCAACGGCTCGACCCGGACGAGCTGATCGAGTTCTGCCGGGCGGGGCTGGCGTCGTTCAAACGGCCGCGGGGCGTCGTCGAGCTGGGCGAACTGCCGAAGACGGCGACCGGGAAGATCCGGCGCAACGTCATCCGGGAACTGGTGCGGGACATGTACGAGGTCCGGTCCTATCAGCCCGACCCCACCTCACCCCTGCCCGGCTGACGTCCGCCTGATCACGCGTGTTCGCTCTTCAATCACGCGAGTGCGCCGTCTGATCACGCGAGTGCGCCGATGCGGCACGCCGAGCCGATGTGACCGGATGGACGACACGCGTGATTGAACGGCGAACTCGCGTGATTGAGCGGCGAACTCGCGTGATTGAAGGCGGAACTCAGCCGCCGTTGACGGTACGCAGCGTCCGCATGGCTTCGGCGAGCGCGTGCGCGTCGTCACCGAGCGGGGTCAGAACGATGCGCCGCAGGATCTCCGCGCACGCCTCCCGCGCCTTTTCCGCGACGTCGAGGCCGTGCTCGGTGAGCGCCGCGAAGGTGACGCGGCGGTCGTCCGGGCTGGGCACCCGGCAGATCAGGTCGGCGGCGACGAGCCGGTCCGCGACCTTGGTGAACCCGCCGCTGGACAACGCCGCCTCGACGGCCAGCCGCGTCATCGGCATCCGGTGCTCGGGTGAGCGCACGAGCCGCAGCAGGATGTCGAACGACGCCGGCGCCAGGCCGAACCGTTCGGCGATCTCGCCCATCAGCTTGTTCTGCGTGGCCAGGTAGCCCTCGATCACCAGACCCCACCACGTGACCACTTCGTCGTCTTGCGGTTCCTCGGCTGTCACGCGGGCGAGAGTACACCAAGAACTCTTCCAGGAATATATCTTGCGCGCGAGAGGTTATCGGGCTAGCTTGAGTCCACCGGCTCCAGAGGAGGGGCACCATGTCGATCAAGACTTCGGGCCTGCACCACGTCACCGCCATCGGTGGCGACCCCCAGCGCAACGCGGACTTCTACACCCGGTCGCTCGGCCTGCGGCTGGTGAAGACCACCGTGAACTTCGACGATCCCGGCACCTATCACCTCTACTACGGCGACGGGTCCGGCAAACCCGGCTCGCTGATGACGTTCTTCGCGTGGCGGGACGCGCCGAAGGGCCGTCACGGCACCGGCCAGGCGACCACGACGTCGTTCTCCGTGCCGGAGACCTCGCTCGGCTGGTGGAAGCAGCACCTCGCCGCGAGCGGCGTCGAGACGAGCCGGATCCGGAATTCTGACGGCGAGGAGACGCTCACCTTCGCCGACCCGGACGGCCTGAAGCTCGCTCTCGTCGCGCATCCGCAGGGCGACCCGCGCGACCCGTGGGACACGAAGCTCGTCCCCGCCGAACACGCGATCCGCGGCCTGCACTCCGTCACGCTGTCGGTGTCCAAAGAGGACGCGACGGCCGGGATGCTGACCGACGGCCTCGGCCTTTCCTTCGAGCACCAGGAGGACAACCGACTCCGGTTCTCCGCCGGTGACGGCGGCCCCGGCGCGCTCGTCGACGTCCTCGTGACACCCGACGCCCCGCGCGGGCTGGTGGCGGCGGGCACCGTGCACCACGTCGCCTGGCGCGCGCCGGACGAGGAGACCCAGGCCGCCTGGCGCGACGAGCTCATCGACGACGGCGTGAACGTGACGTCCATTTTGGACCGTCAGTACTTCCGCTCGATCTACTTCCGTGAGCCGGGCGGCACCCTGCTCGAGGTCGCGACCGACGAACCCGGCTTCGCGATCGACGAGCCGCTGCTCGAACTCGGCCGCGCGCTGAAACTCCCGCCGTGGCTGGAGCCCAAACGCGAGGACATCGAGGCCATGCTGCCGAAGCTGGACCTCCCGAGCGAGAACAACCCGCGATGACCGCGCCGGAATCGCTGGAGCACAAGTACGTCGAAGGAGCGCCCGACGAGCCGGTGCTGCTGCTCCTGCACGGCACCGGCGGCGGGCCGGACGACCTCGTGCCACTGGCCCGGCAGCTGAGCCCGGCGTCGGCGCTGCTCGCGCCGTCCGGGCCGGTGTCGGAACACGGTGCGGCTCGCTGGTTCCGCCGGCTGGCCGAGGGCGTCTTCGACCACGAGGACGTCGTCTTCCGCGCGAACCAGCTGGCCGATTTCGTGCTCGCCTCGCGCGAGGAGTACGGCCTCGGTGACCGGCGGCTCGTCGCCATCGGGTTCTCCAACGGTGCCAACATCGCCGCCGCGGTGACCCTGCTCCGTCCGGACGCCGTCCGGGAATCCGCGCTGTTCGCGGCGATGTCACCGCTTCCGGAGCCGCCACGCGAAGACCTGTCCGGCACCAGGGTCTTCCTGTCGAACGGCGAGCACGATCCGATGGCGCCGCTGGATTCGGCCGAGACACTGGCCCGTGACCTGCGCGAACGCGGCGCGGACGTCGTCGCCCACCGGCACCCCGGCGGGCACCAGGTCACCGGCAACGGTTTGGTCGCGGCGGCGGGGTGGCTCAACGGGCAGTGAGGAGAGCAAAGCACGCGAACGTAAAATCGTCCGATGACTAACGGGGACCTCGTCCGCGCCCAGGCCCTGCTCGACAGGGTCCTCCTCGCGGACGGGCACAACGATCTGCCATGGGAGCTGCGGGTGACGACCGGGCCGGATCCGGTCGAGGCCGTGGCAGGCACGGATCTCACGGTCCGGCAGCCGCACCTCCACACCGACTTCCCGAAGCTCGCCGAGGGCAGACTCGGCATGCAGTTCTGGTCCGTCTACGTGCCTTGCCAGTTCGAGGGGCACAGCGCGGTGACGGCGGTCCTCGAACAGATCGAGATCGTGCACCAGATGGCCGAGCGATACCCCGATCGTCTCGCCCTCGTGGACACCGCCGACCAGGCCGAAGCCGCGTTCCGCGACGGCAAGATCGCGTCGCTGCTTGGTGCCGAGGGTGGCCACAGCATCGCCGAATCCCTTGGTGTGCTGAGGATCCTGCGTCGTCTCGGCGTCCGCTACATGACGCTGACGCACAACTACAACACCACCTGGGCCGACTCCGGCACCGACGAACCCGAACACGGCGGGCTCACCGATTTCGGCCGCGACGTCGTCCGCGAGATGAACAAGATCGGCATGCTCGTCGACCTCTCGCACGTCGCGCCGAGCACCATGCGCGCCGCGCTTGAGGTCAGCTCCGCGCCGGTGATCTTCAGCCACTCGTCCTGCACCGCGGTCAACGACCACCCCCGCAACATCCCCGACGACGTCTTGGCGACCCTGGCCGCCAAGGACGGCGTCGCGATGGTGACGTTCGTGCCGGGCTTCATCTCGCCGAAGGTCGCCGAATGGGGCGAGCAGCTGCGCCTGGACATGGAAGCCGCGGGCAAGGACTACCGGAACATCGACCAGCGCACGAAGTTCACCGAGGAGCGAGGCGGCCCGGAGAAGCCGAAGGCGGGCATCGACGACGTCGTCGCGCACATCGAGCACGCGCGGGAAGTGGCCGGTATCGACCACATCGGACTCGGCGGCGACTACGACGGAGTCGCGACGCTGCCCGAAGGCCTCGAAGACGTTTCGAAGTACCCGGTGCTCTTCGCCGCCCTGCTGGAACGCGGCTGGAGCGAAGAGGACTGCGCGAAACTGGCCGGGAAGAACACCTTGCGCGTGCTGCGCGCGGCGGACGAGGTCACCCGTTCGGACGCTTGAGAGCGCGATCAAGCCCGCTTCGGCGGACACTGTCCTGCATGACGCAGCCGGAGGAGGGCGCCGCCGAGGTTCCCGTCAAGCCGCCCGAGACCGCGGGCGGCGCACGCCACAGCGGTAAATTCGAGGCGGGCCCGAAACTCAAACGGACCCGGGTGAGCGGTACCTGGATCGCCGTCATCGTGGCGCTGATCGTGCTGGTGTTCCTGCTGGTGTTCATCCTGCAGAACCAGGACACGGCCACCGTCCACTTCCTCGGCATGTCCGGCAGCATGCCGCTGGCGGTCGCGATGCTGTTCTCGGTGATCGCCGGCGGCGTGCTGGTCGCGCTCGTCGGCGGCGCCCGGATCCTGCAGTTGCGCAAGCAGGCCAAGAAGTCGCGGCATCAGCTGCGCTGAAGGACCTGCCGCCGGAACTCGCTGGGGTTGACGCCGCGCACGCGTTTGAACGCCGCGCTGAACCCGAACGCGTCGGAGTAGCCGACGCTGCGGGCGATATCCGAGACGGTCGCGGATTCCTCGCCGGTCAGCAGATCCGCCGCGAGCGTCATCCGCCAGCGGGTGAGGTAGGTCAGTGGCGGTTCGCCGACCAGATCGGCGAACCGTTTCGCCAGTGTCGACCGTGAAACCCCGGCCCGCGCGGCCAGCGAGCCGACCGTCCACGGCGCCGCCGGTTCCGCGTGCAGCAGGCGCAGCGCGCCGCCAACCACCGGATCGCGCTGCGCGGCCCACCACGCCGGCGGCTCACCGCCCGGCCGGTCGAACCACTCGCGCAGGGAACACACCAGCATCCAGTCGAGCAGCCGGTCGAGGACCACCTGCTGACCGGGCGCGTCGACGGCGGCTTCGGCGGCGAGATGTTCCAGGACGGGGTCGCCCGCGCCGCCGGCGTCCACCCGCAGCACGACGGGCAGCGCGTCCAGCAGCGGGCGGGCGATCTCGCCGCGCACCGGGTACGCGCCGACGATCAAACTCGTCTCGCCGCCGGGGTCGCCGACCCAGCCGAGCCGGTGCCGGGTCCCGCCCTGGCCGGGTGTCGCGCAGTGCTCGCCGCACGCGATCGGTTCGGCGGGCGTGCCGACCTCGTCGACGAAGGTGAACGTCGAAGGGCCGCGCACGATGACCGACTCGCCCGCGCGCAGCGGTTCGGGCGGAGCGTCTTCCGGCACGATCCAGCCCGCGCCCGTGAGGACGGCGCACAAGGTCAGCGGCGCGCCGTCCACGAAGTGCAGCGCCCAGGGCGGGGACAGCGTCGTACTGCCGAACAACGAACCGTGGGACCGCACCCCGCGGATCAGGTCACTGAACACGTCCACGTGGGCGAGGTTAGAGGAGCTGAAGGGGACTTTCCCCGCATGCGATGCAGGGAAAGGGCCCCTCGCCGCGTGAGACGCGGGGAAAGTCCCCTTCAGCCGCGCTGGACGAATGGACAGGCGATCCGGCCTTTCGCCTATGGGCACGTCCGATCCCGCCGGGTTGAATCGAGCGCATGCTCACTCCCGACGACCTCGAATTCCTCCGCCGCCCCCTGCACGGCTTCCTGACCGTGGCCGACGGCCCGGTCCGGCCGGTGTGGTTCGAGGCCACCGACGACGGCACCGTCCAGCTGTTCACTCCCCGCGAGTCGCCCAAGGTGCGGCGGCTGGCGAACGATCCCCGCGCGTCGATCATCGTGGCCGCGCCGGTGGGCGAGCGAGAGCGCTGGGTCTCGGTCTCCGGCCGCGCCACGGTCGAACCCGGCGGGGCGCACGAGCTGGCCGCCCGGCTCGCCGAGCGCTACTGGGACCTCGAAGACCCCGCCCACGCCGGCGAGCTCGCCGGGATCCAGACCCTCGATCTCGTGCGGCTCGTCATCCGGCCGGAGAAGGTGAGCCGTTACTCGATGTGATGATCGACGTCATCCCGAGCACGGCGGCGCAAACGCTTTCGTCACCCTCGGCGGTGACCCGCGCGCGGTCGGCCGGGTTCCGGGTGCACAGCCGCCAGAAGGTGTCCGCGTCCGTCGTCACCGAGGCCAAAGGTGCCCGTGACGTCGGCGCGACGCGGTCGAGTTCCCAGCCGTCCGCGGTCCGCCGTGCCGTCCATTTCCCGCCGCCCTGGCCGGTGACGGTGTAGGCGACCTGCCTGCCGGAGCGGGCCTCGATGTCACGCAGAGTGTGCGGCAGTGCCCGCATGAAGGTGTCGACCACCGGCCCACGGAACTCCGCGTCGTCCAGCATCCGCGCGCCCACCGCCTCGCGGATCTGCTGCTGGTGCACCCAGAACTCGGTGTACTCCCGGGCGACGTCGAGCCATACCGGCGCGGGCTCGTCCCCGGCCCAGCTCACCGGATCGCCGACGGCGTCGAGGTCGGCGCGGCCGAACATCTCGGCGATCTGCGAGGTGCTGTCCACCAGCATCGCGAACAGCACTTCGGGGGACAGCCGACGGCACGCGACCACCCATTCGTCGTTGATCCGGTCGATGAAGTCCTCGAATCGCTCGCCCTCGCGGGGCGCCGTCGCGCGGTAGTCGTCCCGGTCGCGGGACAGCCTGCCGAGTTTGTCGCCGAGGATGTGGGCCGCGAGGTCGTGCACCGTCCAGCCCGTGCACACCGTCGGCGCGGCCCACCGGTCCGCGTCCAATCCGGTCAGCACGTCGAGCAGGGCTTGCTCCTCCCGCGCGAACAGCGGGAGGACGTCGATCGGCGGACCCCAGCGCGTGAAGCTCATGGTGACCATCCAAACACTCAGGTCCATCACATTTTCGGCCATTCGGCCTACTCGCAGGTAGCATCAGCGCGAACGTGAGGGGAGTGCCCGTGAGCAACGATCGACCCGCCGGTGAAGACCTGGCCGCTTTCGCCAAACGCGCGGGGCAGCTGGCGGGCTGGGCCGCGCGCACGGGTTTCGAGTTCACCCGCAAACTCCCCGGCGTCGAGATCGCCGAACAGATCGTCAAACAGGGCGAACGGCAGCTGCTTTCGGAGCTGCGCCGCCGTCTCGACGAGGTCGACGACCCGTACCACGCCGCGCTCACCGCCGCGTCCGCGATGAACCGGCCCGACACCAACGGCGCCAAGCCGGTCGAGGCCACCATCACGCTCGTGCACACCCGTGCCCAGCTCGAACCGCTCCGCGCGGCGATGGCCGAACTGCTCAACCACTCCATCGGCTTCGGCCGCGAGCGGGCCCGCGAGTACCTCTACGCGATCATCCTGCGGCAGCTCACGCCGGACGAGGCCCGCATCCTTTCCGCGCTCTCCGACGGCTCGCCGTTCCCCGCCGTCGACGTCGCCGAGCGGACGAGCCTCGGCGCCGCCGGACGGTTCGTGCTGCGCAACGCCTCCACCGTCGGCAAGGCGGCCGGGGTGTCGCTGCCCGACCAGGTGCCCGGCTACCTCACCAGGCTGATCGGCCTCGGCCTGGTCGAGCTGGACGAAGAGGTGCCCGCGCTGGAGACGCAGTACGAGATCCTGCTGACCGACGAGACCGTCCGCGAGGCGGAGAAATCGGTGAAGCGGGCCAAGTTCGTCAAACGCACGGTCCATATTTCCCGCCTCGGCGCCCAGTTCTGGCAGGCCTGCGACCCGAGCGCCGGCTGACCTCGGTATGGGCGCGTTCCTCGACGGCATCCTCGCCGATTTCGCCCGGCACTGGCCCATCTACGTCTCCATCCCGATCGTCGCCGCCCTGATCGGCTACACCACCAAACTCGTCGCGATCCGGATGATGTTCCAGCCGGTCGAGTTCGTCGGCATCAAACCGTTCCTCGGCTGGCAGGGCATCGTGCCCAAACGCGCCGCGCGGATGGCGAGCATCGCCTGCGACACGATGACCGAGCAGCTGATCAAACCGGCGGAGGTCGTCGCCCGGCTGGATCCGCAGAGAATCGCCAAGGAGATCGAAAAACCGCTCCAGGCGGCCGTCGAGGACATCGTGCGCGACGTCGCCGCCCACTACCAGCCGGGCCTGTGGGAATCGCTGCCGGTGGGGATGCAGCGGCTGGTGATCCAGCGCGTCCAGGCCGAGACGCCGCGGATGGTCGCGGCCGTGCTGGAACTCATCAAGTCCGATGTGGACAGTGTGTTCGACCTCAAGGGCATGGTGGTCACCGCACTGGTCAAGGACAAACGGCTGCTGAACCGGATCTTCCAGGAAGCGGGAGACAAGGAGTTCAAGTTCATCGCCCGCTCCGGCATCTTCTTCGGCGGGCTGATCGGTGTCATCCAGATGATCGCGTGGGTGCTGTTCAAGTTCCCGTTGATCATGCCGCTGTTCGGGCTCTTCACCGGCTGGTTCACCGACTGGCTGGCGCTGCGGATGATCTTCTACCCGATCGAGGAACGCCGGTATTTCGGCGTGCGCTGGCAGGGACTGTTCCTGAAGCGCCGTGGCGAGGTCGCGGAGGCGTACGGCGCGCTGATCGCGAAGGAGATCATCACCCCGCACAACGTGATCGAGGCGGTGCTGCGCGGCCCGCTGTCGGACCGGGTGCTCGGGCTCATCCAGCGTCAGCTCGACGAACAGCTCGGGCGCCGTGTCGGCGTCGGGAAACCGCTGGTGGTGTTCGCCGTCGGCAGCAGGCGGTATCAGGACATGAAGCTGAACATCGCCGAGAAGATCATGGACAAGCTGCCGGAGACCATGCGGTACATCGAGGACTACGCGACCGACGCGATGGACATCCGGAACGTGCTGGTGACGAAGATGAAGGAGCTGTCACCGCGCGAATTCGAAGGCTTGCTGCGGCCCGCCTTCCAGCAGGACGAATGGATCCTGATCGCGACCGGCGCGGTCCTGGGTTTCGCCGTCGGTGAGGCGCAGGTTCTCCTCCTGGAGCACTTCGCCGCCTGACGCCCCCGCATTTCGTCCTCTGAATGCGGTGGTTGCACGCGCAAGAACCGCATCCAGAGGACTGAACGCGGGGGTTCAGGAGGCCTTCGTGGCGTCATAGGCGCGACGCGCCTGGCCCACGATCGACCGGTGTTTGGCCGCCCACGCCGAAAGCGCGTGCAGCGGCGCGTCGAGTTCGGCGGCGTGCGCCGTGATCGCGTACTCGACGCGCGGCGGGACCTCCGCGTAGACCGTCCGGGTCACCAGGCCGTTGCGCTCCAGGTTCCGCAGTGTCAGCGCGAGCATCCGGCGGCTGATCCCCTCGATGCCGCGTTCGAGTTCGCTGAACCGGCGTGGCCCGTCGGTGAGCCGCACCAGGATCTGCATCGTCCACTTGTCACCGACCAGCCCGAGCACCTCGCGCAGCGAGCAGGGTTCCTCGGCGGAAAAATCTTCGGCGTCGCTCATCGCGTTGACCTCGTTCGTAACAGGCTTGTGCCGTCGTCACAGGAAAGTGCCGTCTTCCAGCGGATTCGATCGTGACAGACGATGTCCCCCGTTACAAGACGTAACCGACTCAAGGGGATGAGAATGAGCAAGGCAGTACGTTTCCGTGCCGAGGGCGGGCCCGAGGTGCTGGAGGTGATGGACGTCGAGATCGGCGAGCCGGGCCCCGGCGAGGTGCGGATCTCGATCGAGGCGATCGGCCTCAACCGCGCCGAAGCGATGTTCCGCGGCGGCTACTACTTCGAGCGGGCGGAGAACTTCCCGGCGAAACTCGGCTACACGTCGGCGGGTGTCGTCGACGCGGTCGGCCCGGACGTCGAGGGCTTCGAGAAGGGCGACCGGGTCACCACGATCGCGGGCTTCTCCCAGAAGGAGTACGGGGTCTACGGCGAGCAGGCGATCGTCCCGGCGAGCGCCACGCTGCACCGGCCGGAAGGGCTCGGCCCGGTCGACGCCGTCGCGATGTGGGGTTCGCTGCTCACCGGCTACGGCGCGATCATCGACGAGGGCAAGGTGCGGGCGGGCGACGCCGTGCTGATCACCGCGGCTTCGAGCGGGACGGCGCTGGCCGCGATCGAGGTCGCCAATCACATCGGCGCGACGACGATCGCGACGACCCGCACCCCCGGGAAGAAGGAACGGCTGCTCAAAGCCGGTGCGGCGCACGTGATCGTGACGACCGAGGAGGACGTCGTCGAACGCACCAAGGCCTACACCGGCGGCCGCGGCGCCGACCTGGTCTTCGACGCGATCGCCGGGGAAGGCGTGCGCGAACTGTCCGAGGCGACCGCGGAAGGCGGCGCGATCGTCGTCTATGGCGCCTTGGACGCCAAGGAAACGCCGTTCCCGCTGTGGTTCGCGCCGACCATGCGGATGTTCAACGCCTTCGGTATCACGATGAATCCCGAACGGCTCCGCCGCGCCAACGCCTTCATCCGCGCCGGGGTGCGGGCCGGGTCGTTCCAGTCCAGGGTCGACCGCACCTTCCGCCTCGACGACGTCGTCGACGCGCACCGGTATCTGGAATCGAACCGGCAGTTCGGGAAGATCGTGCTCACCGTGGACTGAGACACCGCTCGCGGCGGACCGAACCGGGGGTTTCGCGTGGCCGCGTGGACGACACGTGTGATCAGACGGACGACACACGTGACTGGCCGGCCGACACGCGCATGCGGCCGAGTCGTCCGCCTGGACACGCGTGTCGTCCATCCGATCACGCGTGTCGTCCCTGCGGAACGCGCGGTTGCCCCTACGGGCGCACCATCGGCGGTACACCGGCTGCCCCGTCCGGTCTAGAGTGCCCCCTGCACAAAGCCTTGGGGAGGGCGCACATGGCCGACGCGGGGAGCCCGTGGCCGCAGGAGATCCGGCTGGCGATGACCATGGTGGGCGGGGCGAGTCTCGCGGTCTGGATGGGCGGGGTCGCCACCGAGACCTCGCATCTGTTGCAGGCGTCGAGAGCGCCGGAATCGAAGAGCCCGTACCGGGCCTTGCTCGATCTGCTCAACGCCACCGTCTCGCTCGACGTGCTCACCGGCACGAGCGCGGGCGGCATCAACGCGGCGTGCCTCGGGCTGGCCGAGGCGTTCCGGTCGAGCCCGCAGGTGCTGCGCGACACGTGGATCAGCACGGGATCGCTCGACAACCTGATCCGCGACCCGGGCGAGAAGGAGCCGCGGTCGCTGCTCGACGGCGACAAGGTGCTGCTCGGCGATCTCAAGGACGCGTTGCACCGGATCACCGACAAGGCGACGGTGAAACCCGACTGTCCCGACATCACCGTGCTGCTCACCGGCACGATGATCGACGGCGAGACGACCCGGTTCGACGACGCGCTCGGAAACCTGGTGCGCGACACCGAACACCGCCTGCTGTTCCGCTTCGACGCTCCTTTGTGGACGGACGACGTGGTGGGCCCGCTCGCGCTCGCGGCGCGGTCCACCGCGTCGTTCCCCGGCGCGTTCGAGCTCTCCCGGATGCCGATCGGCGAGAAGACCGGCCCGCTGCATCCGGACATGACGAAGTACACCGACGTCACACGGTCGCATTGGCTCACCGACGGCGGTGTCCTGCTGAACAAACCGCTGCGGCCGGCGTTGCGGGAGATCTTCGAGCGGCAGTCGCATTCGGACGTCCGGCGGCTGCTGCTGTACGTGGTGCCGACGGCCGAACGCGAGGCCGAGCGGGTCGCGGTCGATCCCGAACGCCCGCCGCTGCTGGGCAGCGCGATGAGCAAGGTCGTCGGCACCGTGCTGAGTCAGACGATCAGCGCCGAACTGGAGGACCTGACCAGGCACAACGACGCCGTCGTCCGCACCAGGGGGACCCGCGTCTCCCTTGCCGCGATGGGGGTTCGCGGCGGCCCGGACACGCTGGTCGACCAGCGGCTGATGAACGACTACCGCGACCGCCGGGTGCAGGAGGACGCCACCGCGCTGGTCCGCGAGGCGACCCGCAGGCTCTCACTGTCCGATGTGGAGGATCAAGGCCGTCAGTGGGCGTCCGGCACGGCGGCGCAGCTGCGCGCGGCCGCGGCGGCCGGGTTGCGTGACGGCCTGCCCACCGAGCCGCCCAAGGACACCTGCGAACTCGCGGACCTGGTCGCCTTCCGCACCACCGCGCTCGACGATTCCGTCGCCACCGGCCTGCAGCTGGTGAACGCGGGTTTCCGGCTCGATCCGTCGCCGGAGCAGGCGGTGCAGCTCAACCGTTGCCGGGTGCTGCTGCACGAAGCGCGCCACAAGGCCGCGCGCGGGAACCGGCTCGCCGGCTGGGTCGCCGAACAGGGACCGCCGCCCGCCGACGTCACGCTCGCCGCCTGGATCGAAGGCCTCGCCAAAGAATGGGCCGCGCTCGGCCGCTCGGACACGCTGAAGGAGGCGTGGCCGCTCGTCGTCGCCGCGCTCCGGCAGGCGACGCCGATCCTTTTGCCGCTGGCACAGGCGAAACCCGAAACCGAAGCCGCCGACACGGTCAGCACGCTGCTGGCTTGGACAGGTCTCACGTCGGACGAGACAAGCGCAGGTGATCCCATCGTCACCTCGCGGCTCGTACGCCTCCACATCGCGACCCGCGGGCTGCTCGCGCAACCGCCGTCGGTCGACCAGCGGGTCGATCTCGTCCAGGTGAGCGCGGATTCGCGGACCCTGATGGATATGAAGCGCCGCCGGTCCTGGGACAAGCTCACCGGGATGCAGGCCGACTACTTCGGCGCGTTCTACAAGGCGTCCTGGCGCGCGAACGACTGGATGTGGGGCCGCGTCGACGGCGCGGGCTGGCTGGTGCAGTGCCTGCTCGACCCGAAACGCCTGCGGCTGCTGCGCGACGTCGTCGGGCGGGAGGCGTTCCGGGCACGGGTGCGGGACACCTTCAAGGAGATCGGCTGGCGGCAGCCGGGCACGGAAGACGGGCTGTCCCAAGAGGAAGCGGACGCCCTGCGCGCGCAATTGGCCGGGGAGCTGGCTTTCCTCGGTCTCGACGGCGAACTCGCCGACGTGGAAACCGAAGCCGCGCTGCCGGTCAGCATGCCGGTGACGGCGATGGTGCTCGCCAGGGTGCGGCAGCTGGAGATCGCCCGCGAGGAGCTGCCGTGTGTCGGCCTCCATTGCGGACACGACGCGAAAACGGCCAAGGGCAACGGGAAACCGTCGGAACGGTTCCGCCGGATCATCGAGAACGAGCCCGAAACCGACGAGCAGACCCAGCGCGCGTTCCAGGCCTGCCAGGTCTCCGGCGAACGGTTCGAACACGAACGCGGGACGATGCTCCTGACGAAGACGCTGGTCAAGGCGGGTGCGGCCGGGATCAACGCGGCCGCGGGGGCGACGCGGGTGCCGAAATCGGTCCAGCCCGCCGCGACCTTCGCCAAGGCCGCCGGGCGCAGCGCGTGGTGGATCACGCGGGGCGCGGCCACCTTGCCGTCACCGTGGAACGTGCTCGCCGCGCTCATCACCGTGCTCGCGGGCTTCGTCCTCGGTGGGCAGGGCGGCCCGGTCCTGCAATGGGTCGGCGTGCCGGTCGCCGCGGGCGCCGTCGTGTTCCTGGTGGTCAGCCTGATGACGTTGCGCAAGACGTGGCGGATGGTGCTCACGGTGCTCGGCGTGCTGGTGGTGGCCGCCCTGCTGTTCGCCGCCTTCCTGCCACCGGTGCGCGACCCGCTGTTCGGCTGGCTCGGCGACGTCGTCGCGGGCTGGCGGCGCGGCGAGGCACCGGTGTGGTGGCTGGTCGTCTGCCTGCTGCTCGTGCTGCCCGCCATCTGGACGCCGATCGGTTCACTCGCGGGTCGCAAACGGCGCCGTGAATAGCGGAATCGCGTCCTGACCGTGCGACGAAGTGGTAACGGTTGGTATCGTCACGTGCAGTGAGACCGCACCGAGGCGGCCTTACCCACACGTGCTGCGCTTCAAACGTTACCGTTACCTTTATCACGTGTGTTTCGAGGTTGTTGCAGGTAGCCGCGTTGCCGCCGCCGCGCTGATCTGACCGCGCCCGAATCCTCCGGTACGTTTCTTGGACATGTCCGGAAAGCACTTGATCGAAACTCCGACCAAGGCAGACGGTGCCGCGCTCTGGAGAATCGCCCGCGATTCGAAGAAGCTCGATCTCAACACGCCTTACGCCTATTTGCTGTGGTGCCACGATTTCGCCGACACCTCGGTGGTCGCGAAAGTCGACGGCACGCCGGTCGGCTTCGTGATCGGATACCGCAAGCAGGACACCGGCTTCGTCTGGCAGGTCGCGGTCGACGCGTCCCAGCGAGGAAAAGGCCTGGCCGGAGCCCTGCTCGACGAGCTGTTCAGCCGTCTGACCGCCCAGGGCGTGCGGTACCTCGAAACCACGATCACGCCGGACAACGAGGCTTCGATCCGGTTGTTCGCCTCGTTCGCCAAACGGTGGGATGCCACCGTGGAACGCCAGGATCTGTTCTCCGCGGCGGATTTCCCGGCCGAGGAAGGAACGCATGAGCAGGAGGACCTGTACCGAATCGGTCCGCTCAGCAGTCAATAGAACGTAAAACCGGGGATCTCAGGGAGAAAGAAAACGTGATGAGCATTTTCGAGGAACTCGAATCCGAAGTACGCAGTTACAGCCGTGGCTGGCCCGTGGTGTTCGACCGGGCACAGGGGAGCTACCTGTACGACGAAGACGGCAAGGCCTATCTCGACTTCTTCGCCGGCGCCGGCGCGCTCAACTACGGGCACAACAACCCGGCGCTCAAGCGGGCCCTGATCGACTACATCGCCCGTGACGGCGTGACGCACGCGCTCGACATGTTCACCGTGGCGAAGCGGGACTTCCTCCAGACGTTCCAGGAGAAGATCCTCCAGCCGCGCGAGCTCGACTACAAAGTCGTCTTCCCCGGCCCCGGTGGCGCGAACGCCGTCGAGGCCGCGCTGAAGCTCGCCCGCAAGGTGACCGGCAAGGAATCGGTCATCAACTTCACCAACGCCTTCCACGGGATGACGCTGGGCGCCCTGTCGGTGACCGGTAACTCGATGAAGCGCGGCGGCGCGGGTGTCCCGCTGGTGCACGCCACCCCGATGCCGTACGACAACTACTTCGACGGCTCCATCCCGGACTTCCTCTACTTCGAGAAGCTGCTCGAAGACTCCGGCAGCGGCCTGAACGAGCCCGCCGCCGTGATCGTCGAAGGCGTGCAGGGCGAGGGCGGCATCAACGCGGCGCGCGTCGAATGGCTCAAGGCGCTGGACGACCTGTGCAAGAAGCACGGCATCCTGCTGATCCTCGACGACGTCCAGATGGGCTGCGGCCGCACCGGACCGTTCTTCAGCTTCGAGGACGCGGGTATCAAACCCGACATCGTCTGCCTCTCGAAGTCCATCGGCGGCTACGGCATCCCGATGGCGCTGACGCTGATCCGCCCGGACCTCGACGTCTGGGAGCCGGGTGAGCACAACGGCACCTTCCGCGGCATCAGCCCGGCGTTCGTCACCGCGACCGAGGCGATCCGCGTCTACTGGAGCGACGACGAGCTGGAGAAGTCGACCAAGGCCAAGGGCGAGCGCATCGCCGCCGCCTTCCAGGGCATCGTCGAGGCGTACCCGGACGCGAACCTGTTCGCGAAGGGCCGCGGCCTCGCCCGGGGCATCGAGTTCGCCAACGGCGACCTCGCGGGCAAGGTCTGCGCCGCCGCGTTCGAACGCGGGCTGCTGATGGAGACCTCCGGCCCCGACGGCGAGGTCATGAAGGTCCTCCCGCCGCTCACCCTGACGGACGACGAGCTCACGAAGGGCCTCGCGATCATCGACGAGGCCGTCGCCTCCGTCCTCAACTGACCCGAACCGACCGCCCCAACCAGGAACGAGAAGGAGTTTTCCGTTGCTTGTCAGAACCCTCGACGAGGTCACCGACACCGACGCCGACATCAAGACCCCGAACTGGCGCAGCAAGCGCATCGTGCTGGCCAAGGAGGGCGTCGGCTTCTCGGTGCACGAGACCACGCTGTACGCCGGGACGGTCAACGACTTCTGGTACGCGAACCACATCGAAGCGGTGTTCATCACCTCCGGTGAGGGCGAGCTCGAAAACACCGCGACCGGCGAGGTCTTCCAGCTGAAGCCGGGCACGTTGTACCTGCTCAACGACCACGACAAGCACCAGGTCCGGCCCAAGACCGAGATCAAGTGCGTCTGCGTGTTCAACCCACCCATCACCGGCCGCGAGGTCCACGACGAAAACGGCGTGTACCCGCTCGTCACCGAACCGTAGAAATCGCTCGAGGAGGCGACTGCATTGACGCTGACCGACACCCGAGTCGACGACAGTTACCCGACCCGCATCACGGGTAAACCCGAACACCTGCCCAGGGCGCACCCCACCGTCTGGGGCACCGAGGCCGACGGTCCCTTGGACGCGGCCACGCTCGCCAACCACGAAACGCGTGGTTACACCGTCGTCGACCAGTTGTTGTCGCCTGGCGAAGTCCAGACGTACTGGCAGGAACTCGTCCGGATGTCCTCCGGGGACCACAGCGGCGACGAGCGCGTCATCACCGAGGCCAAGACCGGTGAGGTCCGCTCCATCTTCGACGTCCACGAGACCAGCGAGCTGATCGCGGAACTCGTCCGTGACCCGCGCGTGCTCGACCGGGCCCGGCAGATCCTCGGCTCCGAGGTGTACATCCACCAGAGCCGCGTGAACTACATGCCCGGTTTCAAGGGCACCGGCTTCTACTGGCACTCGGACTTCGAGACCTGGCACGCCGAGGACGGCATGCCCGTGCCGCGCGCGGTCAGCTGCTCCATCGCGCTCACCGACAACTACCCGTTCAACGGCGGGCTGATGGTGATGCCGGGCTCGCAGCGGACCTTCGTCCAGTGCGCCGGGGAGACCCCGGAGGACAACTACAAGAGTTCTCTGAAAGAGCAGCGGGTCGGCGTCCCGAGCGAGGAGGACATCACCGCGCTCGCCGCCGAATACGGAATCGACCAGTTCACCGGACAGGCCGGTTCCGCGCTCTGGTTCGACTCGAACGTGATGCACGGTTCCTCGAACAACATCACGCCGTACCCGAGGTCGAACATCTTCGTCGTGTTCAACAGCGTCGAAAACGCGCTCCAGGAGCCGTACGCCGCGATCGAACCGCGTCCGGCCTTCATCGCCGGCCGCGACTCGACCCCGCTGACGCGCTGACGAAACCGCAGGTCGCGAAGGCCATGGCGGGGCGCTTGTAGCCGTCGGTGTGCGCCCTGTTACGTTGTCGCCACGTGAGCGGGCCAGTGGGCTCGCTCACGTAGGTGTTGTCGACGACCGAACGGGTTCTTCGCTCGGGGTGAGCCCACCCGGACGGACGTGGACGCCGATGTCCGATGTGGGTCGCGCCCCCAGGCGGCCCAAGTCGGACATCCCCCGGCTCCGTGCCATCAGATCGGGACTGATGGCACGGAGCCTTTTTTCGTCTCCGCGGTCAAGGCTCGGTCCGTGAAGGCCTCCTTGAGGGACTCTGGGTCCCTCAAGGAGGCCTTCACG
>NZ_JBHXIB010000050.1:0-54712 GCF_042723975.1 Amycolatopsis sp. NPDC058340 | reverse complement strand
TTTTGGCTCCCCCCCCCCTGGGGCGGGGGGGGGGGGGGGCGCCAGTCCCGTGTGTTGCCACGTCTTTTTCTCCCCGTCCTTGCCACTCACGAGGCGGCCCCACCACCCGCCGCCTTTTGCTCGCTCCTGAAGTCCGTGAAGGCCCCCTTCACTGCGTCTAGCGCCAGGGTCCCGGCGAGCGTCGAGATAGCGCAGGTCTGGGTTTCGAACGTTGACAGGGCGGGCACGGGCATCGAGTGTCCACACGGGACACTTTCAGGGCAATAAGTGTCCCATTTATGCATTTATGTACGGTTATTCGTGGGGTCGTGAGTGGTAAAGAGGGTTAGAACGACCAAAAGCACTCACGACCCCCAGTAGAGATTCAGATCTCTTGGCTGAGCCTGCTCCTGCGAACGCCTCTGTGCTTCATGACAGTGGCACAGACCAGCAGCTATACGACTTTGCCGGCACCCTGGCGTCTAGCGCAGTGAAGGAGTCCTTCACGGACCTTCGACCAACGGCCACGTCCAGTAGGCACCAAAGGCACCCTTCGTTCTAACCGTCCTTGCCACTCACGAGGCCCGAGTCGTTAACCTGCGGCTATGGCGAGAGTGGCGAAGCTGGTCTATTACCCGGTCAAAGGCTGCGCGGGGACGCCGGTCGAAGCGGCCGACGTCACCCCCGCGGGGCTGAGGTTCGACCGGGCTTGGATGGTCGTCTCCCCGGAGGGCGAGTTCCGCAGCCAGCGCAAGCATCCGGTGATGGCCTCGATCCGGGCCGAGGTGCTGGACGACGGCGCCCGCCTGCGGCTCGCCGCTCCCGGCGTCGAAGACCTGCTGGTCGAGACGGTCACGGACGGGCCGAGGCAGCCCGCCGCGACGTTCACCTGGCAGGGCAAGGGCGTCCACCAGGGCGACGAGGCCGCCGAGTGGTTCTCCGACGTCCTGGGCCTGCCGTCGGTGTTCGTCGGGCTCGCGCCGGAGCACGAACGCGTCACCAACGGCGAGATCCCCGGCACCGCGGCCTTCGCCGACGCGCACGCGATCCTGCTCACCTCGGAGTCCTCTTTGGACGGTCTGAACGAGCGTATCGCGTCGCGCGGCGCCGAAGCCGTGCCGATGGACCGCTTCCGGCCCAACATCGTCGTCGCGGGCTGGCCCGAGCCGCATCGCGAGGACGACGTCCGCTCGCTCACCGCCGGCGGCGTCGAACTGGGGTACGCAAAGGTCTGCATCCGCTGCACGGTGCCGATGGTCGATCAGGAGACCGGGAAGAAGGCGGGCCCCGAGCCGATCCGTTCGCTCGCCGACTACCGCCGCGAACCCGAGGGCGGGGTCTCGTTCGGGATCAAGATGGCGGTGACCGGGCCTGGTCAGGTGGCCGTCGGCGACGAGGTGATCGTGCACTCCTGGGCGGGCCCCAGCCCGAGCACCGCCGAGGCCGAGCCGCCGTTCACGGCGACCGCGAGCCGTCCCGCGGAATCGGTGTAGAGCACGTTCCGGCCCGGCGGCACCGTGCCGAAGGTGTCGCCGACCAGCGCTTTCACCAGGACGTGTTCGCTGCTGACGGAGACCGTGCCGGACAGCCCGGCCAGTTCGAGGTCGGCGGGGCTCGCGGCCAGCTGGACGTTGCCGAAATGGTCGACCGTGAGCACTTCGGCCACCAGTTTGCCGGGGAACACCGCGACGAACGGGTCCGGCAGCCGCACGAGGTCGTCGACGGGCGGCCCGAACTCCTCCGGCGCGACGCCGAGCGCGAGATGCGCCGCCGCGGGGGCGAAGACGTCACGTCCGTGGAACGTCGAGGACGTCACCGGAAGGCGGTATTCCGGCGCCGCGAGTTCGTAGGCGGCTATCACCCCGCTGAGTGTTTCGGCGGCGGGAATGAGGAGCCCGTTGTCCGGGCCGACGAGCATTCCGCGGCCGGTGACCACCACGACACCGCGCCGAGCGGTGCCGACACCGGGGTCCACGACGGCGAGATGGACCGACTCCGGCAGATACGGCGCGGTCTGGGCGAGCACCTCGGCCCCGGTCCTGACCTGCTGCGGAGGGATCTCGTGGCTCACGTCGATCACCCGTACGGACGGCGCGATCCGCGCGATCACGCCGTGGCACGCGGCCACGAAACCGTCGCTCAGCCCGTAGTCGGTCGTGAACGAAACGCAGTGGATCGGCATGATCAGCCATCATCCTTGATCGCTAGGGTGCAGCCGTGACGACGCTCGAATACCCGAAGATCGCCGCCGGCAAGGTCCGTGAGCTCTACGCCGTCGATGACGAGCATCTGCTGCTCGTCACGTCCGACCGGATCTCCGCCTACGACGTCGTCTTCGACACGCCCATCCCGGACAAGGGGCGGGTGCTCACCGCGATGAGCGTGTTCTGGTTCTCCCTGCTCTCCGATGTCCTCCCCAACCACCTGGTCTCCTACGAAGACGAACGCATCCCCGCCGAGGTCCGCGGCCGAGCGCTGCTGGTGCGGCGGCTGGCGATGCTGCCGCTCGAAGCCGTCGCCCGCGGATATCTCACCGGTACCGGTCTCGCCGATTATCGCGCGCGCGGGACGGTTTGCGGTGTCGAACTTCCGCCCGGTCTGACCGAGTCGTCCCGCCTTCCCGAACCGATCTTCACGCCCGCGACCAAGGCCGACCGCGGCTCGCACGACGAGAACATCGCCTTCGCCGACGTCGTCGGGCAACTCGGCCGCGAGCGGGCCGAAGAGGTCCGCGAGGCGACGCTGGCGGTGTACCGCCGCGGCGCGGAGTTCGCCGCCGAACGCGGCATCCTCCTCGCGGACACGAAGCTCGAATTCGGCGTCGACCGCGAGGGGAACCTCGTGCTCGCCGACGAGGTCCTGACCCCGGATTCCTCGCGCTACTGGCCGGCGAGCGGTTACGCGCCGGACAGCCCGCAGCCCTCGTTCGACAAGCAGCCGCTGCGGGACTGGCTCACCAGCCCCGCGTCGGGCTGGCACCGCCGGGACAGACCGGGGTCACCATCCTTGCCCGAGGACATCGTCGCCGCCACCCGGGCGAGGTACATCGAGTCGTACGAACGCATCACCGGCCGGTCGCTGCAGGATTGGCCCGCCTGACCTGCGGCGTTCACTCCGTCGTCAGTCCGGCGCAAGCCGAGGCTGGCTCACTGGTGGGGTGGATGCACGTTTGCTGGTTTCCCTGTCCGGCGTGACCACCCGGACGTTGCACCGCTGTGCCGATCTCGCGGCCGAACTCGACCGGCGCAGGGTCCCGTTGTCCGTGCTCTACGCCGCTCGCACCGGCGAGGGCCCCGTGACCGAGTGGGTCCGGACGCGCCGCGCGGGCGGCGACTCCGTCCTCCTGCACGGCTACGACCACCAGATCCCGCCGACGCATCGCGCCGTCTACCTTGGCAAACGCGCCGAGTTCGCGGCGCTGCCCGCGCACGAGGCACGGCTGCGCCTGATCGCGGCGAAGGCGGCGCTCGACGCCAACGGTATGGCGGTCGACGGATTCGCCCCGCCGCGCTGGATCGCGTCGGAGGGCACCCTCCAGGCCCTGCGCGAACACGGGTTCACGTTGTGCGCGGATCTGGCGTCGGTGCGGGACCTGGTGTCCGGCGACGTCCAGCGCGCCAGGGTGCAGGAGTTCGGCGGGCCGTCGCACCGCACGGAGACCGTCCGGTGTTTCGCGCTGGTGCTGGCCGCCGCGAGGGCCGCGCGCCGCGGCGGGCTGGTGCGGCTCGGCATCGACGCCGCGGACCTCGCCCGGCCGGGGTTGCGGCAGGCGTTCCTCGACGCCGTCGACGTCTCGCTGGAGAACCGCGCTTTCGGAACCACCTACGGCTCGCTCTCGCGAACGCGGGTTAAATTGTCGGGATGACCGACGAGGGTGGCGCACCGGCGACGCTGATGCGGCTCTGGCGCCGGTCGGAGCGCCCGACGCGCGGCAGGCCGTCCGTACTCGACATCGACGGTGTCGTGGCGGCCGCGGTGGATCTCGCCGATCGCGAAGGCGTCGCGAACGTGACGCTGGCGAACGTGGCGAAGGAGCTGGGCGTCACGAAGATGTCGTTGTACCGCCACATCGGTTCGAAGGCGGAGCTGCTGGAGCTGATGGCCGACTTCGCCATCGGCGATCCGCCGGAGGTGGAGCCCACCGGTGACTGGCGGGCCGAGCTGACCACGTTGGCCGAGGCCAACCGCGACGTGCTGATGAGCCACCCGTGGCTGGTCGAGCTGCCGCTTTCCGGCCCGCCCGCCGGCCCGCACGCCGTCGCCTGGATGGACGCGTTCCTGCGCACGCTGCGCGAAACCGGTCTCGACTGGGGTACCAAGGGCGGGATCCTGGTCTTGATCGGCGGCTATGTCCGCCTCGCCTGCGCGCAGGCCCTCCAGCTCGCCGAGGGCCGGAAGGACAGCGGGCTGAGCCAGGCGCAGGCGGAGCAGGCCTACGGCAAGGGCCTCGCCGAGCTGATCGACCCCGAACGTTTCCCCGACGCCGTGGGCTTCCTGAGCTCGGGTCTCGGCGGCTCCGAACAGAACTCCGATTTCGACTTCGGACTGGGCGTCGTCCTCGACGGCATCGCCGCTCTCGTCGAAGCGAGCTGACAAACACCTCCTCCGCCATTAGTATCCGTCGGACATTAATTAGTGTACGTTGGATACTAAAGGGGGAACCATGACATCGACACCGACCGGCGAGCGCGTGCTCGCACCGGATCTGGCCAGGGGTTTCGCGCTCCTGCTTGTCGCGCTGGCGCATACCGCGAGCATCTTCCTGGGGAACACGCCCGGCGTCGATCAGACGCCGGAAGGCCTGGAACGGCCGTACTTCGTGGTGCTGTTCGTACTCGTCCACGCGTGCGCGCTGCCGCTGTTCGGCATGATGCTCGGCTACGGGATGGTGCAGTTCGCCGATCGGCAGGAGCGGCTGGGCCGGCCCTGGCCGGAAACGCGGGGCATCCTGCTTCGCCGCCACGCGTGGCTGCTCGTCTTCGGCGCCGTCGACGGGGTGCTGTTCTTCTCCGGCGATGTGCTCGGCGCGTACGGCGTGATCGGCGTGGTGTTCGCCCTGCTGCTTTTGCGGCGAGGCAAGGGTTTCTATCGCATTCCGGGGCTGTACCTGTGCTTCGGCGTCTGCTACCTCGCGGTGCTGATGTACCTGGTGCTCACCGGGAACTCCGGGAGCGCGCCGGTCCCGTCCGTCGAGGACGTGTCGTCACTGGCCCCGACCTACGGCGACGCCGTGCGCGAGCGCCTCACGGAATGGCCGATGAGCACGGCGGTCCTGCTGTCTTCGATCCTCTTCGTCTGGGTGGGCGCCTGGGCGGCGAAGAAGCGCGTGCTGGAGGAACCGAATCGGAAGCTGCTCCTTTTCGGCGTGTTCGGCGGTTTCGGTGTCGCGATCGCGGGCGCGCTGCCGATGGGGCTCTTCGCCGGTGATTACGCGGGCTTCGACGAGGGGACCGCCGGGCTCGTCAAGCTCATGTACGAGGGTGCGGGACTGTTCGGCGCGATCGGCTACATCAGCCTGTTCGGGCTCATCGGCATGGCGGTCGGCGGGAAACGCCGCGGTGTCGTGGTCACCGCGATCTCGGCCCTCGGCCAGCGCACGCTGAGCGCGTACCTGTTCCAGTCGGTGGCGTGGCTGATCCTGGCGCCGCCGTTCATGCTGGGGCTGAGCGGCAGCACGTTCGTCGCGGCCGCCTGCGGGCTCGGGGTGTGGCTGCTGACGGTCGTCGTCGCGTATGTGATGCACCGCCGGTCGTATCGGGGACCGGCGGAGATCTTGGTGCGGAAGCTGGCTTACCGGACCCCGAAGACTGTGTCGCGAAAGCCACTTTCGCGACGCTAGATGTCCCGAAAGTGGCTTTCGCGACACGGCTGGCCAACCGCGTCGGCGACTGGACGGCCGAGGCGTTGCGAAAGCCACTTTCACAACCTTCAACGTTGCGAAAGTGGCTTTCGCAACACCCTCGGGGGTCGGTGCGCTGCCCTAAAGCTTCACCGGCTCCCCGACATCGAGCACCTTCACCTCGGTGCCTTCCGGAGCGAGATTCGCGAACAGGCCGTAGTGCATCTGCGGCCGCGCGAGGACGGCTTCGTGGATCGGGACGGCGAGGCGCGGCGACACCGCACGCAGGTAGTCGACCGCCTCGCCGGCCTTGAGCCACGGTGCGCCGGTTGGCAGGCCGAGCACGTCGATCTTCTGCTCCGGCACGAAGAACGAGTCACCCGGGTGGTAGAAGGCGCCGTGGTCGACGATGTAGCCGACGTTCGG
Organism: Amycolatopsis sp. NPDC058340; assembly: GCF_042723975.1. Lineage (NCBI taxonomy): Bacteria > Bacillati > Actinomycetota > Actinomycetes > Pseudonocardiales > Pseudonocardiaceae > Amycolatopsis > Amycolatopsis sp. NPDC058340. The sequence goes on along the minus strand of NZ_JBHXIB010000050.1, from coordinate 48,468 downwards.
GATCACCGGGATCTCCTCGTGGATCACCGCGTGCTCGCCGCCGACGACATTGACAGTGCTGGAGCCGATTTCGAGGGCATCGCCGGGGTTCGCGATCTGGAATTCGGCGCCGATCTTCCCCGCCGCTTCGGCGGAACCCGGGTCGACGATCAGCCGCACGCCGGGGTTGGCAGCCAGCAGCGCGGGCAGCCTGTCCGCGTCGAGGTGGTCGAAATGCTGGTGCGTGATCAGGATGGCGTCCAGTTCGCGCTCGCCTTCGAAACCCGCCGAGAAGGTGCCGGGGTCGATCAGGATCCGCGCGCCCTCGGTCTCCAGAAGCGTGCAAGAGTGTCCGAAGTGGACAATACGCATCGGTGTTCTCCTTCGCGGTAGGTCGATTCCAGCCTATGCCCGGATCAGGGCGTCGCCAAGTTCGGTGCGCCGGTAACGCACTTCGCGGCCGCGTCGCCGGGTGTCGAGCAGGCCCGCCGCGTGCATCGCGGTCAGGTGCTGCGAGACCGTCGGCGCCGAGAAGCCCAGGCGTCGGGCCAGCTCGGTGGTGCTCGCGGGTTCGTTGAGCGTCGTGAGCAAGGCGGCCTTCGTCCGGCCGAGTACTCCCGCGAGGGCGCCGGGCGGGCGTTCGGGATCCGACCAGAGTTCGGCCACGCCGCGGGCCGGGTACAGCAGCGACGGCTGCCACGGTTCCATCGTGATCACGCCGACCGATGGCCACGCGAAGACGCCGGGGATCAGCAGGAGCCCGCGCCGGTCGAGGTGGACGCGGCCGCGTTCCTTCATCTCGATCACCAGGACGTCGTCGACGAGCCGCACTCGCGAGTGGATGTCCTCCAGCACCAGTGCGATTCCGCCGGCGGCCAGCCGTCGTGAGCGTTCCTCGATGTCGGCGACGAGGAACCGGCGCATCCGGGGCCAGTGCGGTTCGACCAGTTCGGTCCAAGCGATCTCCATCTGGCTCGCCAGCAGATCCCGTGCCTCGGCGGGGTCTTCCGGCAGTCCGCTCAGGTCTGCGTCCACTTTGGACAGCTCATGCGCGACCTGCGCCGGAGGCGTGCGGCGGATTTCGGCGAGCTGCGCGGACGCGGTGGTCTCCGGGCCGCTCGGCGGCGGGCTGAGGAAATCGGTGATGTAGTGCCGCGCGCTCATCACCTTCGCGAAGCCCTCGATGGGCAGGTCCGGCAGTTTCGCGGCCGCCTCACGCAGCCACGGCAGATGGCTCGGATGCCCACGCCGTCCGAGCAGGGTCTGCATCGCGCCCATGGTCTCGTCGAGCGGGGAGATGCCGAAGCGGACGCGATTGGCGCTCTCGGCGGTCAAGACCAGCTCGATCATCGGATTAGGCTATTCCCTAATCAATGGTTCTCGCCAGGCCTGGTTCGGCAGTGTTCGTGACATGACGTTGCTGCGTAACACCGGGTATTGGCGCTGGTCGGCGGGGGTGCAGCTGAACCGGCTGCCCGCCACGATGGCGCCACTGGCCTTCACCGTGCTGACCACCGCGACGACCGGTTCGTACCGGCTCGGCGGGGTCATGATGGCCGTTTTCGTCGCCGCCGAGATGGCCGGCGCCGTGCCGACCGGACGGCTGCTCGACCGCGTCGGCCCCGCCCGCGGTCTCGTCGTGTTGCTTCCGCTGGTCGCCGCCGGGCTGTTCCTGCTGGCCGCGGTCGCTTCGGCCGGAGCGCCGGATTGGGCGCTGCTCGCGCTGGCGATCCCGCCGGGACTGGTCGCGGGCGGCCTGAACGGCGGTTTCCGGACGCTGCTCGCCGGGACGGTGACCGAAGAAGAGCTGCCGAGGGCCGTTTCGGTGGACGCGATGATCCTCGAAGGCGTCATCGTCGGCGGTCCGCTGCTGGTGGCGCTCCTGGCGACGTCCGGCCCCGTCCTCCCGGTCCTCGCGATGGCCGTCGTCGCCCTGCTGGCGGCGCTGCTCGTGCCGCGGCGGACCGTCCATCGCGATCCACAAAGGACAGTCGAACGGCAGGCGATCCCGGTCGCCGCCTGTGTTCCTTGGCTGGCGGGGTTGTTCACCGTCGGGCTCCTGCTGTCGACCATCGAGGTCGGGCTGCTGCCGCTCGTCCAGCGTGTCGGCGCCCCCGATTCGGCTACGGCGATCGTCATCGTCGTGCTGTGCGCCGCGAGCATCACCGGGAGCGCGCTCTACGCGGCACGGGGCAAGGCCGGCGATCCACGGCTGTTCCTCGCCGGTTTCGTGCTCGGCGGGATCGTGGTTTCGGCGGGCTTCGGCTGGGCCGGGTTGCTCGGCGGGGTCGCGCTGATCGGGCTCTGCACCGGTCCGCTGATGGCCGTCTCGTCGGTCAACCTGCAGAAGCTGTTGCCGGAACGCCGCCGGTCGGAGGGGTTCTCACTGGCCTTCACCGTGCAGGCGTCGGGTTTCGGGCTGGGGTCGCTGGCGATCGGGGTGCTGCCGGTGTGGCTGTGCCCCCTGCTCGGTGTCCTTGCGGCCCTCGTCTCCTGTGCGATGCTGGTGGCACGCCCCAGGCGAGCTATTGGCACGCCGTCAGTAACGTCGTAGCCTGGGCTTTGAGCCGAGACACGGGAGAAGTCGATGACCGCAGTCCAGCCGAAGCCGACCGCGCACAGCGTGGGGGAGACCTTCGATTCCCTCAGCCCGGCGACCGACGAGGTCGTCGGCACCTACCCGGTGCACAGCAAGGAGGACGTCCGCGCCGCCATCGCCCGCGCGAGGGACGCCGCCGACTGGTGGGCCGGGCTCGGCTACGACGGGCGCGCCGAACGCCTGCGCCGCTGGAAGGGCGTCATCACCCGCAGGCTGCCGCAGCTGTGCCAGGTCGTGCGCGACGAGACCGGGAAACCGATCGCCGACGCGCAGCTGGAGAGCGTCCTGGCCATCGAGCACATCGCGTGGGCGGGCAAGCACGCGCGCAAGATCCTCGGCAAGCAGCGCCGTGCGGCCGGGCTGATGATGTCGAACCAGGCGGCGACGGTCGAGTACCAGCCGCTCGGCGTCGTGGGCGTGATCGGCCCGTGGAACTACCCCGTCTTCACCCCGCTGGGCTCGATCGCGTACGCGCTCGCCGCCGGAAACACCGTCGTCTTCAAGCCGAGCGAGTACACGCCCGGCGTCGGGAAATGGCTGGTCGACGCGTTCAACGAGGTCGTCCCGGAGTGGCCGGTGCTGCAGCTGATCACCGGCTTCGGTGAGACCGGCGCCGCGCTCGTCACGGGAGGCGTCGACAAGATCGCCTTCACCGGTTCGACTGGCACGGGCAAGAAGATCATGGCCGCGGCCGCCGAGACGCTGACCCCGGTGATCATCGAGGCCGGCGGCAAGGACGCGGTCCTGGTCGACGCGGACGCCGACCTCGAGGCCGCCGCGGACGCGACCGTCTGGGGCGCGTTCTCCAACTCGGGCCAGACCTGCATCGGCGTCGAGCGCGTGTACGTCCACGAGCGCGTGCACGACGAGTTCGTCGCGAAGGTCGTCGAGAAGTCGAAGGACGTGCGGGCAGGCTCGGACGCGGCCGCGCAGTACGGCCCGGTGACGATGCCTTCGCAGCTTTCGGTGATCAAGCGCCACATCGCGGACGCCATCGAGCGCGGCGGCAAGGCGCTGGTCGGCGGCGTCGACGCGGTCGGCGACCGCTACGTGCAGCCGACGGTGCTCGTCGACGTGCCCGAGGACTCCGTGGCGGTCCAGGAGGAGACGTTCGGCCCGACCGTCACCATCGCGAAGGTCCGCGACATGGACGAGGCCGTCGAGAAGGCCAACGACACGAAGTACGGCCTCGGCTCGACGGTGTTCTCGAAGTCGCGCGGCCTCGAACTGGCCGGACGGCTGCGCACCGGCATGACGTCGATCAACGCGCCGCTTTCCTTCGCCGGTATCGCTTCGCTGCCCTTCGGCGGCGTCGGCGATTCGGGCTTCGGCCGGATCCACGGCCCGGAAGGCCTGCGCGAGTTCGCCCGCCCGAAGGCAGTGGCGCGGCAGCGGTTCACCGCACCGATCGTGCTGACCTCGTTCTCCCGCAAGGAAAAGACGGACGCTCTGGTGGCGAAGCTCATTACGGTGCTGCACGGAAAGCGGTAGCGGAGGGTCTTGGGGCTCGTGAGTGGTAAGGACGGTTAGAACCGTCCTTACCACTCACGAGCGCTACTTGCCCCGGATGAGGTCCGCGGCCTTCTCCGCGACCATGATCGTCGGCGCGTTCGTGTTCCCGCGCGGCACCACCGGCATCACCGAAGCGTCCACCACGCGCAGCCCCTCCACCCCGCGCACCTTCAGCGACGGATCGACGACGGCGTTCTCGCCCGTCCCCATCGAGCAGGTCCCCACCGGGTGGTACAGCGTCTGCGTCTTCTCGCGCACGTAGTCGGCCAGCTCATCGTCGGTCAGGTCGTGCCGCTCCGGCAGGAACGGCTTGTCCAGATACCGCGCCAGCGGACCGGACTTCCCGATCTCCACCAGCGCGCGCATCCCGGCGAGCATCTTCTCCATGTCCACGGATTCCGCGTAGTACGCCGGGTCGATTTCGGGCTTCCACAAGGGATTCCCCGACTTCAACCGAAGACGTCCACGGCTCGCGACGTCCACGAGGGTCGCCGCCGACGTGAAGCCCGGCACCGTCGGCTCGCGCATCCCGTTGTCGTAGAACAACGTCGGCGCGACGTGGATCTGCATGTCCGGCGGCGAGACACCGTCCGCGGCGGGGAAGAACGCGCCCGCCTCGCCGATGTTCGAAGCCAGCGGGCCGCGTTTGGTGAGCTGGTAGCGCACCAGGCCGCCGGGTGTCGCCGCGTCCACCAGATCGGTGGTGCCGCGCGTCGACCAGATGATCCCGCAGGCCGGATGGTCGTGCAGGTTCTCGCCGACGCCGGGAAGCGCGGCCACGACGTCGATCCCGTGCTCACGCAGGTGTTCCGCCGGGCCGACCCCGGACAGCATCAGCAGTTGCGGCGAGTTCACCGCGCCACCGCTCAGCAGGACCTCGGTCGACGCGCGCACGGTCGTCTCGGCACCTTGGTCCAAATAGGACACTCCGACGGCCCGGGTGCCTTCGAAGACCACGCGGGTGGCCTGCGCGTTGGTCCGCACGGTGAGGTTCGGACGCGACAACGCCGGCCGCAGGTACGCGTCGGCCGTCGACCATCGGCGGCCCTTCTTGCAGGTCACCTGGTAGACGCCGGCGCCTTCCTGAGACTCGCCGTTGAAGTCGTCGGTGCGTTTGAGGCCCCAGGCGACGGCGGAATCGACCCAGGCGAGCGACAGCTCATGGGTGAAGCGGCGGTCTTCGACGTTCAGCGGCCCGTCGGTGCCGTGCAGTGGCCCGCCGAGCCGCTGGTTCCCCTCCGCCCGTTTGAAATACGGCAGGACGTCGTCGAAGCCCCAGCCCTCGGCGCCGTGCCCGTCACGCCAGCCGTCGTAGTCCGCGCGGTTGCCGCGGATGTAGATCATCGCGTTGATCGACGAACAGCCGCCGAGCGTCTTCCCTCGTGGCCAGTACAGCGTCTGGCCGGTGTGCTTCTGCTCGACGGTCTCGTAGTTCCAGTCCCATTTCGTCTTGAACAGACCGGGGAACGCGGCGGGGATGTGGATCTCGTCGGCGTCGTCCTCGCCGCCGGCTTCGAGCAGGAGCACCCGCGCCGACGGATCCTCGCTCAGCCGGTTCGCCAGTACGCATCCCGCGCTGCCCGCGCCGACGATCACGTAGTCGAAGGAGTCCTGATCGGCCACGGTGCCTCCTGCTGCTCGCCCGGTGTTGACGCCCCGCCAATGGGCTCATCTTGGCCCAGCGCCGCGCTCCGAGCATCCCCCAGACGAAGGATCGGTGCGAGCTCAGTCGGAATCGGGTGAAAAAGAGGTCACGCAGGGGCCGCCCTCTGCGTCGTCCTCGGTCTCGATCCGGCCGGGGTTCCGGACGCCGTCGACCTCGCCCGCGAGATGCAGGATCGTCTGCTTCGCGGTGGTCAGCACGTCGGCGTTTTCGACGGTGTACCTCGCCTCGCCGTGGATGATCTGCTGCACGCCCTCGCGCGTCGTGTCCGCCACCGTCTCGCACAGCACGGACAACGCCGCCGGGATGTCGCGCGTGTTGATCGCGTCGACGAACTTGTTCCCCGCCTCTTCCCCGGTCTTGACGTCCGGACGCGGCGACGGCTTCGTGTCGAGGCTCGGCAGCGGCTCGGGTTCGCCGCCGACCTTGGCGTCGCGCACGCACCAGCCGCCCTCGGCGGGGATCATCGCGATCCCGACGGTCTGGCCCCCGGCGGTGAACGCGGCCGAGTACTCCTGCGCCGCACGCTGGTGCGCGGGCGTGCTCGGCTGTGCGCCTTCCGAGACGGCCAACATCTGCTCGACGGTGTAGGACCGCTTCGAGCGGATCGGACACCAGAGTTGACTGAGGCGACCTTCGCCGACGCCGTTCACGAAAGACCGGCCCAGCTGCTCCGGCGTCGCACGCGACGTGGTGTCGGGCTTGGTCTTGAAGAACCCCGGCGTCACGAAACCGGTGAACGCGACACCGCCCGCGATCAGGACGAAGACCAGCGCCAGCGTGATCCAGAGGCCGGTCTTCGACTTCTTCGGCGGTGCGTACTGCCCGTAGGTCATGCGGCAACCGTAGTGAAGTAGGCTCGGGCGGTACCCACGACCTGCGTGAATAAGGAGCAGCCTGCCGTGGCCCGAGTCGTCGTCGACGTCATGCCCAAGCCCGAAATCCTCGACCCGCAGGGCCAAGCCGCGCTCGGCGCGGCCGGTCGTCTCGGCTTCACCGGGATCACCGAGATCCGTCAGGGCAAGCACTTCGAGATCGAGGTCGACGACTCCGTCGACGACGCGACGCTCGAAAAGATCGCCGAAGGTTTCCTCGCGAACCCCGTCATCGAGCAGTGGACCATCAAGCGGGTGGACGCGTGAGCGCCCGCATCGGGGTCATCACCTTCCCCGGCACGCTCGACGACGGTGACGCGGCCCGCGCGGTCCGCTACGCCGACGCCGAAGCCGTGCCGCTGTGGCACGCGGACGAAGACCTCAAGGGTGTCGACGCCGTCGTCGTCCCCGGTGGCTTCTCCTACGGCGACTACCTGCGCGCCGGCGTCATCGCCCGGTTCGCGCCGGTGATGTCGTCGGTGATCGACGCCGCCCACAAGGGCATGCCGGTGCTCGGCATCTGCAACGGCTTCCAGATCCTGTGCGAGGCCGGGCTGCTGCCGGGCGCGATGATCCGCAACGCGGGTCTGCACTTCATCTGCCGTGACCAGTGGCTGCGTGTCGAGAACAACGACACCGCGTGGACCACCCGGTACGACAAGGGCGCCGAGATCCTCATCCCGATGAAGAACATCGACGGCTGCTTCGTCGCCGAGCAGGCCACGCTCGACGAGCTGGAGGGCGAGGGCCGCGTGGTGTTCCGCTACGTCGGCGGCAACCCCAACGGCTCGCGCAACGACATCGCCGGGATCCGCAGCGAGAACGGCCGCGTCGTCGGGCTCATGCCGCATCCGGAGCACGCCATCGACGCCCTCACCGGGCCTTCCGACGACGGGCTCGGCATGTTCTACAGCGCCGTGGACGCGCTCGTCTCCGCGTAACGCTCGTGAGTGGTAAGGACGGTTAGAACCGTCCTTACCACTCACGAGGCCGCGGCCACCAGGGCGGAGTAGGGGCCTCCGGCCGCCAGCAGCTCCGCGTGCGAGCCCAGCTCGGTCACCCGGCCGCCCTCGATGACGGCGACCCGGTCGGCCGCGGCCGCCGTATGCAGCCGGTGCGCGATCGCGATCACCGTGCGCCCTTCGAGCACCGCGCTCAACGACCGCTCCAGCTCCCGCGCCGAACCCGTGTCCAGCAGCGACGTCGCCTCGTCCAGCACCAGCGTGTGCGGGTCGGCCAGCACCACCCGCGCCAGCGCCAGCTGCTGCGCCATCGCCGCCGGGACGGCGACCGCCCCGGCCCCGACCTTCGTGTCCAGCCCCTCGGGCAGGCTCGCGACCCACTCCGAAGCCCCGACCGAGGCCAGCGCCTCCAACAGCCGTTCGTCGGTCCAGTCGCCGGCCGGGAGCGTGAGGTTGTCCCGCAGCGTCCCCGCGAACACGTGCTGCTCCTGGGTCAGCAGCAGGACCTCGCCGCGCAGGACGTCGTCGGGCAGCGTCGACACCTCGGCGCCGCCGACCCGCACCGAGCCCGACGTCGGCGCCGACATCCCGGCCAGCAGCCGTCCCAGCGTCGACTTGCCGGCCCCGGACGGCCCGACGATCGCCAGCCGCTCCCCGGCGGGCACCCGAAGGTCGATCCCGTGGAGCACTTCGCGGTCCTCGTTGTAGCCGAAGCGCACGTCGCGGACCTCGATGTCCTGGCCGCGCGGCGCCTCCGAAGCCCCGTCCGAAGCCTGAGCAGGCCGAACACCCAGCAGCCGCCGCAGCGAGACCCCCGCCACCTGGATGTCCGCGAGCCAGAACAGCGCCTCGTTCAGCGGACCCGTCATGACCTGCGAATACAGCAGCATCGCGGTGATCGTGCCGAGCCCTTCCCAGCCGTTCGAGTAGGCGAGCAGGCCGAGCCCGAGCATCACCGGCACCGGCAGCACGTAGCTGATCTCCAGCGACGGGATCCACCGCATCTGCAGCGCCCGGACCTCGCGCTCGCCCAGCATCGACGCGTCGAGACCGTCGTGCCCGGTCCGGATCCGGCGGCCGGTCAGGTTCAGCGCCTCGGCCGTCCGCGCGCCCTCCGCGGTCTCGTGCGTGGTGGACTGCAGCTCGGACCACTTGTCCAGCATCCGCCGCATCACGTCCGGGATCCGCCGCTGGTACCAGATGTTCACCGGCACCAGCAGCGGCAGCGCGACCAGCAGGCCCAGCGCCAGGAACGGGGACGTGATCACCATCGCCACCACGGTGAACACCACCGTGACCGCCGCGATCAGGATCTCCGGCGCGCCGAAACGCACCGCGTGGTCGATGCGGCTGACGTCGGTGGTCGCCCGGCTGAGCAGGTCACCGGTGCCCGCGGCCTCGACCGTCCCGAGCGGCAGGTTCAGCGCGTTCCCGACGAACTCCTCGCGGTTCTTCGCCAGGATCCGCTCGCCGAACACCCGCGCGCGCAGCCGCGCCAGGCCCTTGAACCACGCCTGCGTACCCAGGACGACCACGAACGCGATCGCCAGCCAGGTGATCGTGGCGGTCGTCGTGCCGCCGACGACCTCGTCCACCAGCGCGCCCAGCAGTCGCGGCCCGGCCAGCCCGATCGCGGTCGCGACGCAGAACAGGCCGAGCATCACGGAGAACTCGCGCTTGTTGGCTCGCGCGGTCTCCTTGATCCATCGTCGAACGTCCTTCTTGTCTGCCAGCGGCAGCTTCTTCATGCCGGTACTTTCGTATCGATGACCACATCGGCCACATGTGTCCACAAAGGACTCTGGCTGAACACGACGGTGGTCTTGCCGCGCCGCAGCTTCGCGACGCGTTCGGTTATGCGGGCTTCGGTATGCGCGTCGACGGCCGAGGTCGGCTCGTCGAGCAGCAGGACGTCGGCGCCGGTCGCCAGCGCGCGGGCCAGGTTCAGCCGCTGCCGCTGACCACCGGAGACCTCACGTCCGCGTTCACCGATCACCTCGTCGACGCCGTTGGGCAGCGCGTCCACGATATCCTCGGCGTCCGCCGCGTACAGCGCTTCGGTGATCTCGACGTCGCCGGGTTCGGCGGGGCTGACCTGCTCGCGCAGCACCCCGGAGAACCAGATGTCCTGGTTGTGCGCGAACACGACCCGCCGCCGCAGCTCGTCGAGCGCGACCCGGTCCACCGGAACCCCGCCGACGAGGGCAGGTTCACTCGGATCGGTGAACCGCGCCATCCGCGACGCCACCGCTTCGGCGTCGGCCCCGACGTCGACGACCGTCAGCTTCCCGGCCTCGACCTTGATCCCTGACGTCTCGTCGTACAGGTCCAGCGGGCCTTCCGGCAGCGGCACGGGGTGCTCCGGCTCGGCGAGCGTGCGTTCGGTGGACAGCAGTTTGCACACCTTCCGCGCCGAAACCAGCGCGGCGCTCAGCACCCCCGCGAACTCGGTCGCCGTAGTCACCGGGATCACCAGGAACACCGAGACGCCGTAGAAGGTGATCAGCTCGCCGACGCCGATGGTGCCGTTGATCGCCAGCTGCGCGCCAAGCCAGGTGATGACCACCGTGACCAGGCCCGGCAGCGCGATCTCCGCCGCCGAGAGCCACGCCTCGCTGCGCCCGACCTGGACGCCGGCCGCGCGGACTTTCTGGCTGGAGCGGCGGAAGCGGTCGAGGAACTGCTTCTCGCCGCCGACTCCGCGAAGGATCCGCAGGCCGGAGACGATATCCGCGGCCAGCGCGTTGACCTCGGTCTTCTCCTCGCGCTGCTTCGTCTGGCGTTTCTCCAGCGGCTTCAGCAGCGGCCCGATACCCACCACCGCCAGCGGGACACCGACCAGCGCGACCACGCCGAGCAGCGGAGACGTCGTCAGCAGTGCCGTCGCGCACACGATGAACGCGATCAGCGAACCGAAGGCCCGCCCGAGCACCTCGAAGGAGTCGCCGATCGGGTTGATGTCGCTGGTGGTGATCGCGACCACGTCACCGGTTGTGGTCGTGTCACGCAGGTTCGCGCCCAGTTTCGCCGCGTGTTCGGTGGCGAGCCGCTGCGTCACCCCGGCGCCGTGGATCCAGCAGCCGTAGGACGCGAAATGCTGCACCGTGCCCGCGAGCGTCTGCGCGATGCCGAGCCCGGCGGCCGCGAGACCCCAGAGCCAGACGGAATCGCCGTCGCCGCGGCCGATCGCGTCGATGCCCCGGCCGATCGCGACCGGCAGGAGGGCGATCGGCAGCGACCACAGCGCACCGCTGATCGCCGAGACGGCGAGCAGCCCCGGGCGCGCGAGCATCATCCTGACCAGGTACCGCCAGGCGGTCGGCTTGGCGGGCAGACGTAGTCGCGGAAGCGGATATGTGGCGGAAAGCACGATTGTCGACGGTAAGCGGATCACCGTCGCGGGCGCGACCGATTTATCCGTGGGCGACCGACGGCGGCCTTAAACGCTCGCCTATTCTCAAGGCCGTGGCGAACCCTGATGCGGACACCGTGACCAGCACCGTTGACACCACTCAACACGCCGAGGCGACCCCCGAGCAGACCCAGCCGTACGTCGAGCTCGGCCTCGCCGACGACGAGTACGCCCGGATCCGGGAGATCCTCGGCCGCCGTCCGACCGACGCCGAACTGGCGATGTATTCGGTGATGTGGAGCGAACACTGCTCGTACAAGTCCTCGAAGAAGCACCTGCGCTACTTCGGCGAGACCGCCACACCCGAGATGAAGGAAAAGATGCTCGCCGGCATCGGCGAGAACGCGGGCGTCGTCGACATCGGCGAGGGCTGGGCGGTCACCTTCAAGGTCGAGAGCCACAACCACCCGTCCTACGTGGAGCCGTACCAGGGCGCCGCGACCGGCGTCGGCGGCATCGTGCGCGACATCATGGCGATGGGCGCGCGCCCGCTCGCGGTGGCGGACGCGCTGCGCTTCGGCCCGGCGGACGCCCCGGACACCCGCCGCGTGCTGCCCGGCGTGGTCGCCGGCGTCGGCGGCTACGGCAACTGCCTCGGCCTGCCGAATATCGGCGGCGAGCTGGTGTTCGACCAGAGCTACTCCGGCAACCCGCTGGTCAACGCCCTGTGCGTCGGCGCGATGCGCGTCGAGGACCTGCACCTCGCCTTCGCCTCGGGCAAGGGCAACAAGATCATCCTGTTCGGCGCGCGCACCGGTCTCGACGGCATCGGCGGCGTGTCCGTCCTCGCCAGCGACACCTTCTCGGGTGACGAAAGCTCGGGCGGCCGCAAGAAGCTGCCCAGCGTCCAGGTCGGCGACCCCTTCACCGAGAAGGTGCTCATCGAGTGCTGTCTCGAACTGTTCGCGCAGAAGCTCGTCGTCGGCATCCAGGACCTCGGCGGCGCCGGGCTCTCCTGTGCGACCTCCGAGCTCGCCGCCGCCGGTGACGGCGGTATGCACATCTACCTCGACCGGGTTCCGTTGCGCGCCACCGGGATGACCCCGGCGGAGGTGCTGTCCAGCGAGTCGCAGGAGCGGATGTGCGCGGTCGTCTCGCCGGAGAACGTCGAGGCGTTCATGAAGGTCTGCGAGAAGTGGGACGTCATCGCCACCGACATCGGCGAGGTCACCGACGGCGAGCACCTGGTCATCACCTGGAACGACGAGGTCGTCGTCGACGTCCCGGCGCACACCGTGGCGCACCAGGGTCCGGTGTACGACCGCCCGATCCAGCGACCGTCGGAACAGGACGCCCTGCAGGCCGACACCTCGGCGAAGCTGCCGCGTCCGTCCACTTCGGACGAACTGCGCGCCGACATCCTCAAGCTCATCTCGTCGCCGAACCAGGCGTCGAAGGAATGGGTGACCTCCCAGTACGACCGCTACGTGCGCGGCAACACCGTGTCCGCGCAGCCGTCGGACTCCGGCGTGATCCGGATCGACGAATCGACCGGCCGCGGTGTCGCCGTCTCGACGGACTGCAACAGCAAGTTCGTCTACCTCGACCCGTATGAGGGCGCGAAGCTCGCGCTGGCCGAGGCGTACCGCAACGTCGCCACCAGTGGCGCGAAGCCGGTCGCGGTCTCGGACTGCCTGAACTTCGGTGCGCCGACCGACCCCGGCGTGATGTGGCAGTTCGAGCAGGCCGTGCACGGGCTGGCGGACGGCTGTGTCGAACTCGGCATCCCGGTCACCGGCGGCAACGTCAGCTTCTTCAACCAGACCGGTGACGTGGCCATCCTGCCGACCCCGGTGGTCGGTGTGCTCGGCGTGATCGACGACGTCACCCGCCGCATCCCCACCGGGATCGGCGCCGAAGCCGGGGAAACCCTGCTGCTGCTGGGCGAAACCCACGACGAGCTCGACGGCTCGGCCTGGGCGCGCGAACTGCACGGCCACCTCGGCGGCCGTCCGCCTCGCGTGGATCTGGCGCGCGAGAAGCTGCTCGCCGACATCCTCATCGCCGGTTCCCGTGACGGCATGATCTCCGCCGCGCACGACATCTCCGACGGCGGCCTGATCCAGACGCTCGTCGAAACCGTCCTCATCGGACAGTGCGGCGCCCGCGTCTTCCTCGACACGGAGCAGGATCCGTTCGTGCAGCTGTTCTCCGAGTCCGCGGGCCGGGTGCTGGTCGCCGTGCCGCGTACCGAGGAACTGCGGTTCACCGAGATGCTGACCGCGCGCGGCCTGCCGTGGCGCAAGACCGGCGTGGTGGACCCGGAGTCGGGCTCGCTCGAACTCCAGGGCATCACGGAGTTCACCCTGGACGAGCTTCGGGAGACCTGGGAGCGCACGCTTCCGGCCCTCTTCGACTGACGCCTCGTGAGTGGCGGGTTACTTCAAGCCCGGTCCGTGAAGGCCTCCTTGAGGGACTCTGGGTCCCGGAAGGGGGCCTTCACGGACTCGATTCCGTGAAGGCCTGGTTCTGAACGTGGCAGGGCGGGCATGGGCAGCGAGTGTCCCATTTGTGCACGTATGCACGGGGTATTCGCGGGGTCGTGAGTGGCAAAGAGGGTTAGAACGACCAAAAACACTCACGACCCCCTCGGCAAGACGCGCAAAACGCCCGAATCGGGCACTTTGCCCTCCATTCCTGCCCCTTGCGGACAGTCAAGATCCAGGTCGTCGCCTCAGGACAGTGGCACAGACCAGCAGCTATACGACTTTGGAGGGGGCCAAGACACTCACGAGCCAGGAAGTGTCGAGCCGGACGGGAGCTTCGCGCCCTCAAGCGACGGCGGCTCCGCGAAGGTAGCCACGCTGAAGTCGACGGGTTTCTCCACGACGAGCTGGTCCAGCGACACCTTGCGCTCGAAGCTCGCCCTCGTGAGGTCGAGCGTCCCGTGGATGGTCACGTCCTTGAGCGAGAACTTCCCGGAGATCTGGGCGTCGGTGAGATCCACGTAGCTCGCCACCTCGCAGCGATCCGCGCCGAACCAGCCGATCCGCCTGCCGAGCAGTTCGAGCTTGTCGAGCCGCGCGTCGCTGAGGTTGAGCCCCAGCGTCGGGCCGGTGGTGCCGGCATGGGGAAGGATGTCGCGGATCAGCCGTTCGGCCGCGCGCCGGACCAGCCGTTCGCGTTCGGCGGCCGCCTCGTCTTCCTTGACCCAGTCGATCTTGCTCGGGAACTTCGGATGGTCGAACGGCCGCCGCAGGTACGCGCACAACACGTCGAGCACCGTCTGCCGGTACTCCGGCCGGGTCCTGGCCAGGCCCGCGAGCGAATGCATCGCGCCGACCCTGACCTGATCGGCCTCGTTGCCCAGCAGTTCGATCGATTTGGCGAACCGCTCGTCGGAGATCCGGCTGCGCTCGATCTCGTGCCTGTCCTCTTCGGTCCGCCTTCGCCGGTCGTTGAGCCAGAGCCCGTAGAGCGCGGCGATCGCCCCGCCCGCCAGCGCGCCGGTCTTGAGCGCGTCGCCGCGGCTGGTCGCGCGATCCGTGAGCAGCCAGGCGGTGACCCCGACGAGCACCACGATCGACGACAGCAACGTCCACAGCAGCGGCGACTTGAGCAGGCGCCTCATCGGTCCTTCACCGTGAGCCGGGCGCGGCCGTCCGGCAGGGTTTCGACGGACCAGTCCGCCGGGAGTTCGTGATCCCTCGCCGGGTCCACCGACGTGTTGTAGAGCGACACGGAACCCGGTGCCTTGCGGAACTTCAGGTCCCCGAACCCTTCGAACCGCGCGCGGCGCAGATCCAGTGCGCCCTCGAACTCGGCGTCGGCGAAGACGGCGTTCTTCGCGAAGACACTGTCCTTAAAGGACGTTTCGCCCGCGAACACCGTGTAGGAGAACTCGGCGTCCTCGCTGAACTGCACCCCGCTGAACCACGCCCGCTGCTCGAACTTGGCTTCGTTACAACGGAAGTAGCCGATCCGCTTGCCCGTCTCCGTTCCGGCGCCGGTCAGGTAGACCGGCCCGAGGAACACGCAGCCGGACAGGTTGGTGCTGCTGTACAGACCGGCATAGCGGAGCAGCAGCTTGCCGACCTTCCGCTCGGACAGGTCGAAGTACTCCAGGACCGCCCCGGTCAGGTCGAGGTCGTACCCGGGCGCGTCCTCGGCACCCGCGGGCGGGAGCAGTTCCCCGATGAGCCGCTGGGCGGTCTGCCGCACCTGGAGTTCCTGTTCCTGCTCCGGTTCACCGCGTTCGGGAAGCTTGTTCCACGGACGTTTCGCTTCTCCTTCATATCGCGGATGGTCGAACGGCCGCCGCAGATAGGAGCACAGGATGTCCAGCACGGTCTGCCGGTAGAGCTCGCGACCGCGGGCCAGCCCCGCCAGCGCGTGCAGGGCCCCCACCCGCACCTGGTCGGCGTCGTGCCCGAGCAGCTCGACGGCCTTCGCGAACCGTTCGTCCGAGATCCGGTCGCGGTCCTGGTCGGCCCGCCGCAGCTCCAGCTCCTGCCGCTGTCGCTCGACCTCCTGCCGCCGTTCCTCCACCCGGCGTCGCCTGTCGTTGAGCCACAACGCGTACAGCGCGACGATGGCGGCGCCGGCGACACCGCCGGTCTTCAACGCCTCGCTGCGGCTGGTCGCCGGATCCGTCAGCAACCAGCCGCCGACCGCGAGCAACAGGACGAACGAGAGGACGAACGTCCACAGCAACGGGGAGCGGAGGATCCGCTTCATCGGGCCTTGGAGACCAGAAGCGACGAGACGCACCAGGCGCCGGACTGGCTCTGCGCGAACATCGTTCCCTTGGCGTCCTGGCCTTCGACCGTTCCGGTGATCTCGGCCATGACGAGGTTGGTGGTGCCCTGCGTCCGCTTGACCTCGGCCGTGGAGCCCGGCGGAAGGAAGACGTCGAGCACGGAGCCCATGCTCGCCCGGCGGTTTTCACAGGCCAGCGCGATCGCCCCGGGCCGGTCGCCCGACGAGATCTTGGCGAGGAAGTCCTGGATGACCTTCACGCCCTGGGGATCGCCGGAGCTGCTGCCGCCGCTTTCGGTGCTCCGCGGGCTGCTCCTGGTCGTGCTCGACTTCGGGCTGCTCTTCGGCGCGGAGGTCGGGGCGGGCTCGGACGACGAGGGCGGCGCGGCCACGGGCTCGTCCTTGCTCAGCAGGAAGCCCGGCGCGACGAACCCGGTGACACCGAACGCGACCAGTACGACGACGCCGATCACGATCCCGATGATCAGGCCGGTCTTGCTCTTCGACGGCGGCGCGGGCGGGCCACCGAAGCCCTGCTGGTAGCCCTGCTGATTCGGGTCCCAGCCCTGCTGCGGCTGCTGGTACTGCTGGGTCTGGTCCCAGCCCTGCTGTGGCTGCTGCTGGTACTGCTGCGTCTGGTCCCAGCCCTGCTGCTGGCCGTATTGCTGCGGCTGACCGTATTGCTGGTTCGGGTCCCAGCCACCCTGCTGCGGCTGCTGTCCCTGGGGATCCTGGCCGTAGGGCTGGCCTGGCTGGGGTGGGTAGGTCATCGGTCTCGCCTTCCGTACTGGGGCCTGAGGCTTCAGATCAGACGACCGGCGGCCAGCGCTGGTTCCGGATCCGCCCCTGCCAGGGATTTCCAGGGGGAAGGTACCCCGCGCGCGAAAACGGCTCCCGGCCGAGGCCGGGAGCCGTTTCTTCACGGAATGCGCAGCTCAGCCGTTGGCCAGTGCCTGCAGACGGTCGTAGGCGCCGTTGAAGGTGTTCTGGTCGAGCGGGCTGGAGGTGTACTGCCACACGGTGTAGTAGCCCCAGCCGTAAGGCAGCGCGCCGACGGTGGAGGCGTAGCGCGCGATCCACAGCGGGACCGTGCCACCGAAGTTCTGCGACGTGCCGACACAGGTGCTCCACCAGCTCGTCGAGGTGTAGATGACGGGCCAGCGGCCGGTGCGCGCCTTGTAGCGGTCGTGGAACGCCCGGATCCACGACCCCATCGCGGACTGGCTCAGGCCGTAGCAGGTGGCGCCGTACGGGTTGTACTCCATGTCCAGCGCACCCGGCAGCGTCTTGCCGTCCTTGGACCAGCCGCCGCCGTTGTTGACGAAGAAGTCGGCCTGCGCCGCGCCACTGGAGACGTTCGGCAGGGCGAAGTGGTACGCGCCGCGGATGAAGCCCTTGTTGTAGGAACCGTTGTACTGCTGGGCGAAGTACGGGTTCTTGTAGCTCGTGCCTTCGGTGGCCTTGGTCCACACGAAGCGCTTGCCCTGGTTCCACCAGTAGTTCCAGTCGACGTTGCCCTGGTAGCTGGCCACGTCCATCCCCGCGACCGTCGCGAGCACGCCGGCCTCGGGCTGCGGCTGGGCGGCCTTGGCCTTGGACTCCGGCGTGGAGGTGTCGCCTTCCACGCGCCGGATCTGCGATCCGATCGTGTGGTCGTTCCGCTGGAGATCCTGTTCGATCGACATGATCTCGGGGGACGGGGCGGCCGACGCCTGGACCGTGCTGCTTAGCAGGAGCAGCGCGGAGCCGACGGCGATGGCGATTCTTCGGGAAGTGCGCATCACGACAATCCCTTCACGGATAACCCTCGCTGAGGACGGCGACCTTGCAGGTGGTAGCCGTCCGGGCACGATTGTTGACGACGAGTGCCGGGTTTGTCACTAACTTCCGTGAAATTGGTACTACGCGTGGGTGATTTTCATTTCCAAGTAGGGTGAGTTATGTGATCTTGTAACGCCCACTCGGGTGAGTGTTCAGCCGAGCGACAGCGCCCGCACGCGGTCGATCGTGCCGTTGAACCAGTTCTGGTCGCCGGGAAGACTGCCCTTGTTCGAGAACTGCCAGATGGTGTGGGTCTTCCAGCTCGCGGGCAGCTCGCCGATCTCCGTGTTGTAGCGCGCGATCCACAGCGGGTTCTGCCAGAACACGTTGCTGTTGCCGGTGCAGCGTTTCCACCAGCTCGTCGACGTGTAGATCGCCGGATGCCGTCCGGTGCGGTGCAGATAGGTCGTCGCGAACGACGCCATCCACGCGACCATTTGCGCCGGCGTCTTGCCGTAACAGGTTTCGCCGTACGGGTTGTATTCGACGTCGAGCGCGCCCGGCAGGGTCTTGCCGTCGCCGGACCAGCCGCCGCCGTGGTCGACGAAGTAGTGCGCCTGCGCCGCGCCGTCCGAGATGTCGGGACGCGCGAAGTGGTAGGCGCCGCGGATCAGGCCGACGCCGTAGGAGCCGTTGTACTGCTGGGGAAACCGGGGATTGACGAAGCCGGTGCCCTCGGTCGCCTTCACGTAGACGAACTTCGCGCCGGTCCTGGCCGCCCCTGGCCAGTCGACGTCGCCTTGATGGCCGCTGACGTCGTGGCCGAGTGTCTGCGCCTCACCGCCGTACAGCGGCCCCACCGACACGTTGACGCCTTCGTGCAGCGCGATCTGTGAACCGGCGTAGTGCTCCTCGGCCCCGTCGTACCTGGGCCCGCTTTCTCGTGCGACGGCGGGGGTCTGCGCGAGCAGCAAAACCCCCGCCGCGAGGACGGCCCCCCAGCCTTTCGAACACACTCTGCGACTCATCACGTCGTCACGATCCCCCGGGAAAAGGGAATCAGCGACTCGAACATCACCCGAAAGTGTTGCTTTCCGGCCGAAAAAATTGGGCCGAGTGGGTTAACCGGGTCCTAACGACGCTCGTCTGAAAGGGCTTTGTCGAGGTGCTCCGAGGGGACGATCGCGGTGAGCCGGTCGTGCGGATTGATCGTCACCGGGTGCCCGGCGAGCAGCGGGACCATGTCCCGGCCCAGCACCGCGCGGGCGTGCGGCCATTCGCGCGGGACCAGCGATTTGGCCGTGTACGCGGGTACGAGCACCTTGCCGTCGGTGTTGTGGAAGCCGATCACCGTGCGCTGCACCGGCGAAAGGGCGTAGACGAACAGCGTCGAGTCGAGGATGACGCGCGGCAGGTCGGCGGCCGGGCGGTGGTTCGTGCGCACCAGCTGGAGCAGCTGTTCGAGCTCGTTGCGCGGCTCCGGGAAGCCGAGCGCCTTGGGCGAGGGACGGTAGCGATCGTTGGGGTGGAAGTCCTCGACGATCTCGCCGCCGCCGTTCACCGGGTACGCGCCGACGACCGCCCAGGACGGCACCGGGCCGTCGGGGTCGAAGGCCTCGTCGATGACGTAAAGCCAGCTGTTCGGATTGGCCTTGGCGTTGGCGCGCATCTCTTCGGTGATCTTCGGCTTCTTCTTGCCCGCCGGGCTCGACGCCAACCGATCCGCCTCGTCCCGCTGCGCCATCGCCATCCCCACGTTCCGGGTGCCTGAAGGTTTGTTCGCGCTCACTCTACTGTTCTCCCATGGCCTCTTCGCGTACGGTCGACCCCGCTGAGTTACGAGCCGCGATCGCGGCGATTTCCCCCTGGTTGAGCGGATCCGGTCCGGATCCGGCCCGTCCCGAACTGGCCGCGGCGGTGCGGCTGAGCCTGCGGACGCTGGCCGGGGACGCCCCGGGGAAGAGTGTCGAAGTGCGGGTGCCGCCGTTCGCGGCTGTTCAGTGTGTCGAAGGATTACGCCATACCCGCGGGACCCCGCCGAACGTCGTCGAAACGGATCCGCGCACGTGGCTGGAACTGGCGACCGGGCTGCTCGGCTGGGCCGAGGCCGTCGAATCGGGGCGGGTCACCGCCTCCGGGAGCAGGGCCGATCTGGCCCGATACCTGCCGCAAGTCAAGCTGAGGTGACTCAAGCGTCTCCCCAAGGGCGCTCCGCGCCCGACGGAGACTTCACCGTCGCGCGCCTCTTTGGCCGGAGGCCACGAAAGTTCGATGAAGGGGCGCCTTGCCTGGCAGGTGACAGGCTTGCGGAACGGCGCCCCTTCGGCGAGCTTTCGTCAGCGCGCGACAGATGTCACGGCTTACGGCCGATGCCGCCCGAGATCGTCCGCTGGGCCGCGTTCAGCTCCTTGATCCGCGGGCCGTCCGGCCACCAGTCGACGCACAGCTTGACGCCGGGCTCGACCATTTCGAGGTCGTGGAACAGCTCCTCGATCTCGGCCTTGGTGCGGAAGGTGCCCGAGCCCATCGGGCTGTGGATGAAGAAGTCCTCCATCTTGCGGGCGGTCTCGGACAGCTCGTCCTCCGGGTCGGAGAAATGCGAGATCGCCACGTAGGAGCCCGACGGCAGCGCGTCGATGTACTTCTTCATGATCTTCGCGGGCTCGTCGTGCGGCCCGTTGTAGTGGTGCAGCGTGCCGAGCTGCAGCAACGCGATCGGCTGCGAGAAGTCGATGTGCCGCCGGATGTCCGGGTTCTCCATGATCCGCTCGGGCTCGAAGATGTCGTCCGAGACGAAGTGCGTGTTCTCGTTCTCCTCGAGCAGCGCGCGCCCGTGGGCGAGCACGACCGGGTCGTTGTCGACGTAGACGACCTTGATCTCCGGGTTGATCCGCTGCACGACCTGGTGCGTGTTCTCGGCCGTCGGCAGACCGGATCCGAGGTCCAGGAACTGCGTGATGCCCGTCTGGCTGGCGAGGAACCGGCAGGCGCGGATCAGGAAGCCGCGGTTCTCGGTCGCCAGGTCCTGCGCTTCGGGGGCGGCCTGCTGGACCTTGCGCAGCACCTCCCGGTCGATCTCGTAGTTGTCCTTGCCGAGCAGGAAGGCGTCGTACACCCGGGCGATGCTGGCCCGGGTCGGGTCGACACCCACGGGCACTCGTTCCGTCCGGGTCGGGGCGTCGGGCATCTTGAACCTCACAAAACTGTGTCGGAAGTCTCGGGCTCTACGTAGAGTAGAACCACGTACGCGACCGGTAAACCGAGCCATCCCTGTCGTGTCGAGGCCCAAACGTGTACTTTCAGTAATCGGCTTGTTCTCCTGTGAGTGTCGTCGTGCGAAAGGTCCCCGGTCGATGAACGCGGTCACCCCGCCTGGCGGTGAGCAGTCCCTGGGTCCCACCGCGCGACGGATGATCCTCGGCTCTCAGCTCCGCCGGATGCGCGAGGACGCGGGCATCACGCGCCAGGAGGCCGGCTACAGCATCCGCGGCTCGGAGTCGAAGATCAGCCGTCTCGAGCTCGGCCGCGTCGGCTTCAAGGAACGCGACGTCGCCGACCTGCTGACCATGTACGGGATGACCGATCCCGGTGAGCGGCAGCAGTTCCTCGACATGGTCAAGGAGTCGAACGAGCCGGGCTGGTGGCGTCGCTACGGCGACCTGATGCCGAGCTGGTTCAACGACCTCGTCGGGCTCGAAGAGGCCGCGGCCCGTATCCAGGTCTGGGAGCCGCTGTACGTCACGGGTCTGCTGCAGACCGAGGACTACGCGCGGGCGATCATGAGCCACGGCCGCAAGGACATGGTCAACGAACAGGTCGACCGCCGGGTCGCGCTGCGGATGCGGCGGCAGAAGATGCTGTCGCGGCCGGACGCGCCGCGGTTGTGGCTGGTGCTCGACGAGTCGGTGCTCTACCGGCCGATCGGCGATCGTGAGGTGCTGAAGGGCCAGATCGACCACCTGCTGGACATGATCCAGCAGCCGAACATCTCGGTGCAGGTCCTCCCGTTCGACCGGAGCGGCTATTCGGCGGACAGCGCGTTCTCGCTGCTCAGGTTCGCGGAAGAGGAATTGCCGAACATCGCCTACACCGAGTACCTGACCGGCGCGCACTACATCGACAAACGCGACGAGATCGAGCGGTACAGCCGGGCGCTGGACATGCTCGCGGTCGACGCGGAGACGCCGGACCGCAGCCGCCAGATGCTGATGAAGCGCCGCGCCGAAATCTGAGCCGATCACCGTTGTGGGGCTGGCCGCCGTTCCAGGGCCGGCCGGGGGTTTCCTTGCCAGTGCCCGAAAATCCGGCGACAAGACGTAGTTGTTCACCCGTTGGAGACGGTGCCCGTCACCCTTTGGTGGGACGGCTGAGGACTTAAGTCATCACTGCACGCGAATTCTGCAAAAACTTCTGCACGTGCATTTACCGCTGCAGTCACACGTGCTAACTTTGGGATCACAGGCAAATGCACATGCAGATGCATCGCCCGAAGTCTTCTGTCGGGGAAGGTGGGGACCATGGCTGAACAGTTCGACAACGGCATCCCGGCCGATCGTCTTACCGGCGCCCAATGGCGCAAAGCCAGCTACAGCAACGCGATCGGCAACTGCGTCGAGGTGGCGCCGCTCGCTTCCGGAGAGATCGCGATGCGCAACTCGCGCTTCCCGACCGGTCCGGCTCTGATCTACACCCAGGCCGAGATGGCCGCGTTCCTCGCGGGTGCCAAGGACGGCGAATTCGATGACGTTCTCGGGTGACACCATCACCGCGGAAATCACCGACATCGAAAGCGGCCTGCAGGAACTGATCCACCGCGGGTACCAGTTCGTGCACCCGTGCGACGCGAACGGCGAGGTCATGGCCGTGGTCGGCGTGCGAGTCCACGACAACGTGGTCGACGTGGTCCGGCTCAACGCCGAGGACGACGTCGTCGCGACCCGCATGCCCGGTACCGAGGAGGACATCCTCGAGCCCGAGGTCTGGCTGTGGCGTTCCGCCGGCGACGCGGCGACGGTGCTGACGGCACTGCTCGCGCTCCCGGACGAGCGGACGCCCGGCTCGCTCTACCTCCCGGAGACCGCGGCCAAGGGCTGCTGGGTCCCCGGCCGCGGTGGCACGTCCAAATGGCTGGCCGCGGGCTGACTCGTCTCGCTCAAGGTGGTCGTGAGTGACGGGTCTTGACACCCGCTCGTCACTCACGGTCACAGGGAACCCCGCTTCGGCCGGAGGCCCCGCTATCGCGGTGGCAGGGTGCCCTTGTCGGCCACGCGACTCGAACGGCCGATCCGCACCCCGCCGACGTCGATCGCGGACGCGGGTTCACCCAGAGTCACAGTGTCAACCCAGCTCGAAGCGTGTCCAGTGCCACGTCGCGCGGCGCGTTGATCTCCTGCTCACCGTTTACACTGGTGGCGGCCTGCCCTCTTTCTCCCTGGGAGCACCTCGGTGGTTTCCGACCCGTCCCTCGCCGGACAGCCCGTGACCGACCAGCCCGATCCGGAACCCCGCGAGGAATGCGGTGTCTTCGGCGTCTGGGCGCCCGGAGAAGAGG
Organism: Amycolatopsis sp. NPDC058340; assembly: GCF_042723975.1. NCBI lineage: Bacteria > Bacillati > Actinomycetota > Actinomycetes > Pseudonocardiales > Pseudonocardiaceae > Amycolatopsis > Amycolatopsis sp. NPDC058340. The sequence goes on along the minus strand of NZ_JBHXIB010000050.1, from coordinate 25,456 downwards.
TCGCGAAGCTGACCTACTACGGGCTCTACGCACTTCAGCACCGTGGCCAGGAAGCGGCCGGAATCTCGGTCTCCGACGGTTCGCAGATCGTCGTCTTCAAGGATCTCGGCCTGGTCAGCCAGGTGTTCGACGAGCAGGTCCTGCAGTCGCTGCAGGGACATATCGCCGTCGGGCACTGCCGCTACTCGACCACCGGCGCGACCATCTGGGAGAACGCGCAGCCGATCTTCCGCACCACCGCGACCGGCAGCGGATTGTCCTTCGCGCACAACGGGAACCTCGTCAACACCGCCGAGCTGCGGGATCGCACGGTCGAGGCCGGGCTGAAACCGCACGCGGGGCTGACCGGTTCGTCCAGCGACTCCGACCTGGTGTGCGGGCTGCTCGCGGCCAACGCCGCCGACAAGGGCATCGAAGCCGCCGCGCTGGAACTGCTGCCCACCCTCAAGGGCGCGTTCTGCCTCGTCTTCGCCGACGAGTCCACCCTTTACGCCGCGCGCGACCCGCACGGCGTGCACCCGCTGGTGCTCGGCAGGCTCGAACGGGGCTGGGTCGTCGCCAGCGAGACGGCCGCGCTCGACATCTGCGGCGCGTCGTTCGTCCGCGAGGTCGAGCCCGGTGAGCTCATCGCGATCGACGCCGAGGGCCTGCGTTCCTCGCGGTTCGCGAACCCCGAGCCCAAGGGCTGCGTCTTCGAGTACGTGTACCTCGCGCGCCCCGACACCTCGATCGCCGGCCGCAGCGTGCACGCCACCCGCGTCGAGATCGGCCGCAAACTCGCCGCCGAGCACCCGGCCGACGCCGACCTGGTCATGCCGGTGCCCGAATCCGGCACCCCGGCCGCCATCGGCTACGCGCAGGGCTCCGGCATCCCGTACGGCACCGGCCTGGTGAAGAACGCCTACGTCGGCCGCACCTTCATCCAGCCGTCGCAGACCATCCGGCAGCTGGGCATCCGGCTCAAGCTGAATCCGCTGCGCGACGTCATCCGCGGCAAACGGCTCGTGGTGGTCGACGACTCCATCGTCCGCGGCAACACCCAGCGCGCGCTGGTCCGCATGCTGCGGGAGGCCGGCGCGCTCGAGGTGCACGTCCGGATCGCGTCGCCGCCGGTGCGCTGGCCGTGTTTCTACGGCATCGACTTCGCCTCGCGTGCCGAACTGGTGGCCAACGGCGTCGACCTCGACGGCATCCGCCGCTCCATCGGCGCCGACACTTTGGGCTACATCTCCCTGGACGGTCTGGTCGCGGCTTCGGAGCAGCCGAAGTCGCGGTTGTGCACCGCGTGCTTCTCCGGCGAGTACCCGATCGCGCTGCCCGAAGACGCGCTGATCGGGAAGCACCTGCTGGAGAGCCTGGACTCGGTGAATGGCGCGGCGAAGCCCGTCAGCCCTGCCGGGTACGGTGCTGAGGACGCCATCCGGCGTCCCTAGACCTCTCTTCCAGAGTTGGAGTCCGCTTCCGTGAGCGAGTCCACGAGCGCCACGTACGCCGCCGCCGGCGTCAGCATCGACGCCGGTGACAAAGCCGTCGAGCTGCTCAAACCGCACGCCGAGAGGGCCACGAGGCCCGAGGTGATGGGCGGCGTCGGCGGTTTCGCCGGGCTGTTCTCCCTGAAGCTGGACAAGTGGAAAGAGCCGGTGCTGGCCTCGTCGACCGACGGGGTCGGCACGAAGATCGCCGTCGCGCAGGCGCTCGACAAGCACGACACGGTCGGCATCGACCTGGTCGCGATGGTCGTCGACGATCTGGTCGTCACCGGCGCCGAGCCACTGTTCATGCAGGACTACATCGCCGTCGGCAAGGTCGTGCCGGAGAAGATCGCGGCGCTGGTCGGCGGGATCGCCGAGGGCTGTGTCCAGGCGGGCTGCGCGCTGCTCGGCGGCGAGACCGCGGAGCACCCCGGCCTGATGGGTGAGCACGACTACGACCTTTCGGGCACCGGCATCGGCGTCGTCGAGGCGTCGAACGTGCTCGGCCCGGAGCGGGTCCGCCCCGGCGACGTCGTCCTCGCGCTCGGCTCGTCCGGCCTGCACTCCAACGGCTACTCGCTCGCCCGGCACGTGCTGCTGGACATCGCGCGCATGCCGCTCGACGGGCACGTCGAGGAGTTCGGCCGCTCGCTGGGCGAGGAGATGCTGGAGCCGACCAGGATCTACGCGAAGGACTGCCTCGCGCTCGCGGCCGAGGCCGACGTCCGCACGTTCGCGCACGTCACCGGTGGTGGCCTGGAACAGAACCTCGCCCGCGTCATGCCGCGCGGCCTGGTCGCCCGGCTCGAACGCGGCACCTGGACCCCGGCGCCGGTGTTCGCACTGATCGGCCACCGCGGCAAGGTCGAGCGTGCCGAACTGGAGAAGACGTTCAACATGGGCGTCGGCATGGTCGCGATCGTCGGCCCCGACGACGTCGACCGCGCGCTCGCGATGCTGACCGCGCGGCACGTGCCGGCGTGGATCCTCGGCGACGTGCAGCCCGCCGAAGACCCGGACGGCCCGCGCGCCGTGCTGTCGGGCGACCACCCCCGCTTCTGATTTAACGATTTGGGCCCGGGTGACACACTGGGTCCGTGGCTGACGACGTGGTGATCGGCACCCGGTTCGTGATCCCGGGCGCCGAATTGAGCGAACGGTTCTCCCGGTCCTCGGGGCCGGGTGGGCAGGGCGTGAACACCACGGACTCGCGGGTCGAACTGTCCTTCGACGTGGCCGGTTCGGCGTCCGTCCCGGAGCATCTCCGGGCCCGGATGCTGGACCGGCTTTCGTCGCGTCTGGTCGACGGGGTGGTCACGATCGCCGCGTCCGAACACCGCTCCCAGCTGATGAACCGGGAAGCCGCGCGGGCTCGGCTGGTGATGCTCCTGACCGACGCGTCGGCGCCCCCGGCCGCCAAGCGGCGTCCCACCAAACCCTCACGAGGTTCGAAGGAACGCCGCCTGGCGTCGAAGAAACGCCGCGGCGAGGTCAAGAAGTCACGCCGCGGCGGCTACTCAGACGACTGACAGGTGCACACACTCGGCCGCGGTCTTGAATCCGACCCGGCCGTAGACGCGTTCCGCCTGCCCGGCGCCCGGCGTCAGGAACACCGACCGGCCACCGCGCGCGTGTGCCTCACGCGTCAGGTATTCCGTCATCGCCGCGGCGATCCCGCGGCTCCGGTACTCGTCGAGCACCCCGATGCCGGCGATCTCCGTCGCGCCGTCGAGGATCGCGGTCGCGACCCCGCCGCCGACGACCTCGCCGTTCTCGTCGACCGCCATCACCGACATGGTCTCGCCGCTCAGCTGATCCGGCGACGGGTCGAGGTGCTCGTCGGGATCGAGCTCCCCGAACGCCAGGTTCTGCGCCCGGATCATCTGCCGGAGTTCGCCCTCGGTTTTCGGGGTGACCAGGCTGATCCCGGCCGGTTTCGGCTGTTCGACGACCTGCCCCGGCGTGCAGATCATCAGCGGAACCCGTCGCTCCAGCGTGTAACCGCACCGGACGAGCACGGCTTCGGCGGCCGGAACGGCCTCGGTGAGGAACTCCAGGCGCGGCGTGAGCCCGCGCTTGCGGAACGCCTCGGTGAGCGCGGCGACGGCGTCCTCGGTGGGGACGGCGCCGTCGTCGGGGATCGCGTAGTTGAGGAAAGGGCTGCTGGATTCGAGGTAGTACGTGGCCAGGAACGGCCCGATCCGCTCGGTTTCGCGGAACTTCGCCGCGGTGAGCCGGATGTAGGACTGCAGAGCACGAATGGTCTCGGAAAGCACTGGTGGAAAGCCTTTCGGGCAGAAGAAAGAGACGCACGGGAGGATCCGCGTGCGTGGTTGAGCTGGCGTGTGCGCCGGCTAGCTCGTGCCGACGCCACCGAAGGCGTCAGGCATGAGGCATCCCTCTTTCTCGCTACGTAGGGCTTTCGCGATCACTTTCGCACGACGGTCAACCGATTTACCTCCGCTGCGGATGCGCGATGCCCGAATACCTCTCGTCCCACACGGACCTCGGGACCCGGAGCCGGACCGGGGCCTCGCACACCCGCCGGACCTGCGCCGGGATCGCCACCGACGGCCGGACGTCCAGGCGGTGCCAGAGCCGTTTGCTCACCGCGGCGCCCGCGACGGCGCCAAGGGTGTTCAGCAGGATGTCGTCCGCCGAGGTCACCCGGCCCGCCTGGATCAGATATTGCGTACCCTCCACCAGCACGGAGACGGCCAGCGCGCCGAGCGCGATGCGGCCCAGTGACCGCAGGCGGGGGAACCGCATCGGGAGCAGGGCGCCGAGCGGGCTCAGCATGAGGACGTTGCCCAGCGCCTGCCACAGATTGGCGCTGTCGTCGAGGGCGAGGCGCAGGTCGGTGCCGGGTTCGAGGTTCAGCCTGCTGCCCTGCACACCGGCCACCGGCATCGTGACCAGGCACAACACCAGGAAACAGGCCAGCAGGAGCGTCATGTCGACGGCCGCCGTCGCCGACGCGGAGAAGAGGTCGGCTTGTCTTCGCCGCCGTCGATGCGCCGCGAGCAGCGGCCACCCGAGCAGTGCGTACGGAACCGCGGTGATCGTCAACGGGATCATCACACCGAAAGCGCGGAGCAGCTCACCCATGGCCTTCCTTTCCGGAGCGCCCAAGATCACCTTCGCATCACAAGATCGACTCGGCATGACGGAGTGGCCGCACTAAGAGGTGATCTTTTCCGGTGGCGGAAAAGGTTTTCCCATGCTCGTGACCGTCCACAAAGGAACCTGTGGACAAACCTGTGGACGGCCGCGAAGTAACCGGAAGAAGGTGTTATCCCGCAAGGAAAAGCCTTGTGGGTGACCTGTGTACTACTTGCCGTGTCCGGCGAGTTCCCGCGCGTGTTCGAGCAGCTTTTGGAGGTGCAGACCGCGACGTACGTCACATGGGTGCGAGGTCGTCCCGCTCGCGGCCATCGCGGCGAAATCGTCCAGGAGCGCGGTGTAGGACTCGCCCGCCGAGCCCGGCTTCCGACCGAGGGTGCGGTAGCCGTGCTCGCCGTAGACGGCGACCTCGACCACCGTCGGCTGGATCGGCAGCCGCAGCGACAGGGTCGCCGTACTGGTCGCGCCACCCTCGTGGGCTAACAGCAGTTGCCACAGATCGTCATCGGTCCGGTTCGCCGCGAGCACGTCGGTGATCTCGCCGAGCGCCGCGTCCAGCAGATCGAGGGCGTGCGGGCCGATGTCGACGAGCGCGCCGGAGTCGTGCCGCCACGCCGAGGACTGGTACTGACCGCCGAGCAGCGCGCCCGAAAGCCACCTCGCCCCGCCGCCGCGCCAGCCGCCTGCTTCCTTGATGCCGTCGAGCCACTCGCGGGTCATCGGCGAAAACCGCAGGATCAGGACCACGAGGGCGGCAACGCCGGCGGCCTCCACCGCGTCCGCGAGCCTCCGCGCGCCGTCGAGATCCGCGGCGATCGGCTTCTCCAGGATCAGATGCTTGCCCGCTTCGGCCGCGCGGACCGCCAGCTCCGCCTGAACGGCGGGCGGCACGGCGAACGCGACCGCGTCCACCTGGTCGAGCAGCTCGTCGAAGCTGTCGACGGCTTGGGCGCCGTGCGTCTCGGCCAGTTCCTTGGCGGCCTCGGGACGCCTGGCCCAGACCGCGCGCAACGTCATGCCGGGGTGATCGGCGAGACCTGGCGCGTGCACCGTCTTCGCCCACGGACCGGCACCGACCAGACCCGCACGCAGCTGTCCCTGTCCCACGCCCCCGAGTCTAGGTGTGCCCTCACGCAAGCTGAACGCACCATCGAGTTGCGTTTATTGCGTTTATTGCGAACAATTCGTTCAAGAGCCGATACTGGGACCACGTTGAACACGGGAGCAGTGATGACTGCGCTGACCATTGACCAGATCGTCCCGGGGCGCCACGACATCGACGTGGCGCTCGAGGCACTCCCACACGTCGAGGCTTACCTGGCCCGGCGGCATGAAGGGGACACAGTGCGCGTCGTCGTCGACGAGCATGAGGAATCCGTGGTCGTCCCTCGCGGGGTCGTCGACCTGATGGCTCGCGTGCTGGCCTTGGTGGCGGCGGGTGAGAGCGTGGCCATCGTCCCGTCACATGCCGAGCTGACCACCCAACAGGCGGCTGACCTGCTCAACGTCTCCCGGCCGTTCCTCATCGGGCTGCTCGAAGCAGGGCGGATCGAGTACCGCACGGTCGGTAAGCACCGGCGGGTGAAAGCCGGTTCTCTCCACGACTACTTGCGTGAAGACGACCACCGGCGCCGCGCGGCCGCCGACGAGCTTTCCGCCCTGAATCAGGAGATGGGCTGACCTAGCAAGTGGCCTTCGTGGTCTTGTTCGACGCCGACGTGCTGTACCCCAACGTTCTGCGTGATCTCCTGCTCCGGATCGCGCAGAGCGGCTTCGTCCAGGCCAAGTGGACGGACGAGATTCTCGACGAGGTCTTCCGCAACCTCCGGAGGAACCGGCCCGATCTCGACCCCCGCAAGCTGGACAGGACGCGGCACCTGATGAACGCCTCGGTCCGGGATTGCCTCGTCACCGGCTACGAACCGCTCGTCGCCACGCTCGACCTGCCCGACCGGGACGATCGCCATGTACTCGCGGCAGGCCCTCCGCCCCTGGAACGTCGAGGCGCGGAGCTCAGACGACTTCGTCCTCGATCGGATCGAGCTCGGTGAGCGAGTGGTCGTGGAAGCGGTACGGCGGATCGTGGAATCACGCCGTACCGCGCCTACCAGTGTCTCCGAAGTTCTCGACGCTTTGGAGCGCTGCGGCCTTCGCAAATCGGTCGCGGCGCTCCGTCGGCAAGAGGCCGGTCAGGAGTAGCTGTAGAAGCCGCGGCCCGTCTTCTTGCCGAGCAGGCCGGCGTCGACCATGCGCAGCAGCAGCGGCGGCGACGAGTACAGCGGCTCCTTGAACTCGGCGTACATCGAATCCGCGATCGCCTTGATGGTGTCCAGGCCGATCAGGTCCGACAGCCGCAGCGGGCCCATCGGGTGCGCGGTGCCCAGCTCCATGCCGCGGTCGATGTCCTCCGCGGACGCGAAGCCCGACTCGATCATCCGGATCGCGGAAAGCAGGTACGGCACGAGCAGCGAGTTCACGATGAACCCGGCGCGGTCCTGCGACCGGATCACCGTCTTGCTCAACGCCGTCGTCGCGTGCTCCTCGGCACGGCGGGCGGTGTCGTCGCTGGTCAGCAGCGAGGGCACCAGCTCGACGAGCGGCAGCACCGGGACCGGGTTGAAGAAGTGGATGCCGACCACCTGCTGCGGGCGGCCGGTGGCCATCCCGAGCTTCATGATCGGGATCGACGAGGTGTTGGACGCGAACACGGCGTCCTCACGCTCGACGATCTTGTCCAGCGACCGGAACACCTCGACCTTGGCCTGCTCCTGTTCCAGGATGGCCTCGATGACGAGGTCGCGGTCGGCGAACTCGCCGATCTCGGTGGTGAAGCGGAGCCGTCCGAGCGCTGCGTCGGCGTCTTCCTGCGAGAGCTTCCCGTTCTTGACGCCGCGTTGCAGCGACTTCTCGATCCGCGCCCGCCCGGCGTCCAGCGCCGGCTGGTTCACCTCGGTGACGATCACGTCCAGCCCGGCCCGTGCGTGCACCTCGGCGATGCCCGAGCCCATGAGCCCGGCCCCGACGACACCTACTCGCGCTACGTCAGACATGGCACCTCCTCATATTTTGGGCAGCACGCGACACGCGAGGGTGGTCACCGGGACAAGCCCGGATCCACCCTCGCGTGTCACGCGTTGCTCAGCGGCGGTATTCGTCGTACCCGTCGTACGGGTCTTCGTCGTACCGCTTGTCGTCCTCGTGCCTGTCTTCCGAGGAACTACTGGACAGCTCGCGCTGCAAAGCATCGAAGTCGGTTTCGTGCGAGCTGTACTTGAGCTCGCGCGCCACCTTCGTCTGCTTGGCCTTAGCCCGGCCGCGCCCCATGGCTCGACCCCCTCGCACAGGGGCGGGGCGGCCGGGGGAATCGGCGGCCCCGCATCGTCTCGACAATTCTTTCCTGCTGACACCGTACCGTGTCCGGGGGGTTGGATGCGACGTGGCACGGTGTGCCGGTGGTGACAGTGTTCTCCGAACGCCGGTTACCGGCCGGTCGGTGGCGATAGTCGCAGGTCGGCGTGCCACGATGCTCGTGTGCCCCGTCCGTTCGCGGCTTATCTCCGCGTCTATGAGCCCCTGCCGGCGCTGGGGGATCCACCGGACGAACGCCTGCTCGAGGCCGTCGAAGCGGCCCGGCTCGATCGTTCGGCCGCGGGCGAGCGCGAGCAGGCATTGTGGCTCAAGTCACAGCATGTCGGGCGGTTGCTGCCCGCCGAACTCGCGGACGGCCGGGCCGCCCCCAGTCTCGTCACCGACGTTCTCGTCCTGGACCCCGAAGACGTGCCGGAGGGTGAGCACGGCGACGCCGGCCCGGGCCCGCTGATCTGCCCGATGGAGATCCGCGCGCGCTCGGCGGCGGCGTTGGTGACCTTCCTCGGCGACGCGCATCCCGCGCTGAAGAACGCGGTGCTCGACGCGGGCGGCGCCTCACTGGACACGATCCGTTCGCGGGCGAAGTCCGCGATCGGCGACCTGTCCGCCTCGGCCTCGCACACGCTCTCGACGACCTGGACCGTTCCGCTCCCCTGGTTCGTCCTGTTCGACCCCGGGATGCGCCGGGTCAAACTCGGCAAGGGACGCGACGACCCGGAGCGCGAGGTGTCGTGGCGGGTCTCCATCGCCGACGCGCGGTATCGCGCCCGCGAGGTCGGGGACCTGCTCGAAGCGACCTTCGGTGACTCAGGGCCCGGCCGGGTGCTGCTCGAGACGCGACGCTGGCTCGACAGCTTCCACCCCGGCTCCGCGGTCGAACTCGACTACGGCGGTCTGGTGCAGCTCTTCGCCGACTCGATCCTGCAGGCCGACACGACCGCCGAAGAGGTGCACGACATCCTCGACGCGCTTCGCACCGGCAATGTCGACGAGCTGGCGGAACTGTTCGCCGACCTGCGGGACTTCTGGGGCGACCTGGCCGCGCGGGAACGCGCGAACTAACCGAAGAGGCCGGCGGTGACCTTCAGCTCGCCGACCGGTTTCCCGCCGCCGAGGACCGCGTCGCGCGCGAGGTCGACGGCTTCGTCGCCCGGTTCGATGCCGAGGTGACGCAGGGTGGCGAGCAGTAGCGGGAGCCGGGCACGGGCCGCGCCGTCGTCGATCTTCAGTGCCAGCGCCGTGCCGTCCGGGAGGGCGAACGCGTGCACTCCCTCGGCGCCGCCCTTCGAGAGCAGGCCGTCGACGGTCCGCATCAGCACGGTGTCTTCGCGGCCGGTGCCCGCGACCTGCCACGGATGCGCGCGGACGGCGTCCGCGACCCGGCGTTCCGGCCCGCCGATGGCGGTGACCAGCCTGCCGAAGGAGCGGGCGAGGCCGGTGAGGGAGAACGCGAACAGCGGGGCGCCGCAGCCGTCGACGCCGACCGTCTCGATCGTCTCGCTGGTGAGGTCGGCGACGGCGGCTTGGATGACCTTCTGCAGCGGGTGGATCTCGGCCGTGTAGTCGCTGGTCGGCCAGCCGAGTTGGGCGCAGGTCGTGAGCATCGCGGCGTGTTTGCCGGAGCAGTTCATCGCGGCCCGGCGTTTCCCCGACGGCGCCACGGCCAGCATGCTCGGCTCGTGCAGCGGGAACGCGGGCGGGCAGACCAGCGCGTCCTCGGTGAGCCCCGCGCGGGAAAGCATCGCCAGGGTGCCCTCGACGTGGCCGGGTTCGCCGTTGTGCGAGCCGCAGCCCAGCGCGAGTTCCTCGTCGCCGATCGTGAGACCGGCGCGGAGCATCCCGACGGCCTGCAGGGGTTTGTTGGACGAGCGCGGGTAGACCGGCCGTTCGACGTCGCCCGCGGAGAAGCGCACCGAGCCGTCCGGGGCGGTGATCACGAGCGCGCCTCGGTGCACGCTCTCCACGAAACCGGATCGGACGACCTCGACCAGGACCGGATTCGTCACTCGGATCCGCCGCGTTCGGTGTCGAGGAGGTCGTCGACCGACGCCGTGCCCTTGCGATAGCGGGTCGCGATCTCGGCGTTGATGGTGTCCATGACGCTCTGCACCTCGCGGCGATACGAAGAGACGGAGACCTCCTCGTCGGCGTACCGGTTGAGCGCGTTGACCAGCTTCTCGTCCGAGAGCTTGCTGACGTCGGAAAGGTCCGTGTCGCCGATGAGGGCCTCGGCGAACCGCCGGTGCTCGCCCGCGCGAGACGGCTCCAGCCGCTGATGCCTGCCCGACCCCGTGGCCGGGCCGATGGCGTTGTCCGCCAGGATCGCGGCCAGCCGTTCGACGACGCTGCTCTCACCGCCGGAACTCCGGCGCTCCTGCTCGGCCCGCACGATGTCGATGCGCGCGTGGAGCAGGCGCCGCAGGTACGACAGGTCGGTCTCCTCCTGCGCGGCCTCGTCACGGCGCTCGCGCAGCACGGAAAGGGTCAGCTCGCCGAGGTCGCTGAGATACCCAGGGCCGAGCACGCGGTCGATACGACGGCGACCACCGGGCCGGACTTCGATCACGCGCGTAGCTTATCGCGCTCCAGCGGAAATGTTCCGCACAAGGATCTCCGCCCCTCGCGACACCCTCCGCCGGGCGGCTGCTCTTTCGGTTCCTTCCAGAGCCCGCCCCCCACCCGTCCCGGGGGCGGCCCCTGGTCCAGTCTACCGGGTCTGGGGCCGGAAAAGCGCTGGTCGGCGGAGTTGTCCACAGGTGGGCGGAGTTGTGGACAACTTGTGGATGGCTGGGTGGGCGAAGGGGTGCGAGTACCTGAAGGTCCCTTCCTTGCGATAGGCGCGATGAAGGGGGCCTTCATGTACTTGGGCTGTGAGCGAAGGGCGAGTTTTCAGCGCTCAGCCGAGGGAAGGGGGCCTTCACGCGCAGCCTGAGGCGAAAGTGACTCACCGGCAGGTAGTGAAGGACTCCTTGAGGGACCCAGAGTCCCTCAAGGAGTCCTTCACGGACCCCGAAGGTAGGGGAGAAAGGGGCTCGCTCAGCCCCGCAGCCGTTGAGCCGCTTCCCGCCCGGGGGCCGGAGCCTCCCCCGGAACCGAGTCCGGGTCGATGGTCGCCTGCACGACGCGGTCCTCGGCGCCGACCAGCAGTTCCGCGCCGGGCTGCGTCGAGCGTTTCACCAGCGCCAGCGCGATCGGGCCCAGTTCGTGGTGCTGCACCACGCTGCCGACGCGCCCCACCGTCCGCTCGCCAAGCACCACCGGATCGCCGGTCTCCGGCGTGATCTCCGGCGAACCGTCCAGGTGCAGCAGCGCCATGTACCGCGGCGGCCGCCCCACGTTGTGGACCTTCGCGACGGTCTCCTGTCCGCGGTAGCAGCCCTTCGCCACGTGCGCGGCGGAGTCGACCCAGTTCACTTCGTGCGGGATCGTGCGGTCGTCGGTGTCGAGGCCCAGCCGCGGCCGCAGCGACTCGACCCGCAGCGCGTCGAACGTCCAGCTGCCCGCCGGTCGCGCGCCCGCGTCGGTCAGGCGCCGCCACCAGGCGGCGAGGTCGACGCGGGGGACGGCGAGGTCGACGCTGTGCCGTCCCGGCCACGGCATCCGCCGCGCGAAACCGCCGGGGATCGCCACGACCGAGTACGGCTCCGCGCCGAGGGAGACATCCACGGCGGACAGCACACGGTCCGCGTCGGGACCGAGGACGGTCAGCAGCGCCAGCTCGTCCGAGACATCGCGGATGTCCACTTTGGACCAGAACTTCATCGCTTCGAGGTACTCGCGCAAGGTCTGCTTGCCACCGGTCGGCAGCGCGCTGGTGGCCACCGCGCCCCGGTCGCTGTCCAGCCACACCGTGCCGTCCGCGTGCGCGAGGACCATATGCGTGTCGACGCGGCCTTGGCTGTCGAGCACGAGCGCCTCGGTGCCGGTGCCCTCGGCGAGCCCGGTGACGTGCTGCGAGATCACCAAATGCAGCCAGGACAACCGCTCTTCCCCGGTCACGGCCAGGATTTCGCGATGCGAACGGTCGATCACGACGGCGCCGCGCGCGGCCGTCCGCTGCTCGGCGAAGGGGTCACCCCAATGCCACGGGACACCCTCTTCAGGATGCCCGTCGGGTGCCGCGATCGGTCCGGGAAGGTCGAGCAGGGGGGAGCGGTAGGGCATGAAACCCATGCTAGTGAGTACCGTGTCCCCATGCGCGTGCTTGCCTTCCTCGACGGGACCCTGGCCGACCCCGAAGCCGCTCACCTGCGGGTGGACGATCTCGGACTGCTTCGCGGAGACGGCGTGTTCGAGACGATCCTCGTCGTCGACGGACGGCCCCGCGAGCTCCGCCCGCACCTCGAGCGGCTGGCCCGTTCCGCGGCCATGCTCGACCTGCCGGAGCCGGACCTCGCCGCATGGGAGCGCGCCGCGCAGGTGGTCATCGACAACTGGTCCGGCCCGGCCGAGATCGCGCTGAAACTGGTGTACACCAGGGGAATCGACGGCGATCCGGAGGCGAAGCCGTTCGGGTTCGCGCTCGGCGTGGAGATCGACGAGAAGGTCCAGCGGGCCCGCATCGAAGGCGTCGCGGCGATCACCCTCGAACGCGGTATCGAGCCCGACCTCGCCGAGCGCGCGCCGTGGCTGCTGCTGGGCGCGAAGTCGATTTCGTACGGCGTCAACATGGCCGCGTTGCGCGAGGCGGGCCGCCGTGGCGCGAGCGATGTGATTTTCACCGCCGCCGACGGCACGGTGTTCGAAGGGCCGACTTCGACGGTCGTCCTCGCGAAGGACAAGACGCTCTACACGCCGCCGGCGACCATCGGGATCCTGCCGGGGACGACGCAGGCGGCGCTGTTCCGCGGCGCCGAGCGCGCGGGCTGGTCGGTCAAGGTCGAGCCGCTCAAGGTCTCGGACCTCACCGAGGGCGATGGGCTGTTCCTCGCGTCGTCGGTCCGCAAGCTGACCAGGGTGCATACGCTCGACGGCGTCGCGCTCACCGACTCCAGCGCGATCCACGCCGAGCTGGCCGCGGCGTACGAGAGCGAGTACGCGATCAGCTGAGCGTCGCGCGCAGCTTGGCGATGGTGCGAAGGACCTCGTCCCGGTGCTTCGCCGCCGTCATCCAGGCGGGCAGCCGCGCGACCAAGGACAGGCCGGGCCGATTCCCGAGCCCGCGTTCCCGCAGTTTCGCCGCGACGAAACCTTCGATCAGGTCGAGGTGACGTTCGTGGAATGCCCAGAGGGTGTGCCCGCCGCAGCAGTCGGCGCGCAGCCACAGCGGTTCGCGGAAGAACGGGTCGACCGGCCGGTTCCACGCGCGGTAGTCGGGTTCCGGAGGAACGCGGACCAGGGCGCAGCCGGCGCAGGTCAGCCGTTCGCGGGTGACCGAGGCGCGGCCCGAGCAGCGTGGGCAGACGACGAGGATCGGCTCGTCCGTGAGGTTCTCGATCCGATCCTGGGGATCGCGGAACCGCGGGGCGTCCATCAGTTGAGCGGGCTGATGATCAGCAGATGCGGCAGGATCTCTTCCTCGCGGTAGGCCGCGATCTTGTGGTGCCCGTCGAGGATCACGGCCGCGTCGGCGGTCTCCAGCACGACCGCGACCGGCCGGTGCCCGCTCCTGATCGCCGTCCGGTAGTAGCCGACCCGGGACACGTCGGCGGGCGGCCAGTCGGCGCTCGGGGTCAGGTAGCGGTCTTCGGCCAGCCGCTCGGGCCCGGTGACCTGGTACTCGCCGTCGGCGAAGAGGTCGAGAAGCGGGCGGAGCGTGTCGCCGAGCGGACGCCGCATCTGGCCGGTGGCCAGCGCGATCCGCAGCGACTGCGGCAGTTCCGGTTGGGTTGGTACCGAATTCGTGTCGATGACACCCGTGCCACCGTCGACCTTTACCTGTTCCACACCCTCGTGGACGAGTGAAAGCGGAGAAGGGTTCCGGGTCTGGCCTGCGCGAGCGCCGGGAGTGACGCCTGTCTCACCACGGCCGCCACCGGATAACCACCGGTAGTTGGATGATCCGCCAAGAACACCACCGGCAACCCGTTCGGAGGCACCTGGACGGCGCCGGTCAGCAGGCCCTCGCTCGGCAGTTCCCGCTCCGCGTATTCGTGCCCGCGAGTCAACGCGGGTCCGTCGAGCCGGAGCCCGACGCGGTTGGATTCCGCCGTCACCGTCCAGGTCTTCGCGAGCCCGGACGCCAGGTCCTCGAACCAGTGCGCCCGCGGGCCCGGATCCACCTGTACGACCAGTTCCGCCGGGGCCACCGTCGGCAGCACGACGTCGGCGCCGCCGGAGACGGACGGCGTGCCGAGCGGGAGGATGTCGCCGGCTTTCAGCGGCGCCGGCCCGATTTCCGCGAGGACGTCCCGCGACCGGCTGCCGAGTTCCTCCTCGACCGTGATCCCGCCGGAAACCGCCAGATAGCACCGCAATCCGGTGGCGGGAGCACCGATCGCCAAGACCTGCCCCGCCGCCAGCCACACCGGCGAGTGCGAGCCGACGGGACGCCCGTCGGCCTCGACGGCGACGGCTGGACCGGTCACCGCGATGGTGCAGGACGTCGTGGCGCGCAGCCGTAACCCGCCGAACAGGCTCTCGACCCCCGCGGCGGCTTCGTCATTGCCGACGAGGCGGTTGGCCAGTTTCAGCGCCGGGACGTCCAGCGCGCCCGAAGGCGGAACGCCGAGATGTGCGTAGCCGGGCCTGCCGAGATCCTGGATCAGCGCGAGCGGGCCGGCCTCGATCACTTCGAGAGTCCTCATCCGGCGCTCCGGAACCGCACGCGGTCGCCGGGCGACAGCAGCGCGGGCGGGTCGGCGCGCGGGTCGAACAGAACGGTCCGGGTGCGGCCGATCAGCCGCCACCCGCCGGGTGAGACGCGCGGGTACACGCCGGTGAACTCGCCCGCGATACCGACCGAACCCGGTGGCACGCGAGTGCGCGGGGCGGGCAGCCTCGGCTGCCGCAACGGCTCGGGAAGTCCGGTCAGGTAACCGAATCCGGGCGCGAACCCGGTGAAGGCCACGGTGTAGACGGCGCCGGTGTGCAGCCGGACGACGTCCTCTGTGGACACTCCGGCGTCGCGTGCGACGAGGTCGAGATCCTCGCCGTCGTAGGTCACGTCGAGGGTGATCTCGCGGGATTCGCCTTCCGGCGGATGTTCGAGGTCGGCGTCCGCCAGCAGCTCACGGACGGCCGCGAGCGCGCCGGAGCCGGGGGTTTCCACCACGAGCAGGCTGCGGGCGCCGGGAACGAGTTCGGTGATGCCGTCCGGGCGCGCGGCCGAAACCGTCGCGTGCGCCGCGATCGTTTCGGTGAGGGAAGCGCAGTCGAGCAGGGCGGCGTGCTCGCCGTAGGCACGCCACCGCATGGGAAAGCGGTCAGCCCACCACGCGACGCAGCAGCGCCGACGTGTGCGGCTGCAGTTCCTGGCCCATCATGGCGCGCTCCTCGACGTAGCCGAGTTCGCCGTTGACGATGCCGTAGAGCCGCTGCGAGGCCGTGACGTCCTTGGCCGTCGACGTGCGGACGACGGCGTCGGTGCCCAGCTCCCAGGCCGGGACCGAGGCCTTGCCGCGCGGCTTGCCGTAGAAGAGCTCCACGATGCCGGTGTTGTGGGTCAGCAGCAGCTCGATCGTGTCGTCGGCCTGCGGACGCCAGAACCCGGATTCCCGCGCGGCGGGACGGATGACCTTGCCGTCCTCGTCGAGCAGCCAGGCACGTGCCTCGTGCGTGAGGAACGGGCGGCCGTCGTGCGCGATGGTCAGCTGCATGCCGAACCGGTACGGGCCCTCGATGGTCGGGTAATCGACCTCGCCCTCGCCGCGCCACACGCCGACGAGCGGCAGCAGCGCCAGGCAGGCGTCGTTGAGGTTCGGGCCCTCGCGCAGGTTCGCCGTGTCGCCCGGGATGGGCATGTCGTCGAACTGCGGAAGGTTCCGGTCGCGCGTGGTTTCCGCGCGCTTTTCCGCGGCCTGGATGGCCTCGTCGCCACTAGCCGTCATGGGTCAGCGCTGGTCCGCGTAAAGCCGGTAGACGACGTACACGGCGAACCAGGTGATCGCGACGCCGGCGAGCACCAGCAGGGTCGTAAACAGGATCTCCACGACACGCACCTTAGTCGCTACCTGCCCCGACAGGCCTGCCGAGGTCGCGTGGCAGTGCCCACAAGTACGTGAAGGCCCCCTTCCCTCGGCTGAGCCGAGGGAAGGGGGCCTTCACGCGCGAACGTCTTAGGCGACCGAGATGGCGAGCTGGTGCACGCCGGGTCCCTGCGCGGTGACGGAGGCCTCGCCGTTGCCGGAGCGGTGCAGCGCGCGCACCGTCCAGTCACCGGGGGCCGCGTAGAAGCGGAAGTCGCCGTCGGCCGACGAGACCACCTCGCCGGTGAAGTCACCGCCACCGTCCAGCAACCGCACGAAGGCGCCGCCGACGGGGCCCTCCGAGCCGGTCACCTTGCCTGCCAGGACGACCTGGCCGCGGGTGTCGTAATCGGCGGGCGTGGCCTCCTGGACCGGCGCGCCGCAGCTGTCAGTGTCGTTGCTTGCCATCACTTAGCTCCCAACTCGACCGGCACGCCGACGAGCGAGCCGTATTCCGTCCATGAACCGTCGTAGTTCTTCACCTGGTCGTAGCCGAGGAGCTCGTGCAGCGCGAACCACGCGATGGACGAACGCTCACCGATCCGGCAGTACGCGATCGTGGCCTTCGACTCGTCGAGGCCCTCGTCGGAGTACAGCTCCTTGATCTCTTCCTCGGTCTTGAAGGTGCCGTCTTCGTTGGCGACCTTCGCCCACGGGACGTTCAGCGCGCCGGGGATGTGGCCCGGGACCTGAGACTGCTCCTGCGGCAGGTGCGCCGGGGCGAGCAGCTTGCCGGAGAACTCGTCGGGCGAGCGCACGTCGACGTAGTTGCTCTTGCCGATCTCGGCGACGACCTCGTCGCGGAACGCGCGGATCGAGAGGTCCTGCTCCTTGGCCTGGTACGTGGTGGCCTCGCGTTTGACCTCGTCCGCGTTCAGCTCGCGGCCGTCGAGCTCCCACTTCTTGCGGCCGCCGTCGAGCAGCTGCACCTTCTCGTGGCCGTAGAGCTTGAAGTACCAGTACGCGTACGCGGCGAACCAGTTGTTGTTGCCGCCGTAGAGGATCACGCGGTCGTCGTTCGAGATGCCCTTCTCGGACAGGAGCTTCTCGAAGCCCTCCTTGTTGACGAAGTCGCGGCGGACCCCGTCCTGCAGGTCCTTGCGCCAGTCGAACTTCACCGCCCCGCGGATGTGTCCGTTGTCGTACGCGGTCGTGTCCTCGTCGACCTCGATGAACACGACACCCGGGGTGTCCAGGTTCTCCTCGGCCCACTGGGTGGTGACCAGGACGTCTTCACGGCTCATGGAGCTGACTCTCTTTCTGGGTTAGGACGCGCGAGGGCTGGGGCTGAAACGCTTGATGAGCAGGTACATCTCGCAACCGAGACAGAAGTTGAACGCCGCGTTGAGGAAGGCCGCGAACAGCGCGAACGCCGTGGCGACGAAACCGAGCGCGGTCAGGCCGGCGGCGAAACCGACGGTGCCCGCCACGGCGAACACGAACCCGACGGCCTGCGCGAACCGCAGCGGGGCGGCGTCCTCGCGTTCGGTCGTCGGGCCGAGCCGCGGCGCGACGAGGTAGCGATAGATCAGGGAGTACGGCGCCGGCTTCAGTCCGATGAAGGCACCGATCGCGAACACCACCGCCTGCGCCGCGAGCAGTGGCCACCACTGGGTGATGAGCACGACCGCGAGCACGATCGTCGTCAGGATGGCGGCGAAACGCGGACCACGGGGGTCGACGGCCGGTCCTGCGGACATGGTTCCTCCTGCGAACGAGAGGGAAAGGTGCGTGCCGGACGGGCACGCGCAGGCTTCAGGGCGCGTTCAGCGAGCCGGACACAGGCTGCTGCGAACGCGGCACAGATCCACTGCGCGGCGCTGGGTCAGCAAGGTTCGGGGCAGCCTGTTCACGGGCACGAGGGTACGCAGAGCTCCCTCAGGTTGGGAACCGTGTTCACACCTTGGGACGCTTCCCAAAATTCGGGATCAGGCGTTCGCCAGATGGGGCTTCAGGGCTTCGAGAAGCTCCTGACCTCGGGGAACGCCGCCGACCCGGAAAACCTCCCGGCCGTCCGGCGTCAAGGCCAGCGTCGTCGGAGTCCGCAATATCGAAAGTGCCTGTGCGACTTCGGGGGTTTCGGTGACGTCCAGATCGACGTGCGTGAGGCCGTCGGTCTTGTCGGCGAGCGCCGAGAGGATCGCGCGGGTGTGGCGGCACGGCGCGCAGAATGTCGTGGAGATCTGGATCAGGGTGACGCCTTCGGGCGCGAGGGCGGCCGAGACACGGCCGGGCAGTGTGGGCGCGCCGGGCTTGGTCGACTTGGCCGCGCGGATGCGACCGTTGCGCGCTTGCAAAAGCGCGCCCGCCGCCCCGCCGAGCACCAAGACGCCCAGCAGCACCCACACTCCGGTCATCCGCAAGTCACCCCTGAGGCTTCGCTCCGCTGAAGGCGACGTTCTTGCCTTCACCCTTGATGGTCACCGAGCCGCTGTTCACGCGTACCGACGTCGGGGTCACCGAGAACGGCATCGCGCCGGTGTCGATGGTCGCGTTGAAGTTCGGCAGCAGCGCGTCCTGCACTGCCTGGGGAACGACGGTGGTCTCCTTGTCATTCCCGAACTGCAGCCGCTTCGGCTCGAGGCGGATCTTCTGCCCGTCCAGTTCGATCATCGCGAAGCAGAAGATCTCCACCTTCTGCCCGGCGATCTGGACGTTGCCCGAAACCCGGATCCCGGCGCTGGCGGTGTCCACCGGCTCGCCGTTCTCGTTGGTCGCCGTCGGCTTCGTCTCGCCCTGGCCGCTGTCGCCGTTGCGGACGTAGTCCTCGGTGACCGGCTCGATCCTGAGGTTCTCGATCTTGTCCAGCGGCGCCTGCCGCGCGATGTCCGCGGCCTTGATCGTCACCTCGCCCTTGAGCGTGCCGATGACGATCGACTTCGTGTTGCCGGACGTCAGGTCCGAGAGCGGCGCCGTGACGTCGCTCATGTCCGCGTTGAAGTCCACGTCACGCAGCTTCGGCGGAACGGCGACGCCCTGCGCGTTGATGGTGATGTGACTGTAGTCACCGGAAAGGGCTTGGGTCAGGAACGGGAAACCGTGCACCGTGACCGCCGGATCGTTGGCGAGATTCAGCTGTTCGCGGGCCTTCTGGGAGATGGTGTGCTCCGCGAACGCCGCCGCGCCGAAATCGGCTCCGACCAGCAGCACCACCAGTACCGCGAGGGCGATGAGCCAGCCCCGGCCGCGGCGCTTTCCTCGCTTGGCGGACCGCCCGGGAGAGGGTCGGTCGTCCTGCGCCACGGGCCTGCTCACCATTACGTCGAATCTCCTTCGTCAACCTCTTTGGCCAGGTGTGATCGATCCAGCACGGGGTAGGTCCTCGGCTGTTCACCCGCTATTCTCACTAAGCACCGGCGGTCGCCACGTTCGAGGCGACCACGATCTGAAGGCGGTGCGGCGATGAGCCTGGACCTTCTGGTACTGACCGCGGAAGCAGATGCCACCACGGTGTTGCCCGCCCTGGATCTGCTGCCCCACACCGTACGCGTCCGTGCTCCGGAAGTGACCGCGCTGCTCGACGCCGGCCACCGCGACGTCATCGTCCTCGACGCCCGCACCGATCTCGCCTCCGCGAAGAGCCTCTGCCGCCTGCTCAAGGGCGCCGGTGAGGACGAGACCTCCACGCCGGTCATCGCCGTCGTCGGCGAAGGCGGGCTGGTCGCGGTCAGCGCGGAATGGCGCACCGACGACATCCTCCTTCCGACGGCCGGTCCCGCCGAGGTCGACGCCCGGCTGCGGCTGGTCACCACTCGCGACGGCAGCGCCTCCCAGGTGGACGCCGAACTCCGCGTCGGGGACCTCGTCATCGACGAAGCGACGTACACCGCGAAGCTGCGCAAGCGCACTCTCGAACTCACGTACAAGGAGTTCGAACTCCTCAAGTACCTCGCGCAGCACGCCGGCCGGGTGTTCACCCGTGCCCAGCTGCTGCAGGAGGTCTGGGGCTACGACTTCTTCGGCGGTACGCGCACGGTCGACGTCCACGTCCGGCGCCTGCGCGCGAAGCTGGGGCCGGAGCACGAGCAGATGATCGGCACCGTGCGCAACGTCGGTTACAAGTTCGAGCGGCCCTCGAAGGGGACGCAGAAGCAGGCCGTCGCCCCGGACGCGAGCGTCTACGAGCCGAGCGAGCTTTCTTCGCACTGAGTCCCCCTTTCCTGTCTGACAAGACGTCCAGGCGGGACCCGGGTTCCCGGGTAGGGTCGATTTCATGCTTGATCTGGTGTGGACCGGTGAACCGGAAACGGAAGAGATCCACGACTTCCTCCTCGCCGTGCGCGAGGCCGACGGCCGCCCGGAGGACTCCGGGTTCGACGGCGGGAGGCACCTCCTCGGCCGTGTCGACGGCGCGTTGGTCGCGTACGCGCATCTGGACACCGCGGGTGACTCACACGGCAACCAGGTCGCCGAACTGTTCGTCCATCCCGCGCACCGCCGCTCCGGCCACGGCAGGGCGCTCACCAGGGCGCTCGTCGAAGAGACCGCCGGGAAGCCGCTGCGCGTCTGGGCGCACGGGGACCACCCCGCGGCCGTCCACCTCGCCGGGACCGAAGGGTTCGAGCGCGCTCGTGAACTCCTGATCCTCCACGCGGACGTCGAGACGGCCGACTGGCCGGAACCCGTGACGCGCGAAGGTGTCACGCTGCGCACGTTCGTCCCCGGCCAGGACGAGGAGGCGATGGTGCGGGTCAACGCCCGCGCCTTCGACTGGCACCCCGAGCAGGGCGCGCTGACCGCCGACGAGGTCAGGGCGACCGAGCAGGACGCCTGGTTCGACCCCGAAGGCTTCTTCCTCGCGGAAGAGGACGGGAAGGTCATCGGCTTCCACTGGACGAAGGTCCACGACGCGGTCCCCGGTCGCTTCGGCGGCGAACCCGCCGGCGAGGTCTACGTCGTCGGCATCGACCCGGACGCGCAGGGCGGCGGCCTCGGAAAGGCCCTCACGCTCGCCGGACTGCGGTATCTCCGTGATCGCGGGCTGGGGCAAGTGATCTTGTACGTCGAAGGCGACAACGCGCCGGCACTCGCCGTGTATTCGAAGCTCGGCTTCACCCGATACGAGGTAGACGTCCAATACGCTCGGTAACGGCATTCACACGTGCGGCACTTGACCGGTCACGGAGAGCAGACACGCAGGTCACGGCTGGGACACGGGCCACTTTCGGAGTAGTCGCGCTGCTCACATCGGCCGCCTTGTTCACCTGTCGTTCACCCTTAGACGGCCGCCTGTCCACTGTCGGTGCTTAATGTCCGGGTCCGGAAGGAACGCTCCCGTTCCACCGATCCGGCGAAAGTCTCCCAGTGGAGGAAATGCAGTGAAGATCATGCGGCCCGCGGGCGCGATCGGCATCGTGGCCACCGCCGCCCTCGTGCTCGGCGCCTGTGGATCCGACCCGGCGGCGACCAAGCCCGGCAGCACGGGTGCCGCCGCCGCTCCGAGTGGTGCGGCCAACGTCGAATGCGGCGGCAAGAGCCCGCTTTCGGCCGAGGGCTCGTCCGCGCAGAAGAACGCGATCGACATCTTCGTGCAGGCTTACGCCGCCAAGTGCTCCGGCCAGAAGGTGAACTACAACCCCAGCGGTTCGGGCGCCGGCATCAAGCAGTTCAACGCGAACCAGGTCGACTTCGCCGGTTCGGACTCGCCGCTCAAGGACGAAGAGGCCGAGAAGGCCAAGGCCCGGTGCGCCTCCGACGCGTGGAACCTCCCGCTCGTCGTCGGCCCGGTCGCGGTCGCCTACAAGCTTTCCGGGGTCGACAAGCTGACCCTGACCCCCGAGGTCACCGCCAAGATCTTCAACGGTGGCATCACCAAGTGGAACGACCCGGCCATCAAGGCGGTCAAGGGCAACGAGAGCCTGAACCTGCCGGACAAGGCCATCCAGGTCATCTCGCGTACCGACGAGTCGGGCACCACCGACAACTTCCAGAAGTACCTGAAGGTCGCGTCCAAGGGCGCCTGGACCCAGGGTGACGGCAAGAAGTTCAACGGCGGTGTCGGCAACGGCGCGGAGAAGTCCAACGGTGTCGCCAACGCCGTGAAGTCGGCCGACGGTGCCATCACCTACGTCGAGTCCGCGTTCGCGAAGGACGGCATCAGCACCGCCCTCATCGACAGCGGCTCCGGCGGTGTCGAGCTCAGCGCGGCGAACGTCGCCAAGGCCCTCGACGCGGCGAAGTTCAAGAAGGAGGGCTCGAACGACCTGGCCCTCGACCTGGACGCGATCTACGGCAGCAACGTGCCCGGCGCCTACCCGGTCATCCTCACCACCTACGAGATCGTCTGCTCCAAGTACGCGGACGCCGAGGTCGGCAAGGCCGTCAAGGCGTTCCTGAACGTCGCCGCCACCGACGGTCAGAAGCCGCTGTCGGAGAAGGGCTACGTGCCGATCCCGCAGAGCCTGCAGGACAAGGTCCTGACCGCCGTCAAGGCCATCGCCTGACCCTTCCGGTTTGATCGGTAAAGACAGGCTGGACAGAAGTAGTCGATGAGCGATTCGTCTTCGCCCAGAACGCCCACCGGCGACCCCGGTGGGCGTTCTGGCGTCCGCGAGACCTTCACGGAGGACCCGATTTCGGAGCAATCTGCCGCGTCACCGCCCGAGCAGTCCTCGGTGCGCCTCGCGAGCCCCAATTCCAGGACGGTGCGACCCGGTGACCGCATCTTCCAGATCCTGACCACCGGAGCCGGCGTCTTCGTCGTCTCGCTGATCGGCCTGATCGGGTTGTTCCTGCTGGTGCAGGCCATCCCGGCGCTCCAGGCCGACAACGTGAACTTCCTGACCAGCCAGGTGTGGCAGACCACCCCGGACGACATGCGCTTCGGCATCATGGGTCTGCTGCTGGTCACGGTGTACTCGTCCCTGCTGGCACTGATCATCGCGATGCCGATCTCGCTCGGGATCGCCCTCTTCCTCACGCAGTACGCGCCGAAGCGGCTGGCACGGCCCTTCGCGTACGTGATCGACCTGCTCGCCGCGGTTCCCTCGATCATCTACGGCCTGTGGGGCCTGATGGTCTTCGCGCCGGCGATCGAGCCCTTCTCACAGTGGGTCAACGACACCTTCTCGTGGATCCCGCTCTTCGCGGCCGGCAACGTCTCGCCGGATCTTCGGGGCACCATCTTCACCGCGGGCATCGTGCTCGCCGTGATGATCCTGCCGATCATCACCTCGCTGTCCCGTGAGGTGTTCGAGCGGACCCCGACCCCGCATATCGAAGGCGCGCTGGCGCTGGGCGCCACCCGCTGGGAGGTCATCCGCACCACGGTGCTCCCGTTCGGCAAGGCGGGTTACATCGGCGCTTCGATGCTCGGCCTCGGGCGCGCGCTCGGCGAGACGATCGCGCTCGCGATCATCCTGACCGGCGCGGTCGGCCGCGAGTTCACCTGGAGCCTCTTCGACGGCGGCGCCACGTTCGCGTCGAAGATCGCGGCGGACTACGCGGAACTCAACAACGAGATCTCGGCGGGCGCGTACATCGCGGCGGGTCTCGTGCTGTTCCTGCTGACGCTCGTCGTCAACTTCATCGCGCGATCCGTCATCGCCAAGAAGGGGGACTGAGCATGTCCACCACGCTCGAGAAGACCCCCGCCACCACCCCCGCCTTCCAGCAGGTCAGCCTGGCCAGGAAGGTCAAGAACGGCTTCGCCACGACGTTGATCTGGCTGTCGTTCCTGATCGCCGTCGTACCGCTGGTGTGGCTGCTCGCCACGGTGGTCATCAACGGTGTCAAACGGATCCCCTACAGCAACTGGTGGACCGAGGACTTCGGCTCCGTGCTGTCGGACGAGGTCGGCGGCGGCGTGCTGCACGCGGTCATCGGTTCGGTGCTGCAGGGCCTGGTCTGCGCGATCATCGCGGTCCCGATCGGCATGCTGGTCGCGATCTACCTGGTCGAATACGGCCGCGGCAAACTCGCGAAGATCACGACCTTCATGGTGGACATCCTCTCCGGTGTCCCCTCGATCGTCGCGGCGCTGTTCATCTACGCGCTGTGGATCACCACGTTCGGCCTGCCGCGCAGCGGTTTCGCCGTGTCGCTGGCCCTGGTGCTGCTGATGATCCCGGTGGTCGTGCGCTCCTCGGAGGAGATGCTGCGGATCGTCCCGGACGACCTGCGCGAGGCCTCCTACGCGCTCGGCGTGCCGAAGTGGAAGACGATCATGAAGATCGTCCTGCCGACCGCGCTGTCCGGCATCATCGGCGGCATCATGATGGCGCTCGCCCGGGTCATGGGCGAGACCGCGCCGCTGCTGGTCCTCGTGGGGTACTCCGCCTACGTGAACTGGGACATCTTCGGTGGCGAACAGGCCGCACTGCCGCTTCTGATGAACAACGAACGGGTCAGCAACCCGTTCGACGAAGGTACCGTCGCGTTCGACAGGATCTGGGGAGCGGCGCTCACCCTGGTACTGATCATCGCGATCGTGAACCTCCTCGCCATGCTCTTTGCCCGTCTTGTCGCCCCGAAGAAGAAGTGAGCTGTTTGAGATGGCCAAACGAATCGACGTCAAAGACGTGGACATCTACTACGGCAAATTCCACGCCGTGGACGGCGTCACCCTCTCGGTGCCGCCGCGGAACGTCACCGCGTTCATCGGCCCGTCGGGCTGCGGCAAGTCGACGGTGCTGCGCACGCTGAACCGGATGCACGAGGTCATCCCCGGCGCCCGCGTCGAGGGTGAGGTGCTGCTCGACGGCGAGGACATCTACGGCGCCGGGATCGACCCGGTGCAGGTCCGCCGCACGATCGGCATGGTGTTCCAGCGCCCCAACCCGTTCCCGACGATGTCCATCCGCGACAACGTCGTGGCGGGCCTGCGGCTCGGCGGCACCAAGGGCAAGAAGGAGCTCGACGACGTCGCCGAGCGTGCCCTGCGCGGCGCGAACCTGTGGAACGAGGTCAAGGACCGGCTGAACAAACCGGGCGGCGGCCTCTCCGGTGGTCAGCAGCAGCGGCTCTGCATCGCGCGGGCGATCGCCGTGCGGCCCGACGTGCTGCTGATGGACGAGCCGTGCTCCGCGCTCGACCCGATCTCGACGCTGGCCATCGAGGACCTGATCGGTGAGCTCAAGAAGGAGTACACGATCGTCATCGTGACCCACAACATGCAGCAGGCGGCGCGCGTCTCGGACCAGACCGCGTTCTTCAACCTGGCCGGCGTCGGCCAGCCGGGGCGCCTGGTGGAGCTGAACGACACCGAGAAGATCTTCTCGAACCCGGACGAGAAGGCGACCGAGGACTACATCTCGGGCCGCTTCGGCTGAGTTCTGTCGCGCGTGAAGGCCCCCTTCCCTCGGCTGAGCCGCGGGAAGGGGGACTTCACGCGCTAAAGCGGTCTAGGTGAGCGGCCGGTCGGTCGGC
>NZ_JBHXIB010000049.1:0-55382 GCF_042723975.1 Amycolatopsis sp. NPDC058340 | reverse complement strand
TCCCTCTGCTCAGCCGAGGGAAGGGGGCCTTCACGCGCGTTCAGCTACCTTTGATGGCGCCATAGCGTTCGAGGGCCACTTGGCGTTCGTGGGCGTGGTCGACCATGGGCGCCGGATAGCCCTCGACGTCCTCCGGTCTGTGCACGGCCTTGCCTTGCACAGACCGGAGTTCGGGGACATAGCGGCGGACGTAGTCACCGGCGGGGTCGAACTTCTCTCCCTGCGTGGTCGGGTTGAAGATCCGGAAGTACGGCGCGGCGTCGGTGCCGCTGCCCGCGACCCACTGCCAGTTCAGCTGGTTCGACGCGAGATCGCCGTCGACCAGATGCCGCATGAAATGCCGCGCGCCGAGCCACCACGGCAGATGCAGATCCTTGACCAGGAAACTCGCCACGATCATCCGGACGCGGTTGTGCATCCAGCCCTCGGCGAGCAGCTGGCGCATCCCGGCGTCGACGACCGGGAACCCGGTGCGTCCCTCGCACCACCGCCGGAAAGCCTCTTCATCGCTCTCGTATTCCATGGCGTCGAACCGGGAATCGTAGTTCTTCCGCGCCGTTTCGGGGCGATGCCACAAAACGTCGGCGTGGAACTCGCGCCAGGCGAACTCTCCCCGCAGCGCCTTGGCGCCGGAGCCCTCGTTCCCGGCCAGGTCGGCCAGCAGGGTGCGCGGATGGACGCAACCCCACCGCAGATACGGCGAAAGCCTTGTCGTACCGGGGCGATCGGGACGGTCGCGGTCCTCGTCGTAGGTTTCGAGGCCGTCGTCCAGGAACTCGTGCCAGCGCTTCAACGCCGCCTGCTCACCAGGCTCCGGCAGCTCCATCCCTTCGAGCGAAGGGGATTTCGGGAGCTTGACCGAACGCGGCGGATCCACGAAGTCCACAATGGACGCTCCGGTGTCGGCGGGGCGCGGCCAGCCGTGACGCACCCACGCACGGTGGAACGGGGTGAACACGCGATACGGGTCGCCGTCAGGCTTCGTGATGCGGCCGGGGGTGATCGCATACGAGGAACCCGTTTCGGCCCAGGCGATGTCGTGTTCCGCCAACGCCTTCTTGACCTCGTCGTCGCGGCGGCGGCCGTATGGGCCGGTGTCGGAGCTGACGTGCACGGTCGCGGCGCCGACCTCGCGCGCGGCTTTGACGACCTCCTTGACCGGGTCGCCCTTGACCAGCATCAGCCGTCCGCCGAGCTGGTCGTCCAGTGCCTTCAGGCAGCCGTGCAGGAACGCGACCCGCGGCGCGCCGGAGGGTTTGAGGAGCGCGTCGTCGAGGACGTACAGCGCGAGGACGTGCTTGCTGTGCTTCGAGGCCTCCAGGAGGGCGGCGTGGTCGCCGAGCCGGAGGTCGCGGCGGAACCACAGCACCACCGGGGCTTCTCTGGTCACTCCAGAAACCCTAAGCGCCCTCGCCTCCCCCTGCATGCCCGGATGCGATGAAGGACGCTTTCATGGCGAACTTCGCCGTGAAAGCGTCCTTCATCGCACTTGCGGAGGGGCTCAGCGCTCCGAGATGGGCGCGTAGTCCCGCGACGCGTAGCCGGTGTAGATCTGCCGCGGGCGGCCGATCTTGGTGGCCGGGTCCTGGATCATCTCGCGCCAGTGCGCGATCCAGCCCGGGAGACGGCCGAGCGCGAACAGCACCGTGAAGTACTTCGTCGGGAAGCCGAGCGCCCGGTAGATCAGGCCGGTGTAGAAGTCGACGTTCGGGTACAGCTTCCGCTCGATGAAGTAGTCGTCCGAGAGCGCGGTCTCTTCCAGCTTCTTCGCGATGTCGAGCAGCTGGTCGCCGCCCTTGAGCTTGGAGAGGATCTCGTCCGCGGTGTTCTTGATGATCTTCGCGCGCGGGTCGTAGTTCTTGTAGACCCGGTGCCCGAAGCCCATCAGGCGGACACCCTTTTCCTTGTTCTTCACGCGGGTGACGAAGTTCGCGACGTCGCCGCCCTCGGCCTGGATGCCCTCGAGCATGTCCAGGACCGCGCTGTTGGCGCCACCGTGCAGCGGGCCGAACAGGGCGTTGATACCGGCCGAGATCGAGGCGAACAGGTTCGCCTCGGAGGAGCCGACGAGGCGCACGGTCGAGGTGGAGCAGTTCTGCTCGTGGTCGGCGTGCAGGATGAACAGCAGGTCGAGCGCCTTGGCGACGTCCGGGTCGACCTCGTAGGGCTCGGCCGGGAAGCCGAAGGTCATCCGCAGGAAGTTCTCGACCAGGCCGAGCGAGTTGTCCGGGTACAGCAGCGGCTGGCCGACGGACTTCTTGTACGCGTACGCGGCCAGGGTCGGGACCTTGGCCAGCAGGCGGATGGTGGACAGCTCGACGTTCGGTTCGTCGAACGGGTTGAGCGAGTCCTGGTAGAAGGTCGACAGCGCGGATACGGCGCTGGACAGCACCGGCATCGGGTGCGCGTCGCGCGGGAAGCCGCTGAAGAAGGCCTTCAGGTCTTCGTGCAGCAGGGTGTGGCGCTGGATCTTCTCGGTGAACTCCGACAGCTGCGTCTGGGTGGGCAGCTCGCCGTAGATGAGCAGGTACGAGACCTCGATGAAGGTCGACTTCTCGGCCAGCTGCTCGATCGGGTACCCGCGGTAGCGCAGGATGCCGGCGTCACCGTCGATGTAGGTGATGGCCGAGGACGCGGCGCCCGTGTTCACGAACCCCGGGTCGTGGGTGATGTACCCGGTGGTCGCCAGCAGCTTCCCCAGCTCGATGCCAGGCGCGCCCTCGACCGGGTGGATCACCTTGAACTCGTGCTCGCCGTTGGGCAGGCGCAGCGTCGCGGTCTCGCCGGACTGCCCCGCGGCCGTCGTCGCGTCGGACATGTAAGTCCCTCTCACGTTCAGCACGGGCCGGCGGCGCCTGTAGGTTCCACAGGTACGCCCTCTTTCACGCGCGTGACCCACGGCCTCGCTGCACACCGCCCCGCTGGGGTATGAATTCCCCTCTACGCTAGTCGAGAATGGGGTCAACGCGCAGCGGGTGAGTTGCTCACAACAGCCCCTTTGGGACCAGGTTCACACAGCGGAAGCCATATCTTCGGCCGTCGGCGGTTCCGCCCCGCTCCGCGAGACGGTGATCGACGCCGCTTTCGCCGCGAATTCGAGCGCCGCACACCAGCCGTCGGCGTCGAGAGTGGACACGTCACGCACCCCGTGCGAGTACAGCCACGCCAGCAGGGCGCCTTGCACGGTGTCACCGGCGCCGATCGTGTCGACGACGTCGACCCGGCGTGACGGGACCTGCGCGATTTCGCCCGCTCGTGTGATGACGGACAACCCCCGCGCGCCGCGGGTGAGCACGACGGCATCGACTCCGCAAGAGGTCCAGACCTTTGCCGCGTCGACCGGGTCGGCGCCTTCGGCGAGCCATTCCGTGTCGTCGTCGGAGATCTTGAGCAGGCGGACATGCGGCAGCCAGGACTCGAACCGCGCCCGGTAGGCCGCCGGATCGTCGATCAGCGCCGCACGGATGTTCGGATCGAGCACGGTCAGCACCCCGCGCGCGGATTCGCGGCGCAACAGCGTTTCGTATGTGCTCGCACCCGGCTCCAGGACCATGCCGAGGGTGCCAAGGGAGAGCGCCGTCACATTTTCAGGGAGCGGGCCGGGGTCGGCGACGAGCCGGTCCGCGGTGCCCTCGGTGTAGAAGGTGTACTGGGCGGAACCCTTGTCGTCGAGCGCGACCACGGCGAGTGTCGTCGGCTCGTTTCCCCGCTGCAGCAACGCGGTGCCGACACCGGAGGCGTGCAGCCGGTCCACCAGCGCGACACCGAAGCGGTCGTTCGAGACGCGCGAGAGGAAGCCCGTCGGGACGCCGAGCCGCCCGGCGGCGAGCGCGACGTTGTAGGGACCACCACCCATCCGGGGCAGCAGCGCGCGCAACCCACCGTCCACAGTGGAATCCAACGGTTCACCAGGAACGAGGTCGACCAGCGCCTCTCCACCCACCACGATCACGGGCGCGATGCTAGCCGAGGCGGTGGTTCCACCACCAGAATTGTCAGTTCAGGACATTTTTTGTCGCTATCCCGCCAAGGAGAAGTTCGGACAAGGCGGTGAACGCTTCGGCGTCGGTCACCCCGGTGCGCTGCCCGATCACGCCGGTCTGGATTCCCTCGATGATCAGTCCCGCCATTTCCGCGATCAGCCGCGCGTGCACCTCACGGAAAACACCGTCGGTGACGCCGCGATCGATGAACGACCGGATCCGGGCGGCCGCGGCGCGGCTGTTGAGCTGATACGCGTCCCGCGCCGGCGCGAATTCGGCGATGTCGGTCATGAAAGCGGCCGAGGCGCGATTCAGGTATTCGGAGATCCCGGCGAGATACTCGCCGAGGATCTTGCGGGCGTCGTCAATCCCGGCGATCCGCTCCTCCAGCAGCTCGGCGGCCCCCTTGAAAAAGTGGGTGACGACCTTGACCGCGAGCTGCTCCTTGCTGGGGGCGAGCGCGTAGAGGGTCGACTTCGAGCAGCGGAGCCTCGCGGCCAGGTCGTCCAGCGTGAACTGGGAGAACCCTTCGGCAAGGAAGAGCGCTTCAAGCTCCGAGAGCAGTGCTCTCTGACGCGCGGTGGGCTGGCGGCGCGAGGTCATCGGATCACTATCCCCTACGCGGACGGTGTACCCCCAGCGCCGTCTACTGTACTCTGAATCAGCCCACAGTACTGTTTTTAGTACCGTTCAGCTCGGAGGAGCCATGCCGGCGGACCGTCTGCTGCCCAGCACCGAGGCCAAGGATCTGATCGACCTGGCCAAGGAGATCGCGCGCGAGGAACTCGCCCCGATCGCGAGCAAGTACGAAGAGACCGCGCATTTCCCGCGCGAGCAGTTCCGGCTGCTCGGGCAGGCCGGGCTCCTCGGCCTGCCGTACGCGGAGCGCTGGGGCGGCGGCGAACTGCCGTACGAGGTGTACCTCCAGGTCCTGGAGGAGATCGCCGCGGCGTGGATGTCGGTGGGCGTCGGGCTTTCCGTGCACACGATGTCCTGCTTCGCGCTGGCGCACCACGGCACCGACGAGCAGCGCGACCGCTGGCTGCCCGCCATGCTCGAAGGCGGCCTGCTGGGCGCGTACGCGCTCTCGGAGACCCACGCCGGCTCCGACGCGGCCGCGTTGTCCACCCGCGCGCGGCTCGACGGCGACCGGTACGTCGTGAACGGCACGAAGGCGTGGATCACCCATGCGGGTGAGGCCGACTTCTACACGACGATGGTGCGCACCAGCGACGACGGCGGGCAGGGCATCTCCTGCCTGCTCGTCGACGCGGCGACGCCGGGCCTCTCGGCCGCGCCGCCCGAGCGGAAGATGGGCCTCACCGGGTCGACCACGGCACAACTGATGTTCGAGGACGCCGCCGTCGACGCCGACCGGCGGATCGGCGAAGAGGGCCAGGGGCTGAAGATCGCGCTGTCGTCGCTCAGCTCCGGGCGGCTGGGCATCGCCGCCTGCGCCGTCGGGCTCGCGCAGGCCGCGCTGGACGAGGCGCTCGAATACGCGAAGGGCCGCACGCAGTTCGGACGGCCGATCATCGAGTTCCAGGGCCTGGAGTTCCTGCTGGCCGACATGGCCGCGACCGTCGAGACGTCGCGGGCGATGTACCTCGACGCGGCCCGGCGCCGTGACCGCGGGCTGCCGTTCCAGCGGCAGGCGTCCATCGCGAAGCTCGTCGCGACCGACGGCGCGATGAAGGTGACCACCGACGCCGTGCAGGTCCTCGGCGGCGCCGGATACACGAAGGACTTCCCGGTGGAGCGGTACATGCGGGAGGCGAAGGTGCCGCAGATCTTCGAGGGCACGAACCAGATCCAGCGCATGGTGATCGCGCGGGAACTGCGGAAAGGCTGACGCTCCGCGCTGATACGATCACCGATGGTCAACCTGTGGCCGTGAGACACTGTGGATGACGTGAGGAGACGCTGTGACAGCCCTTCCCTATTCCACGACCGGGTCGCACGGTGAACCAGGGTTGGCCATCCCGGATCACCTGCTGTCGGTCGCGGAATACGCGGCGCTCGGTGAGCCCGATTCCGGATTCACCGAGCTCGTGGAAGGCCGCCTCGTCATGTCGCCGAGTCCCAAGAGGAGACACAACAAGGCGCTGTACGCCTTGGCAAGGCAACTGGAATCGCAGCTGCCCGATCACCTCGAGTTCGTCCAGGACATCGACGTCGATCTGGGGCTGGTTCCGCCCGGCGAGCCGGGTTTCGCCAGGCGGCCGGATCTGATCATCGCCCTTCGCGAGGCGGGAGAACGGATCGACGAAGAAGACACGATGTACCACGCGGACGACGTCGTCGTGGTGGTCGAGATCGTGTCACCTGGCTCGAAACGCACCGACTACGTGACAAAACACGGCGAGTACGCCGACGCGGGGATTCCGCACTACTGGATCGTCGACCTCGGCGAACCGGTCTCACTCGTCGCCTGCCACCAGGCGGGCGAACTCGGCTACCAGGACGCTCCGGCCATGACCGGCGAATTCAAGACCGTCGAACCGTTCCCGGTGAAGCTGGATCTCGGTCGGCTGACGTCCTCGTGAGTGGCAAGGACGGTTAGAACCGTCCTTGCCACTCACGAGCCGGACGGTCAGGCCTCGCGGTACCGGCGGTCTTCGGTGACGCCGACCCCGGTCTCCTCGTCGAAGTGGTAGACCTCGCGGCCGCGCACGAACACGCGCATCGCCCGGTTCATCACGTCCAGCGGGTCGCCCGACCAGATGACCACGTCGGCGTCGAGGCCCGGCTTCAGCGAGCCGACCTGGTCGTCGAGGTCCAGCATCGCGGCCGGGTTGACGGTCAGCGCCTTCAGCGCGGTCTCGGGGTCGAGGCCGTCCTTCACCGACAGCGCGGCCTGGTACACCAGGAAGTTGATCGGCACGACCGGATGGTCCGTGGTGATCGCGATCCGCACGCCCGCCCTGGCGAGGATGCCGGGCGCGCGCAGCGTGCGGTTGCGCAGTTCCACTTTGGACTTGGTGGTGAACAGCGGCCCGAGGATCACCGGCACGTCCCGCTCGGCGAGCAGATCCGCGATCAGGTGCCCTTCGGTGCCGTGGTTGATCACCAGTTTGTAGCCGAACTCGTCGGCCAGCCGGATCGCGGTGACCATGTCGTCGGCGCGGTGGACGTGCTGATCCCAGTACAGCTCCCCGTCGAGGACCTTGGCCAGCGTCTCCTTGGTGAGGTCGACGTCGAACGGCTTGCCCTCGCCGGCGGCGTGCTCGCGCTGGGCGGCGTAGTTGCGCGCGGCGGTGAAGGCGTCCCGGATGGTCGACGCGACGCCGAGCCTGGTCGACGGCGTCTGCTTCTTCTCGCCGTACACGCGCTTCGGGTTCTCGCCGAGCGCGCTCTTCACGCTGACGCCCTCGGCGAAGATCATGTCGAGCACGGTCCGACCCCAGGTCTTGACGCCGATCGTCTGCCCGCCGATGGGGTTCCCCGAGCCGGGCTTGATGACGACGCTGGTGACCCCGCCCGCGAGCGCGTCGTCGAAACCGGGCTCGTACGGGTCGATCCCGTCGATCGCGCGGAACCGCGCGCCGTTGGGGTCGGTCATCTCGTTGGTGTCGTTCCCGGACCAGCCTTCGCCGTCTTCGTGGACGCCGAGGTGGGCGTGCGCGTCGATGAACCCGGGCAGCACCCAGCTGCCCGCGGCGTCGATCAGTTCGGCGTCGTCGGGGACGTCGACCTCGGCGGCCGTGCCGACCGCGGCGATCTTCCCGTTCTCGATGAGGACCGTGCCGCCGTCGATGGGATCGCCGTCGACCGGGACGACGTAACCACCGACGATGGCCTTGACCTGTGCTTTGTCAGACATACTTTGACACGCTAACGAACTGGGCCGCCGGTCCGCACGCGGGGCTTTTCGAAATGGACCAGCTCGTAGTGCTTCTCGGGCGTGCGGTGCGTCTCGACGTAGCCGAGCTTCCGGTACATCCGCAGCGGACCGGCGCTCCGCTCCCCGGTGAACAGGCGGAACACGGTCACCGAAGGCGGCGCGGCCGCTTCGGCGGCGAGCAGCAACGAGCTGCCGAGCCCGTGTCCCTGCCTGTCCGGGGCGACGACGAGCCTGCCGACGAGACCGGCGCCGCCGTCGACGACGATCCGGACGCTCGCCACCAGCCGCCCGGATTCCCTGATGCCCCAGGTGGAACACGCGGGATCAGCCAACGCCGCCTTGGCCTGCTCGAACGTCTCCGTCAGCGGCGGGAGGTCGATGTTCTCGTGCGCCCTGGCCTCCGGGACGTACGCCGCGCGCTGCAGCGTGAGCACCTCGCCCGCGTCCTCGGGCCCCAGGCGCAGAAGCGACATCTCAGCGCACCCGGATTCCCCAGCTCCCGGTCCACGACGACGCGGGCTCCAGGTCGATCAGGTCGGTGCCGGTGTTCAGCGCGTCCGCGGGGCAGGTCATCGGCTCGATCGCCACCGCCCGGCCGCGGCCGACCAGGTCGTCCGGCGTGAACACCTGCGCCCAGCGGAAATCCGGCCCGGCCCAGACCAGCAGCTCCCGGTCGCCGTGCGAGAGGACGTGGTGGTGGTTGCCGTCCTCGGCGACGCTCAACCCGCCGAACGCCGTGTCCAGCTCGACGCCTTCGAGCAGCTTGCCGGACCGGAAGTCGTACTCGGACCCCTCGACGTCCTGCTCGTCGGCGTACGGCATCTGCTCGTCGCCGAGATACGGCCGGACCCGGCTCGCGGGCAGCGTCAGGGTCAGCTCGTCGGTGGGCACGTCACCGATGCGGAAATACGGGTGCGTGCCGAGCCCGACCCCGATGGGGCTCTCGCCCTCGTTGCGGATCTCGTGCGTCACCACCAGTTCACGCGGCGAGATCTCGTAGGTGATCGTCGCGCGCAGCGGCACCGGCCAGCCTTCCTGCGCCGGGACGTCGATGGCCATCGTGATCGACGACTCGGCGTGTTCGAGGAGCTCCCACTCCTCGTGCCGGGTCAGGCCGTGGATCGCGTTGCCGCGCGCCTCTTCGGTGATCGGGAGCTGCTGTTTCTCGCCCTGGTAGTCCCACTGGCCGCCCTTGGTGCGGTTCGGCCAGGGCAGCAGCACCTGCCCGGCGCCCTTCGGCGGCTTCTCGTCCTCGGCGAACGCCTCGACGTAGGGCACCCCGCCGACCTCGAACGCGCGCAGCCCGGCACCGATCTCGGTGACGACGGCTCGCGCGTTGCCGCGGGTGATCTCGAACTGCTCTCCGGTGGGATTGGCCATGCGGACGAGGTTACTGTGAGAACGCCACGCCCGGACGAAGGAGACCGCCGCGATGACCGTTCCCGGCTACCCCAGCACCGTCGGCCGCGTCCTGGAACGGAGCGCGCGCCGCGTCCCGGGCCGGGTCGCCCTCACCTTCGCCGATCGCGTGTGGACGTACGCGGAGCTCGACCGCGCGGCGGGCCGGGTCGCGGCCAAGCTGCTCGATCGCGGACTCGTCCACGGTGACCGGGTCGCCGCCTTCGGCAAGAACTCCGACGCGTACCTGTTGCTGTACCTCGGTTGCGCGCGGGCCGGGCTGGTGCACGTGCCGGTGAACTTCAACGCCCGCGGCGAGGAGCTCGAGTACCTGCTCACCCAGTCCGAGCCGGCCGTCGCGTTCGTCGATCCCGCACTGGCCGAGCACGTCGGAGTCGAGCATGTGTCCACACTGGACGTTCTGGACTGGGCACTGGACGAGACCGTCGTGCCGCACGAGGAATCCGGGGTGTCGGACGACGACCTCGTCCAGCTGCTCTACACGTCCGGGACGACCTCGCGGCCGAAGGGCGCGATGCTCACCCATCGCGCGCTGGTGCACGAGTACACGTCCTGTATCGCCGCGCTCGACCTGAGCGACCGCGACGTGCCGCTGCACGCGTTGCCGCTGTACCACTCGGCGCAGATGCACGTGTTCCTGATGCCGGGGCTGGCCGTCGGCGCGACGAACCATCTCGTCGAGGCGCCCGATCTGGGCGACATCCTGGCGCGGATTCCGCGTCAGGGCATCACTTCACTGTTCTTCCCGCCGACCGTCTGGGTGGGACTCGCGAACCATCCCGGACTCGCGGACGCGGATCTGAGCTGTCTCACCAAGGCCTATTACGGCGCTTCGATCATGCCCGTCCCGGTGCTGAACGCGCTGCGCGCACGGCTGCCGGAAGTCGGTTTCTACAACTGCTTCGGGCAATCGGAGATCGGTCCACTCGCGACGGTCCTGCGTCCCGAAGAGCACGACGCGCGGCCGGATTCCGTCGGCCGCCCGGTCCTTTTCGTCGAGACGCGGGTGGTGGACGCCGAGATGAACGACCTCCCGCCGGGCGAACTCGGCGAGGTCGTGTACCGCTCTCCCCAGCTGTGCACCGGCTACTGGGGCAAGCCGGAGGAGTCGGTGGAGGCGTTCGCGGGCGGCTGGTTCCATTCCGGCGACCTGGTGCGGCAGGACGAGGAGGGCTATCTGTTCGTCGTCGACCGGATCAAGGACGTCGTCAACACCGGCGGCGTGCTCGTCGCGTCACGCGAGGTGGAAGACGCGCTGTACGCGCATCCCGCGGTCGCCGAGGTCGCCGTCGTCGGCCTGCCGCACGAACGGTGGATCGAGGCGATCGCCGCGGTGGTCGTGGTGAAGGAACCCGTCGGGGAAGGCGAGCTGATCGAGTTCGCGAAGAAGTCGCTGGCGGCGCACAAGGTGCCGAAGTCGGTGCATTTCGTCGGCGAACTGCCGAAGAACGCGTCCGGGAAGCTGCTCAAACGCGAGCTGCGGCAACAGTTCGGCGGGTCAGCGTCCGCGATCGGCGTCTAGCGACTCGGCGTACGCGGCGAACTCGCAGGCCGCTTCGAGGCTGCCCGGGCGCGGCGGATCCTCCGGGTCCCAGCCGAGTTCGCGGTCCAGGAGCACCTGCGTGAGCAACGGGCGCCAGCGCGGATCGAGATGCTCGCGCGCCCATTCGAGCGCGCCGCGTTTCGACTCGACCTCGGCCGTGCGCAACGTGTAGAGCACGCGGCAGCAAGTCGACACGAGGTAGCGCTGGGTCCACGCGATGTCGAAAGGCGCCCACGTCCGGACGCCGTCGACCAGGCCGTGCAACTCCTCACGCATCGCCGCGCGCATCGCGTCCGGTGGCGGCTCGTCGACGAGGGTCGCGATCGGCGGGCCGTCGAGCACGATGCCTTTGTGGCGCAGGATCCAGCGTGTGTGGAGACTGTTGCAGTGGGTGTCCCAGATGAGGACGCGATGGCCGTGGTCGCAGTAGAGCCACGGGGTTCCGAGCCCCTCGCTCGTTTTCAGGGACGCGATGTCCGCGTACGAGCCCTCGATTTCCTTGCACCAGAAGCCTTCCCTGGCGGGAAGCTCGTCGTGGAGCACGCGAAGTTCCGCTTCTGCCCGGCCGCTCGGCGGTTCGGTGGTCGCGATGATGAAATCGCAGTCGCTGTGGAGGTCACCGGCGCCGAGCGCGAAGGAACCCTGGACGTACGCGCCGACGTAGGTGTCGCCGAGGATCTCGCGGGCCGAAGCGACCAGCTCGGTGAGGACTTGGTCGAGTTCGGCGTAGGGCGTGTACACGGACCGCGACGCTACCCGGTCTCGCGCAAGATTTCCCAAGCATTGAACCCGTCTTCGGCATGAGGAGTGCCGAGCGCGAGCCAGGCAGGATGGAGTGGGTCGTCGAGGGGATCGACCGAACGTCCGAAACGAGGAGTGGCAGGCGGATCCCCGGGAAAGAGTCCATCGGGGTCCTCGACGAGCGAAACCAGGAACGCGATGTCGGAGACGTGACGACTGGACATCCCCGGCCTCGGCGGCTCGTCGATCAAGGCCTTCACCTTGACCACCAGCGCGGCGGCCAGCCCCGGCAGGTACAAGGTCGACGTTCTCCCGCCATAGGTCGCCGTGAGCGGCCGTGCATCGTCGAGCGCGGTCTTGCCACCGGGGATCGAGACGATCCTTCCCGCAGGCGTCCGGAGCTTCGGGGCGGCACGGGCGCCGAGTTTGTCCGGGGCGAGAAGGTCGACCATCATGCCGGTCGCCGGATGGAGATAGCGATGCGCCTTGCCGTCGGCGCTGATCCCGTCGACCTCATACCCCAGCTTCTTGAGTACTTCATGTGCGCGCGGGAACGCGTCGAGCGTGAAACGGACGTCGAAAAGGAGATCGATGTCCTTCGTCACCCGTGGGATCGAACGATCGGCCAGCAGTCCGTGCAGAATGACCATCTGCCCGCCGATCATCACCCAGGGCGTCGGCAACCGATCGGCGAGGTCGAACATCGCGGGCCAGACGATACGGTCACCCTCGCCCTGCAACGGCGGCAAAGCCAGCGTCCCCAGGCTGGGCGGCGGCGCGGAATCGCTCATCCGCCGAGCTTATGCACCTCGCCCAAACGAGTGAGAAGTTGTTGCGCCGCAAGGACAGAACGCTCATCACCCGCGTCGAGCAGATCCGCTGCGACGGCCGCCGGGATCGCAAGGCCGCCCGCTCCCGGCGGACGCAGAACGCCGGGCAGAGCGGGAACACGGATCACCGCGTTGGGTTCCGGGCTGTCCAGGCGGAGCCGCCGTGACCGCGCGAGTTCGTCGAACCGGGCGGCGTCCACGTAGAACTCTTCATCGGCGCCGCCCGCCATCAGGTCGGCACCGTGGCGCCCCGCGGCGACAGGACCGCTGACGACGGCGTGCGGATCGTCCCGTAGGCGTGCGAGCGGTCCGGCCAGCATCCGTACGCGGTGCACGCGAGCGCGACCGGAGAGCAGGCGCGGCCATTGGGCGGGCTCGTGATCCCGCGCGTAGCGCTTGAGCCGGACTCGTTCCGACGGCGAGATCCACGACGGCTGATAGCCGCTCAACGACCACAGGAATCCCCACGCCATCCGGGCGGAGAACGGACGGCCGGCAGCGGGCTTCACCACGCTCCTCCGATGCTCGACCGACCGGGCGTCGACCAGCAGTTCACGGCCTATCCGGACCGCGTCAAGACCGCCGCCGTGCACAAGTTCGCGGACGCGCTCTCGCGAGATCTCCAGAGCCCGCGCCGCCTGCGCGACCGGGAGCAACTGGGCCGAATCGACCATGTCCGCTCCCTTCGATCGCTGATCGGTTCGCCACTGAGTTTACACAAACCTTCGCGAACAAGGAGGATTGTGTAAACTAGTCTTACTAGACCGGTCGTCATAGTTTGGGTTACAGTCGGCCGCATGGTTCGCCGTACCGACACCCGGCAGCGCATGCTCGACTCCGCCGCCGACCTCTTCCACCAGCAGGGCTACCACGCCACCGGGCTCAACCAGCTCGTCGCCGCCGTCGGCGCGCCCAAGGGATCGCTGTACTTCCACTTCCCCGGCGGCAAGGAGCAGCTGGCCGCCGAGGCCATCCGTCAATCCGCCGACCGGCTCTGCGACCAGCTGCGCACGATCGCCGCGAACGCGCCCGACATCGTCACCGGTATCGAGACCGTCGTCGACGCGCTGGCGACCTCGCTGGAGGAGTCGGATTTCCAGCGCGGCTGCCCGCTCGCGACGGTCGCGCTCGACGCGTCGGGTGACAGCGAGGTGATCCGCCAGGCCTGCGCCGACGGCTACAACTCCTGGCACACCGTCATCGCCGGCGCGCTGGCCACCGACAAGGCGGACCACCTCGCGACGGTCGTCCTCGCCGCCATCGAGGGCGGCTTGCTGCTGGCCAAGACGTTGCACGACACCGCGCCGCTGCGCGCGATCGCCCCTCATCTCCGCACCACACTCGAACGGGAGCTCTCCTGATGCGCGTCCATCACCTGAACTGCGGGACCATGCGGCCGGTCGGCGGCAAACTCATCGACGGCAAGCCCGGCCTGTTCCGCCGCGCCGAACTGATCTGCCACTGTCTTCTGCTGGAGACCGACACGGGGCTCGTGCTCGTCGAAACCGGCGTCGGGACGCCCACCGTCACCCGGCCGGTGGAATGGCTCGGCGCCGGTTTCGTCCGGCTGGTGCACCCCGACAGCGACGACGACCTCAGCGCCACCACCCAGATCCGCAAGCTCGGCTTCGATCCGGCCGACGTGCGCGACATCGTGCTCACCCATCTCGACCTCGACCACGCGGGCGGGCTCGTCGACTTCCCCCAG
The DNA here is from genome assembly GCF_042723975.1 of Amycolatopsis sp. NPDC058340. Lineage (NCBI taxonomy): Bacteria > Bacillati > Actinomycetota > Actinomycetes > Pseudonocardiales > Pseudonocardiaceae > Amycolatopsis > Amycolatopsis sp. NPDC058340. The sequence continues at coordinate 41,314 of NZ_JBHXIB010000049.1, read as the reverse complement.
GCCCGGGTCCACGTCCACGCCCGCGAGCTCCAGGCGCTGGAGAAGCCGATCGACCGCAAGGAGGCGAGCCGCTACCGCAAGGTCCAGTTCGACCACGGGCCGCTCTGGCGGTCGTACCGCGCCGACGGCGAGCCGTGGTTCGGTTTCGACGCCGTCCGCGAGCTCGAAGGGGTCCCGGACGTCCTGATCATCCCACTGGCCGGGCACACCCGCGGCCACGCCGGCGTCGCGGTCGACACGGGTGACGGCTGGCTCCTCAACGCCGGCGACGCCGTGTTCCACGGCGGCGAGCTGGAGCGAAACCCGCATATCCCCTTCGCCTTGGGCTTCTTCGAGTCGTACATGCAGACGGAGAAGACGGCACGACTGGACAACCAGCGCCGGCTGCGCGAACTTGTCAGTAACAACGGTGCCGAAGTGACGGTCTTCGCCGCGCACGACGCCGCCGCATTCGAACGGCTCAGCCAGAGGAGCAGGCTATGAAGGTCCACCACCTGAACTGCGGCACGATGCGCGCACCGGGCGGCAAGCTGCTCGACGGCCAGCCGGGGCTGCTGCGCCGTTCGGAGCTGGTGGCGCACTGCCTGCTGGTCGAGACCGGCGACGGGCTCGTTCTGGTGGACACCGGGTTCGGCCGCAAGGGTGTCGAGAACCCCGGCGCGTGGCTCGGCACGCCGTTCACGATCATGGTCGGCGCGAAGCCGGTCGAGACGGAGACGGCGGCCCATCACGTCGAGGCGCTCGGCCACCGGCTCGAAGACGTCCGGCACATCATCTGCACCCACCTCGACGTCGACCACGCGGGCGGGCTCGCGGACTTCCCGAACGCCGTCGTGCACGTCCGCACCGCGGAGCACGACGCGGCGACGTCGCCGTCCAACCAGAGCGAGAAGCTGCGCTTCCGCGCCAACCAGTTCGCCCATCGTCCACTGTGGAGCATGTACGACGAGGCCGGGGACGACTGGTTCGGCTTCCAGGCCGTCCGCGAGCTCAAGGGCCTGCCGCCGGAGATCCTGCTCGTGCCGCTCGCGGGACACACCAAGGGCCACACCGGTGTCGCGGTCGACACCGGCGACGGCTGGCTGCTGCACGCGGGCGACGCGTACTTCTTCCACGGCCAGATGGATCCCGTGAAGCCGCACTGCCCGCCGGGGATGACCGCGTTCCAGAACATGGTGCAGACGCTGCGCAAACCGCGGCTGGAGAACGTCGAGCGGCTTCGTGAGCTGAGCCGGGAACACGCCGACGAGGTCACCGTGTTCTCGGCCCACAGCCCGGTGGAGTACCAGGCGCTCAGCCGCGGTTGATCGAGCTCAAGAACACGGTGTGACGGCAGCGTGAAGGGGACTTTCCCCGCGTCCAATGCGGCGAAAGTCCCCTTCACACCACCCGAAACCGCCCGGCGAGGTCAGCCGACCGGCGGCTCGACGGGCTGCCGGTCCTCTTCACTGTGCGTGGCCCGCATGAGGAGCCAGTTGATCCCCCACAGCACGATGCCGACGCCGAGCAGGATCGCGGCGACCTTGTAGTCGCGCGCGGGCCGCCCGGACAACGGCGTCACCAGGTAGACGCAGAAGATCGCGGCCAGCACCGGGATGATCGTCGGCGCCCGGAAATGCTTGTGCGCCGCCTTCTCCTTGCGCAGCACCAAGACCGCGACGTTGACGATGGCGAACACCGCCAGCAGCAGCAGCGCCGTCGTACCGCCGAGCACCCCGATGTCCACAAAGGACACGAGGCCGATCGCGATCAGGCTGGTGAACACGATCGCCACCCACGGGCTGCGGCGGAACGGGTGCACGGTGCCCAGCTGCTTCGGGATGATCCGCTGGTTCGCCATGCCGTAGAGCAGACGGCTGGCCATCAGCATGTTGATCAGGGCCGAGTTGATGACCGCGAAGAGACCGATCGCGGAGAACACCTCGCGCGGGAAGCCGGGCGCCCCGACGTCGAGCACCTTCAGCAGCGCGCTGCTCTTGGCCGCCGCCAGATCGTCCGCGGGCACCAGCAGCGAAGAGGTCACCGAGACCATGATGTAGATGGTCGCGGCGATGACCATGCCCCACAGCATCGCCTTCGGGAAGATGCGGATCGGGTCCTTGCACTCCTCGGCCATGTTCACCGAGTCCTCGAAACCGACCATCGCGAAGAACGCCAGCGACGTCGCCGACGTGATCGCCACCAGCATCGTCTGGTTCTCGGTGTCGAACTCGACCAGCCGCGAGGCGTCCCCGTTGCCGTTCAGCACCGCCCATACCCCGACCCCGATGATGATCAGCAGACCGCCGATCTCGATGCAGGTCAGCACCACGTTGGTCTTCACCGATTCGGAGACCCCGCGGAAGTTGATCAGCGCGAGGCCGATCACGAACAGGATCGCCACCAGCGGCATCGGCGCGGTGATGAACTCCTTGAGATAGGTCTCCCCGAAGGCCTTCGCCGCCGAGGAGGCCGACGTGATCCCGGAGCACATCACCGCGAACGCCACCATGAAGGTGAGGAAGCGGATCTTGAACGCCTTGTGCGTGTAGAGCGCGGCACCCGCCGCCTGCGGGTATTTCCCGACCAGTTCCAGGTAGCTGAACGCGGTCATGAACGCGACCACGAACGCGATCAGGAACGGCAGCCAGAGCGCGCCGCCCACCCGGCCGGCCACCTGCCCGGTGAGCGCGTAGACGCCCGTCCCGATGATGTCCCCCACCACGAAGAACAGCAGGAGCTTGGAACCCATGACCCGTTTGAGGCTCGGCTGACCGGCCGGACCGGTCTGTTCTGTTGTCGTCGTGTCCGCCATGCGGCAAGAGTGTGCCGCATCACGTCTGTGGCCGACAGTCCGGTTTGGTCAGTTCTTCGTCACGGGTTGACGAAGGCCGCCTTTGGGTAATTCGCTCAGTTGGCGTCGACCGCGGTCTTCACCAGCGGGACCATCATGTCCTGCGTCATCTTCGCCGGGCCGGTGTAGTTGACCAGCACCGGGACGTTGTCCACGAGTTCGGCGGCCGCCAGCGTCGCGGTCTTGTTCTCGTCGGTGTAGTAGATGGCGCCCTCGCCGACACCGGCGACGTCCTTCGCGTTCGCCTTCGCCTTCTTCAGCGCCGCGACCATCTCGGCGGGCTTGATCTTGTTGCCTTCGAAGCGGGTCACGGCGAGCGCGCCGATCTGCTTGCCTGCGGCCGAGAAGACGCAACTCTTGGCCTTGCCCCCGTTGGCGGCGTTGTCCTGCACCGGGCCCGGCGCCGACGTCACACCTTGGAGGGAGACGGCCTTGCCGACGGCCTCGGCCGGCAGCAGCGCGCACGGTTCCTTCGAGCCGGCGCCACCGGTGGGAGCGGCCGAGGAACTCGGCGCGGCTGAGGGTGCGGGGGCCTGGCTCGACGGCTTGGCCGCGTTGCCCGTCTTTTCGTCACCGGACGAGCAGGCGGAAAGGGTCGCGATGACAGCGGCGAACAGGACGATCGCCCGTGAAATACGCATGGGCCCGACGATAGACCGGGCGGCTCAGTCCACCGGGGCCCGGTACCGCCAGAACGACGGGATCAGCAGCGCCGCGCCGACGACCAGCACGATGACCAGCACCCCACCGCCGGAGGCCGCGGCGGCGGTGCCGACACCGGCGGCCGCCCAGCCGTGGGTGAGGTCGGCGATCCGCGGGCCGCCCGCCACGACGACGGTGAACACGCCCTGCAGCCGTCCGCGCATCTCGTCGGTGGTGGCGACCTGCAGGATCGACATCCGGTAGATCGCGCTGACCATGTCGGCGGCGCCGGCGAGCGCCATGAAGAACACCGCGAGCCACAGCGAGTTCGCGAGCCCGAAACCGGCGACGGCGGCGCCCCAGACGCAGACCGAGACGATCACGCCCGCGCCCTGGTTGCGGATCCTGGTCAGCCAGCCGGAGAAGAGGCCGATCAGCATCGCGCCCGCCGGGAGCGCGGCGTACAGCCAGCCCAACGCCGGGCCACCACCGGGCGGGTCGCCGAAGGTGCGCTCCGCCATCTCCGGGATCAGCGCGCGCGGCATACCCGCGACCATCGCGATGATGTCGACGAGGAACGAAGCCAGCAGGATCTTCTGCGTGGCCAAGTACTTGAAGCCGTCGATGATGTCGCGGATCCCGGCCCGGCGCGCGATCTCGCCGAGCGGCGGGATCGGGGGAAGCCTGTAGACCGCGACGAGGGTCAAGGTCAGTGCGATGACGTCGATCAGGTAGAGCGTCGAGAGGCCGAGGATCGGGATCAGCGAACCGGCGAGCAGCGGGCCGAAGACCGCGCCGAAGGTGGCCATCGTGCTGCTCAGCGCGGTCGCGGGCGCGATCAGGTTGTCCGGGACCAGGCGGGCGACGACGGCGCTGCGGGTCGGCATGTTGACCGCGAAGAACGCCTGGTTGACCGCGAGCAGGCCCAGTACGAGCCAGACGGAGCCGACGTTCAGGAACGCTTGGAGCCACAGGACCGCCGAAGTGAGCGTGACCCCGACGTTGGTGACGAGGAGCAGTTTGCGGCGGTCGACGGCGTCCGCGATGGCGCCGCCCCAGAGCCCGAAGACGAGCAGCGGGATCAGGGCGACCAGACCGGTCAGGCCGACGTACGCCGACGAGCCGGTGAGGTCGAAGACCTGTTTGGGGACCGCGACGGCGGTGAGCTGGCTGCCGATCGCGGTGACCGCGGTGGAGAGCCAGAGGCGGCGGAACGCGGGGATCTTGAGCGGGCGGGTGTCGACGACGATCGAGCCGAACAGCTTGCGGACACCTTTGCGCTGGTCAACCCCCACGTCGTCACTCACAACCCGACAGCTTAGCCGCGCTAACTAACCATCCGCGCGCGATTTAAGTCACCCGGTCACGCGTGAAGGCCCCCTTCCCTCGGCTGAGCCGAGGGAAGGGGGCCTTCACGCGCCTTGAATCAGGGCGCGACGCGCTCGATCTGCCAGCCGTCGTCGGTCCGGACGTAGCGGAGCCTGTCGTGCATGCGGTCCTCGCGGCCCTGCCAGAACTCGACGACGTCGGGCCGGATGCGCCACCCGCCCCAGTGCGGCGGGAACGGGATGTTCTCGACGTCGGCGAAGCGGCGCTCGATGCCGTGCAGCGCGGTCTCGAGGGCACGGCGGCCGTCGACGACGCGGGACTGCGGCGAGGCCCAGGCCCCGAGCTGCGAACCACGCGGGCGGGACGCCCAGTACTCGGCGGTCTCGGCGACGTTGACCTTCTCCACCTCGCCGCGCACATGGACCTGGCGCTGCAACGGGTACCACGGGAAGGTGATCGACGCGTAGCGCGTCGCGGTGAGGTCGTGGCTCTTGGTGGAGGTGTAGTTCGTGTAGAACACGACGCCGCGCTCGTCGAGGCCCTTGCACAGGACGGTCCGGGAGGACGGCCTGCCCTCCGGGTCGGCCGTGGCGAGCACCATCGCGTTCGGTTCGGCGATCCCGGCGGAGACGGCCTGGTTCAGCCAGTCCTGCAGCTGGGCGGTCCAGGTCTCCGCCAGCGCGGATTCGTCGAAGGCGGCCCCTTCGTAGGCCACCCGCATCCCGGGCAGGCGTACGACGGCGTCGCCGTTCCCGGCAGCGCCTTCCTTGATCTCCGGCATCATCCGCCAAACCTCCGTACCCGATCGGGGCCCATGACTTCGGCTCTGCCGCCGACGGTATTGCCTCGGACGCGACGGCGAAACCCACTGAACGGTGACACCCGCCACCCCTCCTGGATCATCTGTGTGTAGCCACTGGACCGCAAGCCGTCACCTCCCCGTTACCTGGCCCGGCCTGATCGATCAAGGTCGAACGTAGGTCCCGCGAAATCGGGCCCGGACTCACAAACGGCGGAAATGCCCTGGACAGACCGGGTCCGCGCGGGATCGGCAAGGAATTCTTCCCCTTTTGTTTCACCGGCATTCCGCCACTCCGCGAACAATTCTTCCGGACCCGGGCCAATTCTGTCGATTGACAGAAATTACCGCCGGAACATCTTCGCGAGATGTGTCAGCGAAGGCCGGCTCCGTGACGGCAATTCGCGTCCCGAAACCGGCCTTCGCTTCTGTCAGTTCGTGACAGTGAACTCCGCGCGGACGATCCAGCCCCAGCAGTCGTAAGCCGCCGTGTAGCGCCCCGGCACCGTCCCCACCGGACCGTCGCCGCGCAACGCGACACCGATGCCGCCGGTGCCGCCGTCGCCGACCACCCGCAAGGGGATCGGGGCGGCGAGACCGTCCGCGACGAGGGTCGTCGCGAGCTCGCCGGCGCCGGACGGGCGCAGGCAGTAGATATCCGCGGTGACCGTCCCACCTGCGGCGACGGCGCTCGGGCTCATGACCAGACTCGACGGTCTCGTCGCGTTCGCCTGTCCCGCACCGGCCAAGGTGGACAAGATCGCCGCCCCCGCGACGCACAACGCGGCCGAACGAATTTTCATCCTCTGCTCCCTCCCGAAGGGCGGGCGGAGATTTCACCCGCCACCCGATGGACGTACGGCCTCCGGGACCGGGTTGTCCACCCCGCGCGAGTCCGCCCATTGGGGCGAACGGGCGGATTTAGCAGAATGTGACAGCGAATCGTGCAAGAGCCGACGATCACACTAGGTAGACCTTGCGCCACTCGATAGGATCGCCGCCGAGAGCAACGGGGTGATCACCTCTATCCAATATGTTCAGAGGTTAGGACGGGACGGCCGGGTGTGCGGCCGCACCATCCGCCATTGCCGGCCGGGCTTCCACTGAGGGAGTTCGACACCGGTCGATCAGTCCTGCGCTCGAACAGCCGGAACTTTCCACGCCCGAGTTACTCCCCTTCCCCAGGAGTGCGTTGTGATTTCCCGTTCCCGCCGTCTGATGACGGCGTTGTTGTGCGCCCTTTCGCTGGCGGGCGTGACCGCCCTTTCGGCTTGTTCCGACAGTACGGCCGCTTCCGGCACCAAGGTCACCATCGGTTACAGCGCCTGGCCGGGCTGGTTCCCGTGGGCGGTGGCCCAGGAGAAGGGGCTCTTCGAGAAGAACGGCGTGAACGTCGACCTGAAGTGGTTCGACAGCTACACCGAGAGCATCAACGCCCTCTCCTCCGGCGCGATCGACGCCAACAGCCAGACCCTGAACGACACCCTCGCCTCGGTCAGCGGTGGCGCGAAGCTGTCCGTGGTGCTGGTCAACGACAACTCGACCGGTAACGACAAGATCATCGCCCGCCAGGGCATCACCGGCGTCGCCGACCTCAAGGGCAAGAAGATCGCCGTCGAACAGGGCACCGTCGACCACTACCTGCTGCTGCTCGCGCTGCAGGAGGCGAAGCTGACCGAGAAGGACGTCGAAATCGTCCCGCTGCTGACCGACGCCGCCGCGGCCGCGTTCGTCGGCGAGCAGGTCGACGCCGTCGCCGCCTTCGCCCCCTTCACCTCGAAGGCGCTCGAGCGTCCCGGCAGCCGTGCGATCGCGACGTCCGCCGAGTTCCCCGGCGCCATCCCGGACCACCTCGTCGTCTCCGAGCAGATGTCGAAGGAGCGCAAGCAGGAGGTCCAGGCGCTGGTGAACACCTGGTTCGAAACGATCGCCTGGATCAAGCAGAACCGCGAAGAGGCCGTGAAGATCATGGCGAAACGCGGCGCGGTGTCGGTCGAGGAGTACAAGTCCTACGACGCGGGCACCACGATCTTCACCAAGCAGCAGAACCTCGACGCGTTCACCCCCGGCGTCACCCCCGCCCACCTGAACTTCCAGGCGGGAAAGATCGCCGACTTCATCGTCTCCAACGGGCTCGCCCAGAGCCGCCCGAACTTCGACGGGCTGTTCGACGACCAGTTCGTCAAGGCGGTGAAGTGAGCGCCACGGACGCGACGGGCCGGGCCGCCCAGCGGACGGACGCCGCCGACGAGGCCGAAGCACGACGTCTCGAAGACGAGCAGCGGCTCGCCGAAGCGCAGGAAGCGCGGCGCGGCACGCGACCGGACTGGTCGCCACTGCCCCGCCGGGCGGGCCTCAAACCGAACGCCTCCCCGCTGTTCTCGCTCCGGACACCGATCCCCGCGCGCTGGCGGTGGGCACTGGCGGTCGCGTCGTTCGTCGTCCCGCTGCTGATCTGGGTGACGCTGAACGCGCTGGGCACGATCAAGCCGCTGTTCCTCCCGACACCGGTCGCGGTGTTCGACGCGCTGCTGAAGATGATCGAGTCGGGTGAACTGTTCAGTGACCTCTGGGCCACCACCCAGCGTGTGCTGCTCGGCTTCGGGCTCGCGATCCTCGTGTCGGTGCCGCTCGGCATCGTGATGGGGACGTTCGACGCGGGGCTGGCGCTGTTCGAGCCGGTCATCGCGATGCTGCGCTACCTGCCGGCGAGCGCGTTCATCCCGCTGCTGATGATCTGGCTCGGCCTCGGCGAACCGTCGAAGGTCGCGGTCCTGTTCCTCGGCACGGTCTTCTTCAACACGCTGATGATCGCCGACGCCGTCCGAGGGGTGCCGCGGTCCCTGCTCGACGTGTCGTACACGCTCGGCGCGCGGCGCGGCGAGGTCCTGCGCAAGGTGATCGTCCCGCACGCGCTGCCCGGCATGATCGACGCGACCCGCGTGAACGCGGCGGCCGCGTGGAACTTCGTGGTGGTCGCGGAACTGATCAACGCCACCGCCGGGCTCGGCCTGCGGATCATGCGGGCGCAGCGGTTCACCCAGACCGACCGGATCTTCGCGCTGCTGATCGTGATCGGCCTGCTCGGACTGGTCATCGACATCGCGCTGCGGCTCCTGCGGGCCAGGGTCGGGAAGTGGGCGGCATGACGCTTCAGCTGAAAGCGGTCGCCAAGGACTACACGGTCCGCGGCAAGACCACCCGCGCGCTCGACGGGATCGACCTCGACATCGCGCGCGGCGACTTCGTCTGCGTCGTCGGCGCGAGCGGATCCGGCAAATCGACCCTGCTGTCGCTGATCGCCGGGCTGACCGAGCCGACCGAAGGCATGATCACCCTCGACGGTGACGCCGTGACCGGGCCGGGCCCGGATCGCGGGCTGGTGTTCCAGCACGGCGCGCTGTACCCGTGGCGCACGGTGGAGGGCAATGTCGCGTTCGGACTCGAACTGCTGAGCATCGACAAGGCCGAGCGGGCTCGCCGGATCGACTGGTATCTCGACGAGACCGGGCTCGGCCACCTGCGGAAGTCGTTGCCCAAACAGCTTTCCGGCGGGCAGAAGCAGCGGGTCGCCATCGCGCGGGCGCTCGTGTGCGAGCCGGACGTGCTGCTGCTGGACGAACCCTTCGGCGCGCTGGACGTCCAGACCAAAGAGGACATGCAGGTCCTCATCCGCCGGATCTGGACCGACACGCGCACCACCGTGCTGATGGTGACCCACGACGTCGAGGAGGCCGTGTTCCTCGGCGGGCGCGTGGTGGTGCTGGCCTCGGATCCGGGCCGGGTGGCCGCGGACATCGCGGTCGACCTGCCCGCTGAACGCGACCTCGCGGTCAAACGCGCGCCCGAGTTCGTCTCGCTGCGCGCGTCCATCGAAGACCTCGTCCGGGAACAGCACCGCGGACACCTCGGGCGGAGCCGGGGAGAAAGGTGACCATGAGGCACGGGAAGGACCGCACCTCGCGGTCCGGATTGCTCGGCAGGCTCGGCATCCGGGGCAAGCTCAACCTCCTCCTGATGCTGCCGCTGACCGCCGTGGTCCTGGTGTCGGTGCCCTACGTCGCCGGGGAAATCGACGACGCCCGGTCCGCCCGCACCACCGCCGACGTCGCGTCGCAGGCCCGCGCGCTCGGCACGCTCGCCTGGGAACTGCAGCGCGAGCGGCTGCTGACGGCGCACTACATCGCGTCCACGTCGGCGAGCAGTTCGGCGATGCTGAAACAGCAGGGCGTGGTCGCGGAAACGGTGAACCAGGTGCGTTCGCAGCTGAGCGCCGACGCGCCGGAAGAACTCGCGGCGGCGCTGGTGCGCATCGGGTCGCTGAACGAGATCCGGGAGAACGCGCTGCGGCGCGGCGCCTCACTCGACAGTGTGGCGCGGACCTATCACGCGGTGATCGACGCGGTCATCAACTCGCTCCGCCTCGTCCCGCAGCAGACCAGTGACGCGGCGGGCACCCAGCAGCTGACGGCGCTGGACGCGCTGCTGCGCGCGAACGAGGAGAACTCGTTGCGCGGTATGGCGTTGATCATCGTGCTGGTCACCCCCGAATCGGGTACGCCGGTGCTGGCCGACGCGAAACAGCAGTCGTCGCTGTTCCTCGAACGGTTCGTGCAGCAGGCCGACGTCACCCAGGCCACGCAGGTCGTCGCGGTGGAGCAGGGCGAGACGGGCCGCCGGGTCGACGCGCTGGAGGCAAGGCTCCCCGAGGCCCGGGGCCCGCAGGCCGTGCAGAACCTGCTGCCCGACATCCTCGGCGCCGTCGACGCCCAGTCGAACCAGCGGCGGCTCGCCCAGGACGCGGTCACCACCGGCATCACCGACGCGGCGACCGCGCGGGCGGACGCGGCGCAGAACCTGGCGTGGACGATCGGTATCGGCGCCGGTGTGCTGTTCCTGCTGGTCGGTGGGCTCGCGATCGCGGTCAGCCGGTCGATCGCGGATCCGCTGCGGAAGCTGACCACGGCGGCGACGTCGGTCGCGGACCTCGCGAGTACCGAACTGGTCCGCGTCACCGACACCGAGCAGGCCGAAGAGCTCGCGCCGCGGCTCGCCACCATCGACGTGTCCTCGCAGGACGAACTCGGCAAACTGGCCGAGGCGTTCAACCGGGTGCAGGCCACCGCGGCCGAACTGGTGGAACGGCAGGCCGTCACGCGGCGCAACGTCGGCCTGATGTTCGCCAACGTCGCGAAGCGCACGCAGAACCTGGTGGGCAGGCAGCTCGCGCTGGTCGACGAACTGGAGCGCAACGAGCAGGACGTCGCACTGCTGGCGAGCCTCTACCGGCTCGACCACCTCTCCACGCGCCTGCGCCGGAACGCGGACAACCTGCTCGTCGTTTCGGGAAACCGGGACGAGGCGAGGATTTCCGGTCCGATCGAGCTCTCGACGGCGCTGCGTTCGGCGCTCGCGGAGATCGAGGACTACCAGCGGGTGCGGCTCGGCTCGATGGGCGACGTCCTGCTGTCGTCGCCGTTCGGCTCCGATCTGGTGCTGATCTTCGCCGAGCTGCTGGAGAACGCGACGTCGTTCTCCCCGCCGGAGTCCTTCGTGGACGTCGGCACGAGGATCCTGCCCGACGGCTCGTGCCTGATCGTGATCGTGGACCAGGGCATCGGCATGACCGCGGAACGGCTCGCCGAGGAGAACCAGCGGCTGGTCGAACGCGAACGGCTCGAACTCGCGCCGACCAGTGTGCTCGGCCTGTTCGTGGTCGGACGCCTCGCGCGACGGCACGGCCTCAAGGTCGAACTGGCCGAGACCGAGCCGGGAGCGGGTATCACCGCGCGGATCACCATCCCGCCGGATCTGCTGACCTATCGGCCTCCCGCGCCGAAGTCCGTCCCAGCGCCGCCGGTGTGGCCGACGGCGGAACCGGTCGACGAACCCGAACCGCCGTCGCTGCCGGAGCCGCGGCAGAAGGCGGCCCGGAGCGAACCGCCGACACTGGCGATCGCCGGGATGATCCCGCGCGACGGCCTGCAGCCAAGGGATTTCCGGTGGTTCCGCAAAACCGACGGGGCCATCCCGGAACCTGCGCCACCGCCGGAGCCCGTTTACCAAGCTCCCGCGCCGACGCTCACCGCCGCCGACCCCGGCGAGACCCGCGGCGGGCTGCGCCGGCGGGTCAAGGGCGCGCAGCTTCCCGGTGCCCCCGAAGCGCCGGCGCGGCAGAAGTCCAGGCATGATCCGGAAGCGGCCAAAGCGGCCTTCGACGGGTTCGAGGCCGGACTCGCGAAAGCCACCGCACCGCCCGCGCCCGCCCCGGCGCCCATGCCGACCCCGACACCGGTGCCCGCCGCCTCGCGCGGCGGCCTCACCAGGCGGGTCCCCGGCGCGCAGCTGGCGCCGGGACTGGCGAAAGGCCCGGCCGCGCGGCACCAGACCGCGCGGGCGGCGCTGAACACCACCAAGCCCAAGGGCATGCGTGACCCCGAGGCCGAGCGTGCCGCGTTCGACGCCTTCAGTGACGGGTTGGAGAAAGCCGTCAACCCGGAGATGGAACAGAGAGAGAAGAGCAAGAGATGACGACCGGAGTCAGCGTCGAAGCCCGGAACTTCAACTGGTTGGTGACGCGCTTCGCGCAGAACACGGCGAGCGCGATGGGCGCGATCGCCGTCTCGGCGGACGGCCTGCTGATCGCGATGTCGTCCGAGCTGGAACGCGCCAACGCCGACCGGCTGGCCGCGATCTGCTCGGCGATGCTCGGCCTCGCGCACGGTGTCTCCGAGAGCCACCCGCTCGGTTCGCCCGACAAGATCATCATCGAGCTGGAGCAGGGCTACCTGCTGGTCTGCACGATCAGCATCGGCTGTTCGCTCGGCGTGCTCGCCACCAAACAGGCCAGCCTCGGCACGATCGCCTACGAGATGGCGATGTTCGCCAACCGGGCCACCGAAGTGCTCACCCCCGCGCTGATCGAGGAACTCAAGAAGAGCGTCGGCAGCTGAACTGACGAGGGGACAAGGGAATGAGCGACGATCAGGTACCCCAGCCGCGAGGCGCCGAACAGGGCATCTCGCCGCTACGCCCGTATCTGCTCACCGCCGGCCGCGCGCAGCCGGTGGACGGCACGCTCGAAATCGAGGCTCAGGTGCTCACGAGCAGGCTCGGCGCGGCGTCGCACGCGAGGCTGACCTTCGAACGACGGGAGATCGTTTCCCTTTGCCGGGAAACGAAATCCGTCGCCGAGGTGGCGGCGATGCTCGGCCTGCACATCGGCGTGGCCAGGGTGCTCGTTGCGGATCTCGCCGCGCTCGGCTACGTCGTGCTCCGCCGCCCGGCGGGAGCCTTCACCCAGGACCTCGGCATGATCGAAAGGGTCATTCGTGGACTCGAAGCAATTCGCTGAACCGGCGCCGGCCAAACCGCCGACACCGGTCAAGATCGTCATCGCCGGCGGGTTCGGGGTCGGCAAGACGACCACCGTCGGCGCGATCTCCGAGATCAAACCGCTGACCACCGAGGCCGCCATGACCTCGGCGGGCGCGGCCGTCGACGGCTCCGGCGGGGAGGTGCCGTCGAAGACCACCACCACGGTGGCGCTGGACTTCGGCTGCATCACCATCGACGAAGAGGTGAAGCTGTATCTCTTCGGCACGCCGGGGCAGGACCGGTTCGGGTTCATGTGGCACGACCTCGTGCTGGGCGCGCTCGGCGCGCTCGTCATCGTCGACACCCGGCGGCTCGACGACTGCTACCCGGCCGTCGACTACTTCGAGAAGGCCGGGCTGCCGTTCGTGGTCGGGGTGAACGTCTTCGACGGCTCGCTCAAACACGATCTCGAAGACGTGCGCTGGGCGCTCGCGGTGAGCGAGGACGTCCCGCTGATCACCTTCGACGCGCGGCAGCGCCTCTCGGTGCGGGACGCCCTTCTGGCGGTCCTGCACAACACCTTCCGGCGGGCCTCTGCCGCCTCCTGACGCGTTTCGTCCTCTGAATGCGGTACTTGCGTGTGCAAGGACCGCATTCAGAGGACTAAACGCGGGGTCAGGCGGGCCGGGTGATCGCGGCCAGCATCAGGGCACGGAGTTCGGCGGCGACGTCGGCGACCGGCAGCGGCGGGGTGTGCGCCTGCCACTCGCGCAGCAGGCCGGTCGCCGCGCCGACGAGCGCGATCGCCGTCAGGTGGTAGTCGCGGTCGGGCGCCACCCCGTGCTCGGCGGCGTGCCGGGCCTCGGCTTCGATGAACGCGGCCCACCGGTCGACCCATTCCTGGTGCTGCGCCTCCAAGGCGGCGCTGACGCCGACGGCCTCGACGTAGTTCAGCCGCGGCATCCGGGGATCCGAGGTGACCGTGCTGACGAAGACGTCGAGCAGCGTCCCGATCCGGGTGACCGCGTCGGCGTCCCGCAGGCGTTCCAGGGTGCCGGTGACGTGCTCCAGCGCGAGCGCGTTGATGCGCTCGTGCAGGGTGAGCAGCACCTTCTCCTTGTTCTCGAACTCCTCGTAGAAGTTCCGCGTCGAGACGCCGGCGCGGGTGCACAACTCGGTGATCTTCGCCTGCTGGTAGCCCGTCGAGGTGAACAGGTCCAGGGCCGCCAGCAGCAGGCGTTCACGCCGTTCGGCGCGCCGTTGCTCGGGCGCGACCCCGCCATAGGTGCGGGCCACTCGACCTCCCCCGATTCGGTAACAGGGATTGCCAGATGCTAGCAACAGCGCCTACATTGCGAAAATCTCGATTACCAAACTGGAGGCAACGGTGCTTCGGACAGTTCTGGTCTCAGCCCTCGCAGCCACCCTGATCGGCGCGCCCGCCGCGCAAGCCGCGCCGAGCGCGCCCGGGGATCTGGTCGACTACAAATCGGTCGTCGCCACCGCCCCGGCGAAGGCATGGAAACTCCACTACCGCTCCACCTCGGCGACGGGACAGCCGAACACGGTGTCGGGCATCCTGCTGGTCCCGCACACGCCGTGGACGAAGGGCGCGCGCCCGCTGGTCAGCTACGCCGTCGGCACTCACGGCCTCGGCGACCGCTGCGCGCCGTCGACCCGGCTGACGAACGGGTCCGAGAACGAAGTCCTCCTGATGAGCCAAGCGCTTTCGCGCGGCTGGGCGGTCGTCGTGACCGACTATGAAGGCCTCGGCACCCCCGGCACGCACACCTACGCCGTCGGCCAGTCCGAAGGCCGTGCCGTCCTCGACGCCGCCCGCGCCGCCTCGAACGTCCCCGAGGCGGGCCTGTCCAAGACCGGACCGGTCGGCGTTTTCGGTTACTCGCAAGGAGGTCAGGCCGCGGCGTTCGCCGGCGAACTGCAGCCGTCCTACGCTCCCGACGTCAACCTGGTCGGCGTCGCGGAAGGCGGGGTGCCGGCGGATCTGAACGCGGTCCTGAAGTTCAACGACGGCGGTCCGGCGTTCGGGCTGGTGCTCGGCGCCGCCGTCGGCTACGCGACCGCGTATCCGGAACTGCCGTTCGACGAGGTGCTCAACGCGAAGGGCGAGCGGGCCGTCGCGAAGGTCAAGGAAGCGTGCACCGTCGAACTCGGTGCCGCGGCGCCTTTCGCGCGGCTCAACGACTTCACGACCGTTCCGAACGTTTCGTCCGACCCGCGCTGGCAGGCCCGGCTCGGCGAGAACTTTGCGGGCAAGACCAAACCGGGCGCGCCGGTCTTCCTGTACCACGCGTCACTGGACGAACTGATCCCGCTTTCGGTCGGCAAGGGCCTGCTCGACCGCTACCGCGCCCTCGGCGCCGACGTCACCTGGCAGGAGTTCCCGCTGCTGGAACACATCGGTGGCGTCTCGGCGGGCGGCCCGGTCGCGATGACCTGGCTGGGCACGAAGTTCTGACGGGGAGTCGGGGATGACGCGAAAGCCACTTTCGCAACCTTGAAGGTTGCGAAAGTGGCTTTCGCAACGCTTCCCGTCGCCACATAAGCCCCACCAGCCCCTCCAGTGGGAAGCAAGGGACCTTTAGTATCGCTAGGTTTACTAGCAGCGCTAGCGATCGCGGCACCACAGAGACGACACGCGTGATTGAACGGACGACACGCGTGACCGGATGGACGACTCGCGTGATTGAAGGGACGACACGACCGAGGCCGGATTTCGCCGCGTGTCGTCCGTCTGGTCACGCGTGTCGTCCTGTCCCGACCGGCATCAGGCGGTGTCGAACACGCGGAGCGCGGTCACGGCATCCGGCGCCAAGGAAGTCGTGAGCGTCCCACCGGCGGCCAAAGACGTACGCGACCACCACTCACCGGAAGCCTCGGGCAGCGAAGGGCCCCCGACGACCAGATCGGTCGCCAGCACCCGGCGCCCGGCCAGATGCGCGAGACTGGCGTCCAAAGTGGAATCCCCGATCTCCAACGTCTGCCGCAACACAGGCACGTCACCTCGAGTCACGTGCTGCGCGGTCACCAAAGAGCCAGGCCGTTCACCGGCACGGCCGAGCACCAGCACCTCCCGCGTATGCAAGAAGGCGTCAGTAGCCAAGGCGGCCCGGAACACGGCGGAGTGCCGAGCACGGACGGTCACCACCGTCGGCTCCGGCAAGTACGCCAAAGACCCGCCATCGTCCACGACGATGTCCACAAGGGACGAACTACCCTCACCGTGCAGGCCGGGAAGCGCGATCGTCGCCGCGACCCCGGAAAGCCGTAGCGAAGCCCCGGCGCCGACGCGGATGGTCAGCTTCAGCTCATCCCCGCCCAGAGGCGAGGTCGCCGAGTTGACCAGGTGCACCACCGCCGTCGCACCGGTGCCCCGCTTGGGCAGCAGCGTGAGCGGCGCCATCGAGCGCAGCTCGCGCAGTACGGTCCGGCCGCCCTCGAAGCAGGCGGTCAGCCGCGCGTGCGCCTTCACCCCGCGCGGACCGGGAGCAGCGAGCGGACCCAGTCCGCCACCGCCGGAGCGTTCGGAGTGTCCACAAGGGACTGGGTGATCACCGGCAGTTCGCCGCGCATCCGGTGCGCGTCCGAGGTCATCACGTCCATGTCCGCCCCGACCAGATGCGCGATGTCGATCTTGTTGATCACCAGCAGATCCGCCGTCGTGACCCCCGGCCCGCCCTTGCGCGGCACCTTGTCTCCACCGGCGACGTCGACCACGAACACCTGGCTGTCGGCGAGCCCGCGGCTGAACACCGCGGTGAGGTTGTCCCCGCCGCTTTCGATGATCACCAGGTCCAGCCCGGGGAACCGCTCCTCCAGCCGTTCGACCGCGTCGAGGTTCGCGGTGATGTCGTCGCGGATCGCGGTGTGCGGGCACGCGCCGGTCTGCACGGCCTCGATCCGCTCCGGGTCGAGCACCCCGGCCTTGCGCAGGAAGTCGGCGTCCTCGGTGGTGTAGATGTCGTTGGTGACGACGGCGAGGTTCACCTCGTCGCCGAGCGCCCGGCACAGGGCCGCGGTGAGCGCGGTCTTCCCGCTGCCCACCGGCCCGCCGATCCCGATCCGGTACGCGCGCCCCGCGGTCGGCGCCTGCTCGTAGTGGTCGGGTTCCGCGGCGGTCGGGTCGAAGTTGACCGGGTGCACATGTCCGTGACCGTGACCATGCTCAGCTGGCAAAGAGACGCACCTCTTCCTGGTGATGCCGGGCGTGTGCCTCGGCGAACAGATCGAGCGCCGGTGAACCCGGCGCCGGGAGATCGGCCGGATCGTCGCCCGCGGCCTCGGCGGCCCGCCGGGAGACCTCCCGGACCTCGTCCGCGAGCCGGGCCACGACGGCGTTGACGGCGAACGGATCGAGACCAAGCAGCCGTACGGCCGCGCTCGCGGGTCCGCTGATCGCGAGATACGCCACCGCCATCGCGGCGTCGAAGGGCACCCCGACCAGTGCGCCGACGATCACCGGATGATGCGGTCGCGGGGTTTCCTTCAGCAGCTGGGAAAGCACCGGCGACGGCCAGGCCGCCTTTCCCGCCCTGGCCGTCCCGCGACCTTGCGCGCGTGACGCCTCCCGCTGCGCGAGCGAAGGCGTCCTGGCGTCCAGTTCCAGGTCCAGCCTGCGCCAGTGTCCACTCTGGACATTCCGTGCGGCCGCGTGCGCCGACGCGGCGGCGAACACCGCGGCCAGCGCACCCGCAGTACGCAAACGCCCGGAAAGGAACCGCGGAAGGTCCCGTTCGTGTGTGATCAGCTTCCGGGTGACGGCCTCTTCGAGCCCGCCGGAATGGACGTGCCCGCCCCCGGGGAACCGGGAGTCGGCGAGGATGAGCGCGGAAAGGTCCATCAGAACAGGAAATACCGTTGCGCCATGGGCAGTTCCGTCACCGGCCGCGGCTCGATCAGCTCGCCGTCGACGTGCACGGCGAAACTGTCCGGATCCACCCGGATATCCGGCGTCGCGTCGTTGAGCACCATGTCGGCCTTGCCCCGGGAGCGGGTGTTCGAGACCGGCACGAGCTTCCGTGCGATGCCGAACCGTTCCGCCACGCCACTTTCCAGCGCTTCCGGCGCCACGAAATGGAAGCTGCTCGCGGCGGCGACCGCCGGTGCCGCGCCGAACATCGGCCGCGCGAGCACCGGCTGCGGCGTCGGGATGGACGCGTTCGCGTCGCCCATCGCCGCCCAGGCCGGGAATCCGCCTTTGAGCACCACATGCGGCCGCACGCCGAAGAACTTCGGCTCCCACAGCACGAGATCCGCGAGTTTCCCGACCTCCACCGAGCCGATCTCGCGCTCCATGCCGTGCGCGATCGCGGGGTTGATCGTGTATTTGGCGACATAGCGGCGAGCCCGCAGGTTGTCGGCCGCGCCGTCGCCGGGAAGCGCGCCACGCCGCCGTTTCATCACGTGCGCGGTCTGCCAGGTCCGGATGATCACCTCGCCGATGCGGCCCATCGCCTGCGAGTCCGAGCTCATCATCGAGATCGCGCCGAGGTCGTGCAGGACGTCCTCGGCGGCGATGGTCGTCGGCCGGATCCGGCTTTCGGCGAACGCCAGATCCTCGGGCACCGACGGGTTCAGGTGGTGGCAGACGACGAGCATGTCGAGATGCTCGTCGAGCGTGTTCGCGGTGTGCGGGCGCGTCGGGTTCGTCGACGACGGCAGGATGTTGGGCAGCCCGGCGACCTGGATGATGTCCGGCGCGTGCCCGCCGCCCGCGCCTTCGGTGTGATACGCGTTGATCGACCGGCCGCCGATGGCGTCCACAGTGGACTCCAGGAAGCCCGCTTCGTTCAGCGTGTCGGTGTGGATCGCCACCTGGACACCGGATTCGTCCGCCACGGTCAGGCAGGCGTCGATCGCGGCCGGGGTGCTGCCCCAGTCCTCGTGCAGTTTGAACCCGCCCGCGCCGGCGGCGAGCTGTTCGCGCAGCGCCTCGTGCCGGACGGTGTTCCCCTTGCCCAGCAACAGGACGTTGACCGGCTGGCCGTCCATCGCCCGCAGCATCCGGCCGAGGTTCCACGCGCCCGGTGTGACGGTGGTGGCCTTGCTGCCCTCCACCGGGCCGGTCCCGCCGCCGACGAGCGTGGTGAGCCCGGACGCCAGCGCGGTGTCGGTGAGCTGCGGGCAGATGAAGTGGACGTGGCAGTCGATGCCGCCCGCGGTGAGGATCTTCCCGTTGCCGGACAGCACCTCCGTGGACGGTCCGACGACCAGCGCGGGGTCGACACCGTCCATCGTGTCCGGGTTGCCCGCCTTGCCGATGCCGACGATCCGGCCGTCGCGGACCCCGACGTCGGCCTTGACGATCCCCCAATGGTCGAGGATCACCGCGCCGGTGATGATCAGATCGGGCGCGCCTTCGGCCCGCGTCGCCATCCCCTGGCCCATGGATTCGCGGATCACCTTGCCGCCGCCGAACAGCACCTCGTCACCACTGCCCGACGGCCCCATGCTGCGGTCTTCGGTGACCTCGACGATCAGATCGGTGTCGGCGAGGCGGATCCGGTCGCCGGTGGTCGGGCCGAACAGTTCGGCGTACCGCTCGCGATCGATCGACGGCATCAGGACTCCTTCCGCAACCCTGGCACCGCGCGGTTCCCGGCCAGCGGGACGAGGTCGACTTCGCGTTCGACCCCCGGCTCGAACCGCACCGACGTTCCCGCGGGCACGTCGAGCCGATGTCCGCGGGCGGCCTCACGATCGAATTCGAGCCCTGGGTTGACGGCCGCGAAATGGTAGTGCGAACCGACCTGGACGGGCCGGTCGCCGAGGTTCCGCACGAGCAGCCGGATCCGCGGCCTGCCCGGGTTCAGCTCGACCGGCGTGTCGCCGGTGATGATCTCTCCTGGTCGCACTCGCGGCCCTTCCTAGACGATCGGGTCGTGCACGGTGACGAGCTTCGTGCCGTCCGGGAAAGTGGCTTCGACCTGCACGGAATCGACCATCTCCGGTACGCCGTCCAGTACCTGCGCCCGGCCGAGCACCGACCGCCCGCTCGCGACGAGCTCACTCACCGTCCGGCCGTCGCGAGCGCCTTCAAGGACGTGGTCGGTGATCAGCGCGACCGCCTCGGGGTAGTTGAGCAGGACCCCGCGCTCCAGGCGTTTGCGAGCTACGTCCGCCGCGACGTGGATGAGCAGTTTGTCCCGCTCCTGGGGGCTCAGGTGCATGGGAAAGGTCTATCACCGGAAACGGCCGGCCGCCGGTTCTCGAAACACAGGATTTACGTCGGCGCCCGGTACACGCAAAGTGAACGTCGCCGTAACTCTTCGCGTACGAAGACGCTTTTCACTGAATCGTTCTCGTAATCGTGACCGAAAGCACCACATCTTTCGATTGCCCCAGGCCTCGACGTGGAGCAAAGTTTGTCCATCCGTGCGATGAGGCGCGCCTTCGCTGCGTGTATCCCGTCCACGCATGAACACAAAGCCGGGGAATGCGCATCGAAAGGTTTCACCACAGTGAGTACCTCCACGATCAGCACCAATCAGCCGTCCGAGCAGGTCGACGACGGTTTCCGACCGGGTCTTGAAGGCGTGGTCGCCTTCAAGACCGAAATCGCCGAGCCCGACCGTGACGGCGGCGCGCTGCGTTACCGCGGTGTCGACATCGAGGATCTCGCCGGCAAGGTGACCTTCGGTGACGTCTGGGGTCTTCTCGTCGACAGCCGCTTCGGCCATGGGCTACCGCCCGCCGAGCCGTTCCCGCTGCCGGTGCACACCGGCGACGTCCGGGTCGACGTCCAGGCCGCGCTGGCCATGCTCGCCCCCATCTGGGGCTACCGGCCGCTGCTGGACATCACCGACGACGAGGCGCGCGACCAGCTGGCCCGCGCCTCGGTGATGGCGCTTTCGTACGTCGCGCAGTCCGCTCGCGGCATCGGGCAGCCCGCCGTCCCCCAGACCCGGGTCGACGAGGCGAAGTCGATCACCGAACGCTTCATGGTCCGCTGGCGCGGCGAGCCGGACCCGGCCCACGTCAAGGCCATCGACGCCTACTGGGTCTCGGCCGCCGAGCACGGTCTCAACGCCTCGACCTTCACCGCCCGGGTCATCGCCTCGACCGGCGCCGACGTCGCCGCGGCGCTGTCGGGCGCGATCGGCGCGATGTCCGGCCCGCTGCACGGCGGCGCGCCGGCGCGGGTGCTGCCGATGATCGAAGAGGTCGAGAAGACCGGTGACGCGGTCGGCCTGGTCAAGGGCATCCTGGACCGCAAGGAACGGATGATGGGCTTCGGGCACCGCGTGTACCGCGCGGAGGACCCGCGGGCGCGCGTGCTGCGCCGGACCTGCCAGGAGCTCGGCGCGTCGCGCTACGAGGCGGCCGCGGAGCTGGAGCAGGTGGCGCTGAAGGAGCTGCGCGAGCGGCGTCCGGACCACCCGATCGAGACCAACGTCGAGTTCTGGGCGGCCGTGATCCTGGACTTCGCGCAGGTCCCGCCGCACATGATGCCCGCGATGTTCAGCTCGGCGCGCACCGCCGGCTGGGCCGCGCACATCCTGGAGCAGAAGAAGACCGGCCGTCTCGTGCGCCCGTCGGCCAAGTACGTCGGGCCGGAGCCGCGGAAGCCGGAAGACGTCGAAGGCTGGGACCTGGTGATCAAGCAGTCCTGACGCGCGCTCTGCGTCCGGTCTCGTGAGTGGCAAGGACGGTTCTAACCGTCCTTGCCACTCACGAGGCCCACTGCCTGCTCGTGTCGTTCGGTCGTCGCGAGCATGGCCGTCAGCTGGTCGACCAGCCACCCGTCCAGCGCCTCGCGGGGCACGGAGCGCTCCTGCAGCCAGCTCAGCAGGGCGCCCTCCACCACCGCGGTCCAGCAGCGCAACGTCAGCAGCAGCATCGGCGAGGGCTCCGGCACCTCGAGCGCGCCGAGGATCAGCTCGACGGCGCGGTTACGGACCTCGTCGATCGCCGCGTCCGTCTCCGACGTCGCGATCACCGAGCCGCTGCGCAGCAGCGCGACATAACCCGCCCGGTAGTGGTCCGCGACGTCGATCAGCCCGCGGACAGCGGCTCGCAGCCGGGTTTCGGGCGGGCCTTCCTCAAGCCCGGCCAAGCCGTCGATGAGCCCTTCGGTGACCGTTTTCAGCGCCTCCACCTGCAGTTCCCGCAGGCTCGAGAAGTAGCGGTAGAACAGCGGCCGGGAGACCTCGGCGCGGGCGATGATGTCGTCGACCGTGACGAGTTCGGGCGCGCGCGAGCCGAACAGATCCAGCGCGGAGCGGATCAGGTCCTCGCGGCGCGCTTCCGGCGACATCCGGCGAGGGCGTCCGGTCACGGGGTGACGTCCAGTTTCGCCGCGGCCCGCAGCAGTCCCGGGGTGAGCCGGGAGAGGACGAGCGCGGCCTTGGCCTCCGGCGTCGACGGCTGGATCGCCTTGTCCTTCTCGACGGCGCGCAGGATGTCGCGCGCGACCTTCTCGGGCCCGAAGCCGCGTTTCGCGTACAGCTTGCTGCTCGACTTCTGGCGTCGCTTCTGCTCGATCTCGTCGACCCCGACGAACCGGGTGGTGCTGGTGATGTTGGTGTTCACGATGCCGGGGCAGATCGCGGTGACGCCGATGTTCTCGGCGGCCAGTTCGGCCCGCAGGCAGACGCTCAGTGTCAGCACCGCGGATTTCGTGGTGGCGTAGGCGGAAAGGATTTTCGACGGCAGGTACGCGGCGGCCGATGCGACGTTGACGATCTGGCCGCCTTCCGCGCGCTCACGCATCTGCTCGGCGAAGACGCGGCAGCCGTGGATGACGCCCCACAGGTTCACGTCGATGAGGCGTTCCCAGTCCTTGACCGTCGTGTCGAGGAACGGGCCGGACAGGCCGATCCCCGCGTTGTTGACGACGATGTCCGGGACACCGAACTCCTCCTTGACCTGCTGGGCGAACTTCTCGACCGCCTCGGCGTCGGAAGAGTCCACTGTGTACTCGCCGACGGTCACGCCCTTGTCCCGCAGCAGTTTCGCGGTGTCGGCGGCGGCGGATCCGTTGATGTCGGTGATGACGACGTCCGCGCCCCTGTCCGCGAACGCGAGCGCCGTCGCGCGGCCGATCCCGCTGCCGGCGCCGGTGATCACGACCAGCTTGTGCGCGAAGCCCTTTGTCCTGGCCTGTTTGAGCGCGCGGCTCTCCTCGCCGCCTTCGACGTGGTCGATCAGCTCGGCCGCGGCGTCGGCGATCACCTGCGGCTTCTCGCGGACCACCCAGTGCGTGCCGACGATCCGGCGGATCCGGAGGTCCGGCACCCAGCGCTCGATCTCGGTCTGCAGCGGCGTGGTGACGAACTTGTCGCCGGTGGGCGCGAGCACCTGCACCGGGATTTCGGCGGGTCGCGGCTTCGGCCGGGAGAGGCGCGTGAACATGTTGGCGCGGTACAGGTTGAGGCCGTACAAGCCGTCCGAAGTGGACGGTGCGGCGGCGGCCGGATCCATCCGGCCGATCAGCGCGCCCATCGCGCCGGTGCGCCAGAGCACCTGCGGGATCAGCGGGATCTGGAAACCGAGGATGTAGGTGGAATGCGCCCACTGGACGAGCGCGTTCTTGAGGCGTTTCGGATTCGGGCGCACCTGCGCGCGGAACCACGCCCCCGCGTGATCGAGGCTCGGCCCGGAGATCGACGTGAACGACGCGAGCCGTCCGCGCAGCCTGTCCCCGGTGACCGAATGCCAGGTCTGGATCGAACCCCAGTCGTGCGCGAGCAGGTGGACCTTGCCCTCGGGCTGAACCTCGTCGACGACCGCGGCGAGGTCTTCGGACAGCTGGTCCAGCCTGTAGGACGCGCGTCCCGAAGGCTTGTCCGAGCGGCCCGCGCCGCGGACGTCGTAGACGACCACCCGATAGCGGCGTTCGAGCAGGGCGGCGATGCCGTCCCACATGGAGCCGTTGTCCGGGTAGCCGTGGACGAGCACCACCGTGGGCGCGTCGTCGACGCCGGTCACCCGGACCGAAAGGCGGACACCGTCGCTGGCCGTCACCCACTTGTGAGACATGATGTCATGTTAGACAACTTGTCAATAAGGCCGCTTTTTCAGCACCGCGCGGCCGACGGTCCACGCCGTGTCGATCACCAGGACGAAGCTCCAGATCCGGCCGATGTTCAACAGCCAGTGACCACTGGAGTTCCAGTACCAGCCGGCCGGGTGAGAGCCGCCGAACAACGCTTCGACGGGCCAGCTGTATCCGGCGACCGCCAGAGCCGCTTGCGCGACGACGTAGACCCCGACGTGGATCGCCCAGTTCCGGAACGGGTTCGCGCGCTTGTTCGCCTCCCCCATCACCGATTCGGCCGCTTGCGGACCGTCCTCGATCGTGCGGGGCACCGGCTTTTCCTTTTGTGACACCGTTTTTCGTGGTTCCACGGGAAACTCCGCAACTCCGACACGCCGTACGGCGCCACGAACCACGAACGATCCGAAGAGCAGGAGCCCCGCCGCACCGAAGCAGGCGACGCGCCAGCCGGCATCCGAACCGTAGAGCTGGCCCGCCACGAAGGTCCCGATCGTCGCTCCGAGTAGCGTCGCGCTCTCGTAGATCCCCATCGCCCGGCCGAGACTCAGCCCGGCCGCCTCGGCGACCACCGCCTGCTCGACCGGGATCGCCGCCGCGAACGCCGCCGCGGACAGGACCCACATGACCGCGAGCACCGGCGGGCTCGGCGCGAAGGACAGCCCGGCGGCAAAGATCGCACTCGCCACCATCGCCAGCGCGAGCACCCGCGTCCGTCCGACCTTGCGGACGAACCCGTGCAGATAGTCCGGGAGCAGGCTGTAGACGATGAAGCCGGGGATGAACACGGCGGCGATCTCGCCGAGCTGGAGCTGATGCCCGCGTTGCAGATGCATCAGGAGCAAGAGGGCGACGCCGGCCTCGGCCATCGCGGTCAACGCGACGAGCGCGAGCATCGGGCGCATCCGCTTGCCCAGTTGCCGCAGCCGCGGTGCGCCCTCCTCGCGTACCTGCGCGGACTTCGCGTTCAGCAGGACCACCGCGGCCACCGCACATGCCGCCGCGCCGAGCCAGAACACGCCCCGGTAGTCGATCCAGGCGATGGCGGTCAGCGCGACCACGAAGGCGATCCACGTGCCGCCGCCCTCTGCCGCGAACAGCTTGCTGAACGCGCCGTCGTCCGCCGCGAGCCCCTCCCCGACCCTGGCGCGCAACGCGACCCAGAACAGCGCGCCACCCGCGCCGCCGAGAATCGCGGCCAGATAGGCGACCCCGATCCCCGGCGTCACCGCGTAGACCACAAAGGACAGTCCATAGAGGACGGCGCCGATGGCCGCGATCCGGCCCCGGTCGAACCGGTCCGCGAGCGAACCGGCGATCGGCCGGACCACGAACGACACCAACGTCTCCAACGCGGTCAGCGCCCCGACCTCGGCGGCCGACGCGCCCAGCTGGCTCCCCACCCACAACGGCAGGAGGAAGTCGAGAACCTCCGCCGGACCTTTGGTCAACGCGGCGGCGAGCTGGTTCTCCTCCGCTCGTCGCTTCTGTACTACTTCGTCCACCCCAGTACCCCCTGTTCGGATACGACCGTATTCTAAAACGGGCTGGGCAGGCAAGGCGGCCCCCAGGAGAGGAAGAATGCCCTCGTGCCGAAGATCGTGGACCGCGCCGAACGCCGCCGGGAGATCGCCGGCGCGCTCCTGCGCATCGTCGCGCGCGAAGGCGTCGAGGCCGTCAGCGTGCGCTCGGTCGCCGTCGAAGCCGGGGTGTCCGCGGGCGCGGTGCAGAAGTACTTCTCCACCAAGGAAGACCTGTTCCGGTTCGCGCTGGACATGACGAGCGAGTTCCTGGAGCAGCGGTGGAACACCCTCGACCAGAGCGGGAACCTGCTGGATCTGCTGCTGCGCCTGCTGGTCGAGGCGATGCCGCTCGACGAGCAGCGCCGCGCCGAGGTGATCGTCATCAACGCCTTCACCGCCCGCGCCGCCGTCCGGCCGTCGTGGGCCGAGTTCATCCGCACCGGCTACGACGAACTCGCGGAGATCACGACGCGGTACATCGAGAAGGCCCAGGAGGCGGGCCACGTGCGTGACGACCTCGCGGCCTCCGACCTGGCCGATGCCGTCCTCGCCCTGTCGGACGGCTTCGCGAACCGGATGCTGACCGCCGCCGATCCGGCCGCCCTCCTGCCGTCCCTCGAAACCTCCCTGCGCACCCTCCTGACTCCCCGCATTTAGTCCTCTGAATGCGGTAGTTGCGCGTGCAAGGACCGCATTCAGAGGACTAAATGCGGGAGGTGACGGCTTCCCGCACCCGGCGCACCATCGCCCGCGGGTCGACATAGAGCTCTTCCTTGGTGATGATGACGAACTCCCAACCCTCAGCCTCGATCATCGCTCGTCGGCGCGCGTCCAAGTGGGGTTGCTCGCCTTCGAGATGCCAAGCCCCGTCGTACTCGACAGCAACCTTGGCCTCACGGATCGCGAGATCGAGGCGGCCGAGGAACCGGGAGCCGCGATAGACCTCGACCTGCGGCTCAGCTTCGATGTCGTGGAGTCTCAACCACACTCTGACCTCCGACTCCGGAATGGACTCCGCGCGCTCATCCGAGAAGGCCAATGCCTGACGAGCTCGGACGATCCCGTTGTCGTGCCGGTGTTCCAGGTACACCTTGAGTGCCTCGCCGTCAATGAAGCCGGCACGGAGCAATGTGTCCAGCAGGCCGACGACACGCGGGAAGGAACGGCGAAGTCGAGTATCGGTCAAGATGTCCATCGTCATGCGCAAAGGCGTCGCGATGAGACCCTCCCGCCATGGCACGAAGTCCCGGCCGAGCAGCCTGGTCCGGCGGAGGTGCGTTCCCCGCAGGCTGTGAAAACCCCTCACCTCGGGCACCACGAACTCGACCGGGTCGTTCTCGAGTGAGAACGGGAAGCCACGGACCGTCGCGGCCGAACACCCGGTCAGCACCGCGCCGTCGGGTACGACGAGGATCGCGGCCTTGCACCGCAGCTCGTGGGTCAGAGGGATCCGTATCGGGGCATAGACGTCCTGGAAGAGCCGGTTGTACAGCCCCGACCGGAGCTGGGCGCGGGTCAAGTCTCCTTCGCTGACGACGCGGCTGCCCAAGAAGGGGCCGAAGAACTCGGTAGTCGTCGCGTAACGATCACTGGGCATGGTCGAACGATGACATCCGCTACGCGGCCGACCCTGCGTTCAAGATCATCTTCACGCGAGTTGTCCACAACGCTCCGCGCCTGTGGAAGACCTGCATTTAGTCCTCTGAATGCGGTAGTTGCGCGTGCAAGGACCGCATTCAGAGGACTAAGTGCGGGAGGGCGGTGTCCATCGATCGGTTGACAGCCGGGTTCAGTCCTGCGGACGTCCCGCGACCCGGGCCCCGCACAGCACGATCGACGTATGAAAACGGCAGTGAGAGTGCGCGGCCTGCGCAAGGAGTACCCGGGCCACACAGCCGTCGGGGGGATCGACCTCGACGTCGAGGAGGGCGAGGTGTTCGCGCTGCTCGGCCCCAACGGGGCCGGCAAGACGACGACGGTCGAGATCCTGGAGGGGCATCGCGAACGAACCGAGGGCGAGGTCGACGTCCTCGGCGAGGATCCCGGCACGGCGGGCCGGGCCTGGCGGGCGCGGCTGGGGATCGTGTTGCAGACGGCCAACGACGCCGCCGAGCTCACCGTCGCCGAGACCGTCCGGCACTTCGCCCGCTATTACCCGAATCCTCGTGACACCGAAGAAGTCATCGAGCAGGTCGGCCTTGCCGAGAAGGCCGGTGCCCGCGTCAAAAACCTTTCCGGCGGGCAACGGCGTCGCGTGGACGTCGCGCTCGGGATCATCGGACGGCCCGAGCTGGTGTTCCTCGACGAGCCCACGACCGGGTTCGATCCGGCGGCGCGGCGCCAGTTCTGGGAGCTGATCAGGAGTCTCGCCCGCGAGGGCACCACGATCCTGCTCACCACCCACTATCTGGACGAGGCCGAAGCGCTGGCCGATCGCGTCGCGGTCATCACGCGCGGGGCGATCGCCGCCGAAGGGACGCCGCAGACGCTCGGCGGCAGGGCGACCGCGGAGGCCACCGTCCGCTGGACCGACGAACGCGGCGGCCACCAGGAGCGCACGCACTTCCCGGCCAAGCTGATCCGCGAGCTTTCCGCCGACGGCCGCGAGCCGTCGGAGCTGACCGTCCACCGCCCCACCCTCGAAGAGACCTACCTCGACCTGATCGGAGAAGCCCGATGAGCACGCTGACCCTCCCGGGCACCTTCTCGCTCGGTCTCGTCCGCGGCGCCGCGGAGATCAAACAGTTCTTCCGCATCCGGGAGCAGGTGATCTTCACCTTCGCGTTCCCGTCCCTGCTGATGATCCTGCTCGGCTCGATGCTGAACTCCTCGATGCCCGGCATGGCGATCACCACCGGGCAGGTGCTGGCCGCGGGCATGATCGGCTCCGGCATCGTCTCGACGTCGTTCAACAGCGTCGGGATCAACCTCGCGTCCGATCGCGAGCTCGGCGCGCTGAAGCGGCTGCGCGGCACGCCGATGCCCGCGGCGTCGTACTTCGTCGGCAAGATCATCCTGGTCGGTTTCACCAGCATCGCCCAGGTGGCGCTGATGTCGATCGTGGGCAGCCTGCTGTTCGATCTGGAACTGCCTGCCGAACCGGCGAAACTGCTGACCGCGCTGTGGGTCTTCCTTCTCGGCGTCACCGGTTGCACGCTGCTGGGTATCGCGCTCGGCTCCGTCACCAAGACGGTCAGCGGCGCGGTCGCGGTGACCAACCTGATCTACATCGCGCTGCAGTTCGTCTCCGGGGTGTTCGTCACGCCGATCACCACGCTGCCGAAGGTTATGGTCGACATCGCTTCGTTCTTCCCGGTGAAGTGGATCTGCCAGGGCTTCCGCTCGGTGTTCCTGCCGGCCGAAGCCGCGACACAGGAGATGGCGGGGACATGGGAACTTCCGATGGTGGCACTGGTGCTCACGGCGTGGTGCGCCGCGGGGCTGCTGCTGGCGAAGCTGACGTTCCGCTGGTCGAACGAAGGCAAGTGAACGCCTGGGAGCGGTTCTACTGGCTCTGGGAAGTCCTGTTCGGGGTCACCTTCGTCGCGACGACGGCCTTGGTCATCCTCGAAGACGGGGCGACGACGGGCAAAACGGTCGCGCTCCTGTGCATGGCGGGGCTCGGCGTGACCTATCTGGTCCATGGACGCCGCCTCGTCAAAGGTCCCCAGTACGAGCACACGCCGTGGCTGTTCGCCGGGATGATGATGCTCTTCACGCTCGGCGCCGTTTTCGCCTCGGGCAATTCGAGCTTCATCCTCTTCCTGGTCTGCCCGGTGCTGTACATGACGATGCCGACGAAGGCCGCGTCCATCCTCACCACGGCGGCGGTGCTGTCGAGCCCCGCGTCCCTGCTCGTCCGGGGCGGGCTCGACGAGCAGCCGGTCCTGCTGCCGATGACGGCGATCCTGATCATCTTCAGCCTCCTCGCCGGCCGCTACACCACCCAGATCATCGACCAGAGCAAGAGCAGGGCCGCGTTGATCGAACAGCTGCAAGCCAGCCAGGCGGAGGTCTCCCGGCTCTCACGAGAGGCGGGAACTGCCGCCGAACGCGAGCGTATGGCCCGCGAGATCCACGACACGCTCGCGCAGGGCTTCACCAGCATCGTCGCGCTCACCCAGGCCATCGAGTCCGAAATGGACACCGACCCGGCGGCGGCCCGCCGTCATCTGGAGCTCGCGGCGCGGACGGCGCGCGAGAACCTGGCCGAGGCACGGGCGATCGTCGCGGCTCAGGGTCCGTCGGCGCTCGCCGCCACTTCACTGGAGGAAGCGTTGCGCCGTCAGGTGGAACGGCTGACCGAGGAGACCGGGATCGAGACGTCGATCGACGTCGACGGCCCGCTGCCCGCGCTCCCGATGGCCACCGAGGTCGTCCTCCTGCGAGGCGCACAGGAGGCGCTCAGCAACATCCGCAAGCACTCCCGTGCCACCGAGGCCGCCCTGCGATTGTCCATTATGGATGGACAGGTCCGGCTCACGGTGACCGACGACGGCACCGGATTCGACCCCGCCGCGCCCACCGCCGGCTTCGGCCTGGCGGGGATGCGCACGCGCACCGGCCAGGTCGGTGGCATCGTGACGCTGAAGAGCGAACCCGGTGCGGGGACGACACTGGAACTGGAGGTGCCCGCGTGATCACGATCATGCTGGTCGACGATCACCCCGTGGTGCGGGAAGGCCTGCGCGGCATGCTGGAGGCCGAGCCGGACCTGTCCGTCATCGGGGAAGCGGGCTCCGGTGACGAGGCCGTCGCGCTGAGCCGCGTCAAGCAGCCGGACGTGATCCTGATGGACCTGCGGATGCCCGGGCTCGACGGCGTCGGCGCGACGCGGAAGATCCTCGCCGACCGGCCGGGTCAACGGGTCGTCGTGCTCACCACCTACGAGACGGACGCGGACATCCTGCGCGCGGTCGAAGCGGGGGCCTCCGGCTACCTGCTGAAGGACGCTTCGCGTGCGGAGCTGGCCGGTGCGATTCGTGCCGCATCGCGCGGCGAGACGGTCTTGGCGCCTTCGGTCGCGGGGAAGCTGGTGAACCGGGTGCGCAACCCGGCGCCGTCGCCCTTGTCGGCACGCGAGATCGAGGTGCTGCGGCTGGTGGCGCAGGGAAGCACGAACGCCGACATCGGCCGCACGCTCCATATCAGCGAGGCGACGGTCAAAACCCATCTGCTGCGCGTATTCGGGAAACTGGACGTTTCGGACCGCACGGCCGCTGTGACCACCGCTATGCGACTGGGCCTGCTCGGGTAGGCAGAATGCGTCCCATGCTTGCCTCGACCGAATTGGCGCTGCTTCGCCGCCTCGCGCACGAGCAATCCTCGTGCCGCGCCCCGTCCATCGTCGCCGCCGTCGTCCGCGACGGGGAACTCGCCTGGTCAGGAGGGCGCGGGCGCGTCGGTGGCGAGACACCGGGCGCCGACACGCAGTACCGGCTCGGCTCGATCACCAAGACACTCGTCGCGACGGCCGTGATGCGGCTGCGCGACGAGGGCAAGCTCGACCTCAACGACCCACTGGAGCAGCACCTTCCCGGCACCGCGTTCGGTTCGGCCACCATCGCGCAGCTGCTTTCGCACACCTCGGGCCTGACCGCGGAATCGCCCGGTTCCTGGTGGGAGCGCACCGTGGGCGCCGACTGGGACGCGCTCGTCGAGAGCCTCAAGGACGGCGCGACGCGGCTGCGGCCGGGCAGCAGGTTCCACTACAGCAACGTCGGCTACGGGGTGCTCGGCGAGCTGGTCGCCCGGCACCGCGGACAGTCCTGGCTCGACGTCGTCCGCGCCGAGATCCTCGGCCCGCTCGGGATGAACCGGACCTCGCCGCATCCGGAAGGCGCGCACGCGGACGGGTTCGCCGTGCATCCCTTCGCCGATCTCCTCATGCCGGAGCCGTCGCCGGACGCGGGCGCGATGGCACCCGCCGGGCAGCTGTGGTCGACGGCCACCGACCTCGCCCGCTGGACGGCGTTCCTCGGCGGGCACACCGGCGGCGTGCTGAGCGAGCAGACCGTCGCGGAGATGCGCGAAATGGTCACCGTGGACGACGGCGACACCTGGACCACCGGATTCGGCCTCGGCGTCATGCTGGTCCGCACGGAGGGCAGGCGGCTGGCCGGGCACACCGGATCGATGCCGGGCTTCCTCGCCTGCTCGCTGGTCGACGCGAACGCCGGTATCGGCGCGCTGGTGCTGACGAACTCGACCGCGGGTGTCGGCATCACGCAGCTGTGCCTCGATCTGATGAACCTGACGGAACAGCATGAGCCGTCCATGCCCGCGGAATGGCAACCGTCCACTGTGGACCCGAAGTTGCTCGAACTGACCGGGCTGTGGCACTGGGGCCCGACGCCGTACCACCTGCGGCTGCTCCCGGGCGGCCTGTTCTCCCTCGCGCCGACCGACGGCCCTGGCCGCGCGTCGCGGTTCGCTCCGGTGGGCGACGACACCTGGGTCGGTCTCGACGCCTACTACGCGGGCGAAACGCTGCGTGTCGGCCGGGATTCGGCGGGCAAGCCGAACCACCTCGACCTCGCGACGTTCATCTTCTCGCGGACCCCGTTCGACCCGGCCGCGCCCATCCCGGGCGGCGTCGATCCCGAGGGCTGGCGCTAGCGGAAGCGGACGGCGGCGGTCGTGAACTCGCGGCCGCCGTCGGCGCATACGAGGACGTCGCTCCACTCGGCGTCGCCGACGACCCACATGCGGCGCCGCCCGCGTAGCGACTCGGCGAGTTCGTCCGGGCAGTGCCCGATGACGAACTTCGCCGGGCGGCCGTCGAGGACGGCCCACCCGCGCGCGGTGACGGCGGCCGGATCCAGGGTCGCGGTGGCCAGCGTCCAGGGGCCGAACACGACGTCGAGGACGCCTTTACGACGCCGGATCGTGAACCGCAACGCCGCCCACCACTGACGGGTCTTCGGCGAAGAGATCTCGTCCGGCCCGTCTCCGTGCACCCAGCGCGGCAAGCCGGGAACGAACACGAGCACAAGCGTCGCCACGAAACCCAGCGGTGCGCCGATCGCCGCCGTCTCGTCCCACTCCGCGAAGACCACATGAACGACGACGACAAGGACGTACAGGAACAGGAAACCCCATCTGGGTCTCCACGGTTCGGGCATCAGGCCGGCTGGGGCTGCCCGACCGCCGCGATGAACTTGCGCGCGATGCGCTTGCCCTCGCCCCAGTCGACGAAACCGAACTTCAAGCTCGTCTGGATCGCCAGCCCGGAGCCCTCCGTCGTCCGCTCCACCTTCACGGTGACCGTCTGCCCGTAGCTGAAGAGGCCCATGCTGGTGGAGAAGGTGACGTAGCCCGCGGCCGCGTCGTAGAAAGGGTTCTTCCCCTTGACCGCCGCGACCCCGTTCGGAAGGGCCTGCCACAACGCTTCAGGGGGCAGGGAGAATCGCTCGTGCACTGTCGCCATGACGCGAGAAGCTACCCGCACGAGTGGCACCCGCGGGAGCGAGTTCTCCGATCCCACATACCGGACAGGCGACACCGACTTTCAGCAGGGTCATCCCGACCTGAGAGACTGGGCACATGACCGACGCACCTGAGTTGACCCTCCCCGCGGACCTGAAGCCTGCCGATGGCCGCTTCGGCTGCGGACCGTCCAAGGTCCGTGACGAGCAGCTCGCCAACCTGGCGAAATCCGGTGCCACCTACCTCGGCACCTCGCACCGTCAGAAGCCGGTGAAGTCCCTCGTCGGCCGCGTGCGTGCGGGTCTGTCCGAATTGTTCTCCCTGCCCGAAGGCTACGAAGTGGTCCTCGGCAACGGCGGGACGACCGCATTCTGGGACGCCGCCGCGTTCGGGCTCGTGCGGGAACGTGCGCAGCACTTCACCTACGGCGAGTTCTCCTCGAAGTTCGCCACGGTGACCAAGGGCGCCCCGTTCCTCGCCGACCCGATCGTCGTCAAGGCCGATCCGGGCAGCGCGCCCGAGATCGCCTACGAGTCCGGCGCCGACCTGGTCGGCTGGGCGCACAACGAGACCTCGACCGGTGTCG
This sequence comes from Amycolatopsis sp. NPDC058340, assembly GCF_042723975.1. Taxonomy (NCBI): domain Bacteria; kingdom Bacillati; phylum Actinomycetota; class Actinomycetes; order Pseudonocardiales; family Pseudonocardiaceae; genus Amycolatopsis; species Amycolatopsis sp. NPDC058340. Next base: position 7,840 of record NZ_JBHXIB010000049.1, on the reverse strand, counting down.
CGGTGCCGGTGCGCCGTCCCGAAGGCAGCGAAGGCGCCCTCGTCGCCATCGACGCCACCTCCGGCGCGGGCGGCCTGCCGGTCAAGGCCGAGGACTTCGACGTCTACTACTTCGCGCCCCAGAAGTCCTTCGCCTCCGACGGTGGCCTCTGGATCGCGCTGGCCTCGCCCGCCGCGGTCGAGCGCATCGGCGAGATCGGCGCGAGCGACCGCTGGATCCCCGAGTTCCTGTCGCTGACCACGGCACTCGACAACTCGCGCAAGGACCAGACGTACAACACCCCGGCGGTGTCGACGCTGTTCCTGCTGGCCGACCAGATCGAGTGGATGAACTCGAACGGCGGTCTGGAGTGGACGACCTCGCGGACCCGCGACTCGTCGACCCGGCTGTACGAGTGGGCCGAGAAGACCAGCTACACGACGCCGTTCGTCAGCGACCCGTCGCTGCGTTCGCAGGTCGTCGGCACCATCGACTTCGCCGACGAGGTGGACGCCGCCGCGGTGGCGAAGGTGCTGCGCGCCAACGGGATCGTCGACACCGAGCCGTACCGGAAGCTGGGCCGCAACCAGCTGCGCGTCGGCCTGTTCCCGGCCATCGACCCGGACGACATCACGAAGCTGACCCAGAGCATCGAGTACGTCGTCGAGCGCCTGGGCTGAGGACTCTTTTCACGCGTGAAGGCCCCCTTCCCTCGGCTGAGCCGAGGGAAGGGGGCCTTCACGCGCTACCAGGGCGGAATAGAGCAGGAGCGCAAGGCCGTACAGCACGTAGGACTCAGTCGCCAGCCACCAGCCGAAACTCCCGGCGGGCCGCGGCGCGAGCCACATCGGCGCGATCACGAACAGCGCGACCGTCACGGCCGCGAGCGCGTACGAAACGACCGAGCGCGACCAGATCAGCAGCACGAGGATCGGCACGCACCAGATCCAGTGATGCGTCCACGACACCGGCGAGACCAGCAGCCCGCCGACGGCACACGCGGTCAGCGCGAACACCGGCTCCGCGACGCGCACGATCACGAACGCGGTCAGCGCGACCACGGCGATCGAGGCCAGCACCCAGACGACGTCTTCCGCCGAGCCGAACCCGAACCGCGCGAGCATCCCGCGCAGCGACTGGTTGCCGACGTAGGCGCGATCGCCGATCCGGCCGGTGTCGAAGAGGATGTCCGTCCAGAACTTCGCGGACGCGGACGGCGCGGTCAGGAACATCAGCGCGCCCGCGCCGAGGAAACCGGCCACCACCCGGGCCGCGGAGCGGAAGTCCTTGCGGAACAAGAAGAACAGGATGAAGAACGCCGGGGTCAGCTTGATCGCCGCGGCGACCCCGATCAGCAGGCCCTTCGTGCGGGCGCGGCCCGGCAGCAGGGCGTCGAGGACGACGATCAGCATCAGCAGGGTGTTCACCTGGCCGAAGCCGAGCGTCGAACGGACCGGCTCCATGATCCCGCCGACGGCCTGTGCCCCGATCGCCGCCAGGACGGCGATGGCGCGGCCGCGGACGTTCGCGCGGTCGGTGAGCGAGCCGTTGAGCGTCGCGACGAAGAGGTAGACGACGATCCCGCCCGCGATGATCGACGCGAGCCCGACCAGTCTCGTGGCCAGCGCGGCGGACAGCAGCGTGCCGGGCAGGAAGACCGCGGCCGCGAACGGCGTGTAGGTGAAGGGCAGCCAGCCGCCGTGCGTCTGCACCCACGCGCCGTACGGGTCGCCGGAGTCGACGAGCAGCCGCGCACCACCGATGTAGACCTCGAGGTCCTGGCCGTCGAACACCTTGAGCGTGAACAGCACGCCGACCACGACGGCTTCGAGCGCGATCAACGCCCCCGCGAGTTTCCGCCCCGACAATCCCACCAGCACCCGGCGAGATTACCCACCGCGTCCCGGGGCTGAAGGGGACCATCACCGCATGTCACGCGGTGAAGGGAGCTTTCACCGCGTGACATGCGGGGAAAGCTCCCTTCAGCCCCCGCGAGCTAGGCGAGGGCCTGGGTCGGGGGCAGGCGCGCCGCGCGCATCGCCGGATAGGCACCGGCGACGGCACCGACCAGTGCCGAGATCCCGACCCCGCCGAGCAGCGCGCCGACGGGCAGCACCGCCGGCCAGCCCTGGCTGAGCGCGTACCCGGACGTCACCAGCACCCCGACCAGGACCCCGGCGATCCCGCCGAGCCCGGACAGCAGTACCGACTCGGCCAGGAACTGGCCTCTCACCTGCCGTTTCGTCGCGCCGAGCGCCCGGCGGAGGCCGATCTCACGGCGCCGTTCCAGCACCGAGATCACCATCGTGTTGGCCACCCCGACCCCGCCGACCAGCAACGCCACCCCGCCGAGCCCGAGGAACAGCGCGCTGTAGGTGTTCTCCGTCAGCTTCTGCGCCTCAAGCGCCTCCGAGGGACGACGGACCTCGACCTCGTTCGGCGCCTCCGGGTTCATCGTCTGCGCGAGCACCGAACGCACGTTCTCGACCTGCGAATCCTTCGCCCGCACGTACACCGTCGTGGGGTGGCCCTTGAAATCGAGGAGCCGCTTGGCCGCGTCCCAGCCGACCAGCACCGAGCGTTCGATCTCGGGCGCCAGCGGCGTCGGCCCGAGGATCCCGCCAACGGTGAACCATTTCCCGTCGATGTACACCTGCGGCGGTTTGGCCGGGTCGATGTGGTCGATCCCGAGCCGCGCGGCCGCGACCGAACCCAGTACGACGACCGGATAGCCGCGAGTGGCGTCCCGGAGGAACTGCCCGTCGCGGACCGCGCCGCCGATGACGTCGAGAAGGTCCGGCGTCGCCGCGTAGACCCCGAGGCCGGACGTCTCGTCCTTGTCGATCTTGTCCGTGCGCCGCACCGTCGCGCTGGTGGTGCCGGTCGCGGACGCCGCCGTCACCGGCGCGATCCGCTTCGCCATCGGCACCGCGCTGTCCGGCAGGGTCGCGTCGCCGCCGAACATCGTCTTGCCCGGCCCCGCCGTGAGCAGGTTGGTGCCGAGGGCGGCCAGCTGGTCTTGCAACGCCTTCGCGCCCGACGCCGGGATCGCGAGCACCGCCACCATCGCGGCGATCCCGATCCCGATGCCGAGCGCGGACAGCACCGCCCGCATCGGCCGCGTCCGCATCCCGTGCGCGCCGAGGTTCAGCACGTCACGCGGGCCGAGCCGGGCCGGATCCGGTGTCTTTTCGAGGACGGGCGCGCTCACACCAGCACCCCCGTCCCGGTGTCGAGCCGGATCCGGCCGTCCCGCAGCTCGATGCGCCGCGGGATGCCCGCCGCGATCTCCCGGTCGTGCGTGATGATCACGACCGTCGTCCCCTGCGAGCTCAACGTGGCGAGCAGGTTGAGGATCGCCGCGCCGTTGCCCGTGTCGAGGTTCCCGGTCGGCTCGTCGGCCAGCAGGATCGACGGCGAGTTGACCACCGCCCGCGCGATCGCCACGCGCTGCCGTTCCCCGCCGGAGAGCTCGTTCGGGAAATGCTCGGCCCGATGCGCGAGCCCGACACGGTCGAGCGCGGCCAGCGCCCGCTCGCGCCGTTTCCGCCGAGGCACCCCCGCGTACAGCAGGCCCGTCGCGACGTTGTCGACCGCGCTCACCCCCTCGCTGAGGAAGAACTGCTGGAACACGAACCCGATCCAGCGCGAGCGCAACGCCGAAAGCTTGCGATCGGGCAGTTTCGCCACGTCGTGCCCGCGCAGTTCGATGACACCGCTGGTCGGCCGGTCGAGCGTGCCCATCAGCTGCAGCAGCGTCGACTTGCCGGAACCGGACGGCCCCAGGATGGCGACCATCTCCCTGTCCTCAATGGACAGGGTCACTTCGTGCAGGGCGCGTACGCCGCCGGGGTAGGTGCGCGAGGCGTTGCGCACGGCCAGCACCGGGGTCATGACGTCGTCACCACCCGCATCCCGGCGGCGAGGCCGGTGCCGGTGACCTCGACGCGTCCGCCGGAGAACAGTCCGGTCTTCACCGCGATGAGGCGCCGCTTGCCGCCTTCGTCGACCTCGACGGCGTATCCGCCCTCGGCGAGCGCGAGCAGCGCCCCGACCGGGACCGCCAGCACTCCACTGTGGACTTCCTTGGTGAACCGCACGGACACCGGTGTCGAATCGAGCGATCCCGCCGCGGCCGGATCGTCCAGTTTGATCTTCACCTTGATCTTCGGCTTGCCGTCGTCCTGTCCGGCGCCGTCCTTGCCGTTCTCCGCGACCTTGCCGACGTCGGTGATCACGCCGGTCGTGGTCTTGCCGCCGGTGATGTCGACGCCGACCTTGTCCCCCGCCTTGGCGATGGCCTGTTTGGCGGCGTCGAGTTCGACCTCGACGAGACGTTCGGTGCCGGTGTACTTCAGCAGTTCGCCGCCGCCGGGGCCGCCGAGTTGCGCGGCGAGCTGCGAAACCCTGATCTCACCGGGCGCGAGGACGACGTCGCCCTGGCCGAACGCGCCGGTCTGCTCCAGGCCCAGCGATTTCTGCCATTTCTTGATCGCGGCGGCGGTGGCGGAGGTGAACTTCTTGTCGGGCGTGCCGAAACCGCCGAAACCGAGCGCCTTCAGGTTTTCTTCCAGCTGTTTGACGTCCGGGCCGTCCGTGGCCCCGTCGGCGAGGTCGCGGAAGAACGGCAGCGTGCCGTAGAACAGCGGGACCGGTTTGGCGTCGACCCCGTACACGGCCTTGCCGCGGGTGAGCACGGCACCCGCGTCCGGAAGGGACGTGATGGTGCCCTGTTTCCGGCCCGCGATGGAGCTTTCCCCGCCGTAGCCCAGTTTCCCGTTCGCTTCCTCTTCCTCCTGCAGGTCGGTCTTCTCGACCTTCGCGGTCTCGACCGGCGGTGGCGCTTGCCCGACCTGCTGGGCCTCGGAGGTGACCCTGGTCAGCACGACCACGGACATCGTCCCGACCACGACGACGAGCACCGCCGCGATGACGAACCAGCGTGCCCGGCGCGAACGCCGTGCGCCGCCGGGTCCTTCGTGTTCGCTCATTTCGCCGGGGCCGCCCTCATGCTCATGCCGAGACCGCAGGCCTTCGCCGCTTCTTCGAACTTCTTGGGGTCGCCCGCGTCCATCGTCATGGCGGCGCCCTTGCCGCTGGGATCGGGATCGGGGAAGTCGATGCCGTGCTCGCGCATGCACTTGGCTTCCTTGCGCATCTTGTCGAGCTCTTCCGGCGTGGGCGGTTTGATCTCGCCGCCGTTCGGCAGCAGCTTGCGGCACGCGTCGCTGGCGGCCTTCATCTTGTTCTCGTCGGGCCTGCCCTCGCCGGCCTCGATCGAGATCATCCCCTTCCCGTCGCCGTTGGTCTGGGGATCCGGCATGTCGATCCCGTGCTCGCGCATGCACTTCGCGAAATTGCGCATCTTGTCCTCGTCGGACACGTTGTCGGCCTGCTTCCCGTCTCCGGCGGCGCCGGGAGCCGGCGGCGACGAGATCGAGGCGACCTTGTCGCCGCCGTCCCCGCCACCGCCGCAACCGGCCACCAGCGCGAAGACCGCTCCGGCGATCAGTACCGCCATGGGTCGTTTCCGCATCGCTGCTCCTTCGGTCGTCTTGGCGCACCGATTTCTACGGAGACGGCGATTCCGGGGCGGTAAGCGATGTTGCTTATGTCGCGCTTACAGTCCCGATCAGCGGGGCAGAGATCCGACCTTTCTGCCGTCTTTCCGGGTGAACTAGCTCATCGATGGACCTTTCGGGGGTTCACATCCGATCTCTGGCTTCCTAAAGTCCCCGACGTCCACACCTCAGCGAGGAGGAGTGCATGAATCGCCGCAAGCCACTCCGGGCCCTGGCGGCCCTCGTCATCGCGACCACCGCACTGGGCGTCGTGCCCGCCGCGGAAGCCGCGCCACTCCCGTCCGATCACGCTTACGACGACCCGTTCACCGCCGACCGGACGCGCTGGTGGCGCGAAGACCGCTTCGGCCAGTTCATCCATTTCGGCGCGTACTCCCAGCTGCAGGGGAAGTACACCCGCCCTGATGGAAGCGTTTGCCAGGACGCCGAATGGATCCAGCGGAACTGCCAGATCCCGCGCGACGAATACGAGCGGATCGCCGCGAAGTTCAACCCCGCCGGTTTCGACGCGAACGCCATCGCGCAGTCGGCGAAGGACGCCGGGCAGAAGTACGTGGTGATCACGTCGAAGCACCACGAGGGCTACGCGATGTGGCCGACGAAGGTCAACAAGTTCAACCTCCGCGACCACTCGGCGTTCGACAAGAACCGCGACATCCTCGCCGAACTGAAACGCGCGACGGCCGCGCGCGACGTCAAACTCGGCTTCTACTACTCGATCTGGGATTGGCACGACCCGGACTTCCCGGATCCCGCGACGTTCCCGAAGTACAAGGAGCGGATGTACGCCCAGCTCAAGGAACTCGTCGACAACTACCACCCGGCGGTGCTGTGGTTCGACGGCGAATGGAGCACCGACCGGCCCAACAACCCGTGGACCGAACGGGACGGGGAGGAGCTGGAGGCCTACGTCCGCAGCCTCGATCCGTCCATTGTGGTCAACAACCGCGTCGGCAAACGGCGGGTGGTCGACGGCGACACGGGGACACCCGAACAGGAGATCCCGGACAAGCCGGTCGACGGGCAGCTGTGGGAATCGTGCATGACCCTCAACGGCAGCTGGGGATACACCGACTGGGACCACAACTGGAAGTCCTCGGCGGATCTGACCAGGAAACTGCTCTCGATCGCCGGGCGCAGCGGGAACTTCCTGCTCAACGTCGGGCCCGATCGCAACGGCCGCGTGCCGCGGGAATCCATCGACCGGCTGAAGCAGATGGGCCGGTGGCTGCGGACGAACGGTCAGTCCGCCGCCGCCTACGGGGCGGGCGCGCCGGGCCTGGTCGCCGAACCGGGCTGGGGTGTGGTCAGCCGTCGTGGCGACAAGCTTTACGCGTCGGTGTTCGACTGGCCCGCGTCGGGCGGTTCGCTGACGCTCGACGCGTTGGCGTCTTTCCGGGTGCGTGACGCGCGGGTGCTCGGCAGCCGTCAGCGCGTGCGGGTCGAGCAGTCGTCCGGAAGCGTGAAGCTCACGCCGTCGGGTGGCCGGACGAACGACATCGCGACCGTCATCGAGCTGAGTGTCGATCCCTTGCCGCAGGCGCCCGCCGGTCGCGGGACCGGGCTGACCGCGGAGTACTGGCCGAACGCGGACTTCACCGGGACCCCGTCGGTGCGCCGGGTCGAGCCGGGCGTGAACCACAACTGGAAGTTCACCGGCTCACCGGACGCGAAGATCCCGGCGGAGTCCTTCTCGTCGCGCTGGACCGGGCGGGTCACCGCGCGCGACACCGGGAAGTACACGTTCACCACGGTCTCGGACGACACCGTGCGGCTGTGGGTCGACGGGAAACTCCTGATCGACAACACCACCCCACACGGCCCGACTGTCGACAAAGCGACACTCGACCTGGTCGCCGGGCGGTCGTACGCGATCCGGCTCGAACACACCGAACGCGGCGGGGAGGCGTCGATGAAACTGCTGTGGTCCAGCCCGAACACTCCACAGCAGGTGATCCCGGGACGGCAGCTGCACCCGGCCGGATAACGCGTGATCGGAGCCGGAACTCGCGTGTCTCCGGCCGGAACACGCAGTTCCGGCTCCAATCACGCGAGTTACGGCTCCAATCACGCGAGTTACGGCCTCAATCACGCGAGTTCGGCCTTCGACGCCACCCGGTCGGCTGATCCATGCTCGCCGGAGCCAGGGATGTCGCGAAAGCCACTTTCGCAACGTTCAAGGTTGCGAAAGAAGCTTCTATGTCAAGTCTGCTTTGAGTGCTTGGTAGATGGTGTTGGTGAGGTGTCGTTTGAGTGCTCGGAGTGCGGCTTTGGTGGTG
>NZ_JBHXIB010000048.1:0-55505 GCF_042723975.1 Amycolatopsis sp. NPDC058340 | reverse complement strand
ACGTTGAAGGTTGCGAAAGTGGCTTTCGCAACACCTCTCCAGCGCCCCGGACGTCAGGAAGGGGCGTTCAAGACGTCCGAAAGCCCGGGCTCGCGGCCTTCGCACTCTCGCTCGCTTCGCGCCGTCCCCAATGTCGCATCAGAGACCCTCAGCGTCCCAAATGCGACATTGGGAACACCCCGCCCCGCCCCGACCCGCCGCAGCCCACACGTCCCGAAGGCCCCCTTCGAGACATCCAGCGTCCCAAAGGCCCCCTTCAAGACACCCAAAATCCCGCCCAAGCCCCCATACGCAGCCCCCACCCGTCCCTGGGGGGCGACCCCGATCCCAGCGTACCGCCGCGCAAGCCGCGTCGGGCCGCGTGAGCCGAGTTGTCCACAGGCAGGCTCGGTTGTGGACAACTCCCGGTTGATCCCGTCTCGTCCCGGCGCCGTATCCCTCGACGGGGATAGGCTCGGCACGGGAATCGAAGCGGAAGGGTGCGGATGAGCAAGAAGGCGAGCATCGGGGTCACCGGCCTGGCGGTCATGGGCCGCAACCTGGCCAGGAACCTCGCGAGGCACGGGCACACGGTGGCCCTGCACAATCGCTCCGAGCAGCGGACGAAGGAACTGGTCGAGCAGTTCGGCGACGAAGGCGACTTCATCCCGGCGTATTCGGCGCAGGACTTCGTCGACGCGCTGGAGCGGCCGCGTCAGGTCGTGATCATGGTCAAGGCAGGCGCGCCGACGGACGCCGTGATCGACGAGTTCGTGCCGCTCCTCGAGAAGGGCGACGTGATCGTCGACGCGGGCAACGCGCATTTCGCGGACACCCGGCGCCGCGAGGCCGCGCTGCGCGAGAAGGGCATCCACTTCGTCGGCACCGGCGTGTCCGGCGGCGAGGAGGGCGCGCTGCACGGGCCGAGCATCATGCCGGGCGGTTCGAAAGAGTCGTACCAGTCGCTCGGGCCGCTGTTCGAGGACATCTCGGCGAAGGTCGACGGCGAGCCGTGCTGCACGCACGTCGGCGCGGACGGCGCCGGGCATTTCGTGAAGATGGTGCACAACGGCATCGAGTACGCCGACATGCAGTTGATCGCCGAATCGTTCGACCTCCTGCGCGGCGCGGGCGGCTACTCCCCCGCCGAGATCGCCGAGGTCTTCCGCACCTGGAACTCGGGGCGGCTGGATTCGTACCTGATCGAGATCACCTCGCAGGTGCTGGCCCACACCGACGCCGCGTCCGGCAAACCGTTCGTCGACATCGTGGCGGACCAGGCCGAGCAGAAGGGCACCGGCCGCTGGACCGTCCAAATCGGACTGGACCTCGGCGTGCCGATCAGCGGCATCGCCGAAGCCGTCTTCGCGCGCTCGCTGTCCGGTTCGTCGAACCTGCGCGAGGCCTCTCGCGGTCTCGGCGGTCCCTCGCGCGCACCGCTCACCGGGTCCGCTTTGGACACTTTCGCGGACGACGTCGAGCAGGCGTTGTACGCGTCGAAGGTGGTGGCGTATGCCCAGGGCTTCAACCAGATCCAGGCGGGCGGTGCCGAATACGGCTGGGACATCGACCTCGGCAAGGTCGCGTCCATCTGGCGCGGCGGCTGCATCATCCGCGCGAAGTTCCTGAACGACATCACGGCCGCGTACGCCGAAGAGCCCGCGCTGCCCACGCTGCTGACTTCGGGCGGCTTCCGCAAGGCCGTCGAGGACGCCCAGGACTCCTGGCGTTCGGTGATCTCCACGGCGGTGCGGCTCGGCATCCCGACACCGGGCTTCTCGACCGCGTTGGCCTACTACGACGGTCTGCGCGCGGAGCGGCTCCCCGCGGCGCTGGTGCAGGGGCAGCGGGACTACTTCGGTGCCCACACGTACCGTCGCGTCGACCGTGAGGGTTCGTTCCACACCGCCTGGGCCGCCGACGGCCGCCCGGAATCCCCCGCCTGACCGGAGGAAAGGCGTCCTTCACCGCTGGAATTCAGGCCGGCGCGCAGCGCCTCAGTTGAGGGCGGCGGCGGGGGCATGGATGGAGCGGTGAAGGACGCTTTCATGCCTCCCCGCGCGCCGCGACGATCTCCGTCAGAGCCCGCAGGATCACCGCTTCGGTGCTCTCCTTCGTGAGACCGAGGTCAACGAGCAGGTCGTCGCCGAGTTCGAACAGGGCCAACAGGATGTGCTCGGTGCCGATGTAGTTGTGCCCGAGCCGCAGCGACTCCCGCATGGTCAGTTCCAGCGCCTTCTTGGCCTGCGCGCCGAACGCCATCTTCGCCGCCTCCACCGGTTCGGCGGCGGGCTCCGGCAGCTTCGCCTCCGCGGCCTCGCGGACGGCTTCGAGAGTCACCTTCTGCGCCACGATCGCCCCGGCGGCGAGGGCCGCCGGTTCGGAGAGCAGCCCGAGGACGAGGTGCACGGGCTCGATCTGCGGGCTCTTCGCCGAGACCGCGGCGTCCCGCGACGCGACGACGACGTGCCGCGCCCGATCCGTGTAGCGGCTGAACACCTTCACCAGGTCTTCCAGCGACGAGCCACTGGAGTCGACAAAACGCTTTTGTGCCGCCTGCTTGGACACCCCCATGTTCTTGCCGATTTCGGTCCAGGACGCGCCGGACCGCCGCGCCTGGTCGACGAAGTGGCCGATCAGGTGGTCGGCCACTTCACCGAGGTGCTCGCCGAGGAAGACCGCGTCGGACAGCTGGCCGAGCACGTCGCCGTCGGGATGCTGCTGCTTGATGTGGGAGATGAGGTCGTCGAGCCGAACTGGATTCGTCATGCCGTCAACTTTAGGTTGACGATCCTCAATCGTCAACCACGGGTTGACGCAAAGGTCGCCTTGAGGTCGAAGCCGTTGGCCTCCAGCGTCTCGAACCGCGGCGCCGGATCCGCGGCGAACAGCCGTCGCGCGGCGATATGGTCCGGCGGCCGGTTCACCGATTCGACCCCGGCGAGCACGCCGTCGCGGAACGACAGCACCGAGAACTTCCCGCCCTCCCTGTCCCCGGTCACGACGGTCTTCTCCGCCCCGGTCAGGATCCCGGCGATCTGCAGTTTCGCGCCGAGCTGATCGGTCCAGAACCAAGGCAGACTGTCGTAGGGCGCGGGTTCGCCGGCGATGACCGCCGCCACCGCCCTCGCCTGGTCGACGGCGTTCTGCACCGACTCCAGCCGCGTCGCCGTACCCGCTTGGACACACGGGAAGTTCGCGCAGTCCCCGACCGCCGAGATCTTCGGGTCGCTCGTCCGCAGATGCTCGTCGACGACGACACCGTTCGCCACGGCCAGCCCGGCCCCTTCGGCGAGCCGCGTCCGCGGCTCCACCCCGACCCCGACCAGCACCAGATCGGCGGGCAGCAGGCTGCCGTCGCTCAGTTCCACCTCGGTCACGCGGCCCTCGCCGCGCAGCGCGGCGACACCCTTGCCGAGCAGGATCGTGTGGCCGGCGTCCTCGTGCAGAGCGGCGAAGTACGCCGAGACCTCCGGAGTCGCGACACGGGCCATCAGCCTGTCCTGGGCCTCGACGATCGTCACGGGCCGCCCGGCGTGCGCGGCGAACTCCAGCCCGATGAACCCGCCCCCGACCACGACCACGTTCTCCGCGCTCTCCAGCGCGGCGCGCAGGACATCGGCCTCGTCCTTGGTGCGCAAGGTGAACACACCATCCAAAGTGGACCCGGGTACCGGCAACACCCGGTTGACCGAGCCCGTCGCCAGCACCAGATGGTCGTACTCGTGAGCGCTCCCGTCCTCGAGCACCACCTTCGACCCGTCGCGATCCACCGACGCGACGCGGCCCGGGATCAGCTCGATGTTCTTCTCCGCGAAGAAGTCCTCGGGCCGCAGCCGCAGCTGGGCGTCGCCGGCGGTCCCGGCGAGATACCCCTTCGACAACGGAGGCCGCTGGTACGGCAGGCCGGGTTCGTCACCGATCAGCACCACCCGCCCGCCGAACCCCTTGTCGCGCAGCGAGGTCGCCACTCCGAACCCGCTCTGCCCGGCCCCTACGACGAGGACGGTCTCCATCGGCGCTCCTTCCGTTGTGCCCGATCCCATTCAACACAGCTCCGGCCTTTTCGACACGTGATCCTCACGCGGCGCTACGGTCATGCCCATGAGCCGTCCCGAGGTCCACCCGGTGGACGCCCGCCCGCCGCTGCCGAAGCTGACCTTGCTCGGCCTCCAGCACATGACGATCATGTACGCGGGTTCCGTGGCCGTCCCGCTCGTCGTCGGAAGCGCGCTGAAACTGGACGCGGCGACGATCGCGTTGCTGGTCAACGCGGATCTGCTGGTCGCTGGGATAGCGACGCTGATACAGGCGGTCGGGATCGGGCGGATCTTCGGCATCCGGCTGCCGGTGGTGGCGGGCGCGACGTTCACCGTGGTCAACCCGATGATCATGATCGCGTCCCAGTACGGCATGCAGGCCGTCTACGGCGCGATGATCGCCTCGGGTGTGTTCGGCCTGCTCATCGCGAAGCCGTTCGCGAAGATGATCCGATTCTTCCCGCCGCTGGTTTCGGGCACGCTGCTCATGGTCATCGGCATCTCACTCATCGGCCCGGGCGTCGGCCTGATCGCCGGCCACGACACCGGATCGCCGGATTACGCGAAACCGGCCAACATCGCGCTCGCGTTCGGTGTGATCGCGGTGATCGTCCTGTTCACCCGGGTACTGCGCGGGTTCGCGAGCCAGATCGGCCCGCTGCTCGCGTTGCTGATCGGCCTGGTCGCGGCGATCCCGATGGGCCTGGTGAGCTTCGAGGGGATCGCCGGCGCCGATTGGTTCGGTCTCGCGTCGCCGTTCCACTTCGGCCCGCCGACGTTCCCGATCGCGGCCGTGCTCTCGATGTGCGTCGTGATGCTGGTGACCTACACCGAATCCACCGCGGACCTGGTCGCCGTCGGCGAGATCACCGGACGCCCGGCGACGGACTCCGACCTCGCGCGCGGTCTCGCCACCGATGGTCTCTCGGCCATCCTCGGCGGCGCGATGAACTCGTTCCCGGACACGGCTTTCGCGCAGAACGTCGGTCTCGTTCAGATGACCGGCGTGCGGAGCCGGTGGGTGGTCGCGATGGCGGGCGGTCTGCTCGTGCTGATGGGCCTGGTGCCGAAGGTCGGCGCCTTCGTCGCGGCCGTGCCGGAGCCGGTGATCGGGGCGGTCGCGGTGGTGATGTTCGCGATGGTCGCCGCGGTCGGCGTGCAGAACCTGAAGAAGGTGGAGTTCTCCGGCAACCACAACACCTTCATCGTCGCGGTGTCGCTCGGGGTCGGGCTGCTGCCCGCGTTCGCCACGAACCGGTTCGGGAATTCGATCTTCTTCCAGCATTTCCCGGCGTGGTTGCAGACCATCTGCGGCAGCCCGATCACGGTCGCCGCGATCGTCGCCTTCACCCTCAACCTGCTGTTCAACCACCTCGGCAAACGCCGGGAGCCGGACCTACTGCGGGCGCCCTAACAGAAGAGCCATTTCGGCCACAGGTTGCACTCTTCGGTCGGCGTCGTCGAGGGCGGCGGCGGGGTCGGGTTGGGCGGCTGCGGAACGACCGTGGACCCGGTGGTCTGCGGCGGATCCGCGGGCCCGTTCGACGACGTCGGCGTGGTCGGGTCCGGAGAGTCGGACGTCCGCGCCGCCGAACTCGACGTGCGGCGGCTGGACGTCGTCCTGCTGGGCCGCGTCGATGTCCCACCGTCACCGGTCTCGACCGTCTCGGTGGACGGGACGGCCGAAGTCGCGTCGGCTCCCCCGTTTTCCGAAGGCCGCTTCGGCATCTCGATGACGCTGATCGGGTTCGGCGCCGCATTCTGTTCGGGATCGGAATCGAACCCGACGAGAACAGCGGCCGCGCCGCAGGCGACGACCACGGCGATCACCACCGCGATAACTCTCCAGCGTGACTTTGCCCGTGACTCCTCGTGGTCGTCCCAGCCCTCGCGAATAAGCAGGTCGGCGACCGAAACGTCGTCGTCATCCACCAGCTGAAACCTTTCGCACCGGGAACGAGCGAGGAGTAGTTTTACCGCAACTCACCGCCGAATGGGTGAAGTTAACCAAAAATTATTCACCCGATGGAACACGCCAGCGTAGGCCAGTCACACAGCGTGTATTCATCTGCTCCCGCGCATATCAGCGGTGGCCCGCCTTCGGCTCGCGTATACAGCGCCCTCCGCGGGTGGTGTAATCGACGGTGCCAGCACCGGAAGAGGGGGTTCGGACGGATCATGGAGGCTGACGCCCTCGCCGTGCCAGGGGCCGGGAATTCCGGTCGTCCGGCAGGCGCGCCGCTCGGAAACGAGCCGCTCGGCGATCTCGGCCTCGCGGGCGACCACGCCGCCATCTGGTCGTACGACTTCGAGGCGGAGACCCTGTCCTGGCTGCCCGGACTGGAGAACCTGCTGGGCGGCGGCACGTTGACCGAAGCCGAGATCGAGTCCAGGCTCGCCGATCTGGTGGCCCCGCTGACCACCGGCACCCGCACCTCCCCGCCTTGGCGCGAGTTCGAACTCGAGCAGTCGTTCCGGAACCCGGCGGGCGAGATCCGCTGGGTCCGCCTGCGCGCCCGCACCATCGGCGGCGACAACGGCTCGTCGGGGCTGCTCGGCATCGCCACCGACGTGACCGACGTCCGCGAGAACCGGCAAGCCCTCGAAGATCTCACTGACCGTTACCGGCTTTTGGTGGAACTCAGCCCGGACGCGGTGTGTGTCCACGAAGCCGGCGTTGTCACCTACGTGAACCGGGCCGCCCTCACCGCGCTCGGTGCGTCCTCGACCGCGGAGCTGATCGGACGGCCGATCATGGACTTCGTCGCCGACGAGTCGCTCCCGGCCCTGCTCGACAGGATCGCGTCGCTGCACCGCCAGGGCGCGTCGACCGCTCCCGCCGACACCGTCATGCTCCGCCTCGACGGCACGAAGTACCTGGTCCAGAGCATTTCGGTGCGCACGACCTGGGAAGGCAGGCCCGCGTTCCAGGTCATCATGCGCGACATCAGCGCGCAGAAGGCCGCCGAAGCGACGCTGCGCTACCAGGCCGCGCTGATCAGCCATGTCAGCGACGCGATCATCGCGACCAGCGGCAGCGGCGTGGTGACCAGCTGGAACCCCGCCGCCGAGAACGTCTACGGCTGGACCGCCGGCGAGGCGATCGGCCGCACGGTGAGCGATCTCGTCGGTGCCGCGCTCGACCCGGAAACGGTGCTGCGCAGAGGCGGCGTCATACAGGCGACCCACCGTCACCGCAACGGCTCGACACTTGCCATCCGCATCTCGGCCGCGGAGATGAACGACGGTTTCGTCCTGGTCTGCGCCGACGAAACGGCCCGGCGACGGGCCGAGCAGCACTACAGCACGGTGGTCGCGTCCCTCGACGAAGGCGTGGTCGTGATCGGCCCCGGCGGGCTCATCGAATCGGCCAACCCCGCGGCCTGCCGGATCATCGGCGTCGGCCACGACGACCTCATCGGTGTCCCGTGCGTGACGCTGGAGCTGTACGACGAACAGGGCCGCATCCCGCCCGCCCGGATGCCGTCGGTGGTGACCCGGCGTACCGGGGCCACGCTGACCGGCCTCGTGCTGCGGCTGCGGAGGCCGGCGGGCGACGACGTCTGGATTTCGCTGACGTCGCGGCTGCTGACCCCGGAAGACCCGTCGGCCCAGGCGGTGGTCGCCTCGTTCACCGACATCACCGAACGCCGCGCCATCGGCGAGCGGCTCGCCCACGAGGCGACGCACGATCCGCTCACCGAACTCGCGAACCGGACGCTGGTCCTGGACAGTCTCGCCGAGGCGTTGTCCGGCGCGGGCCGCGCCGAGCTGACCACGCTGCTGTTCATCGACCTCGACAAGTTCAAGGTGATCAACGATTCCCTCGGGCATTCCGTCGGCGACAAAGTGCTCCGCATCGCGGGTGAACGCCTGCGCCGGGGCATCGGCGAAAACGATCTCGTCGGCAGGCTCGGTGGCGACGAATTCGTCGTCGTCACCGCGGAGATCACCGAACCGGAAGAGATCAAGGCGCTGGCGGAACATCTGCGCGAGGCGCTGACCGAGCCGATCACCGTCAACGGCAGGCAGCTGCACATCGACGCCAGTATCGGCATCGTCACCGCGGCCAACGACGACACCCGGACCGCCGAAGATCTGCTGCGCGACGCGGATGTCGCGATGTACCAAGCGAAAACGCTCGGCCGGGCACGTTACGAGTTCTTCGACGTCGAGCTGCGCGAGCGGATGCAGCGGCGGCTGCGCATGGAGCAGGACCTGCGCGACGCCCTGCAGAACGAGGAACTCTGGACGGCGTATCAGCCGGTCGTGGACATCGAATCCGGCGAGATGGTCGCGGTGGAAGCGTTGCTGCGCTGGAAACATCCCGCGCACGGCACGATCTCGCCCGCCGAATTCATCCCGCTGGCCGAGGAAAGCGACCTGATCAATCTGATCGGCAAATACGTCCTGCGCACGACCACCCGCGAGATCGCCAGGCGGCGCGAGCAGCTCGGCATCGACCTGAATCTCAAGGTCAACCTGTCGGCCAGGCAGCTGGACGACCCGCATCTGGTGGCCGGGGTGCAGGACGCGCTGAAGACCACCGGGCTCCCGCCGCACGCGCTGACCCTCGAAGTCACCGAGAGCGCGCTGATGCGGGATCAGGCCGCGGCCGCCGAAGTGCTGACGTCGTTGCGCGATCTCGGTGTCTCACTGGCGATCGACGATTTCGGCACCGGCTACTCGTCGCTCGCCCAGCTGCAACGGCTCCCGTTGGATACG
Source organism: Amycolatopsis sp. NPDC058340 (assembly GCF_042723975.1). Taxonomy (NCBI): domain Bacteria; kingdom Bacillati; phylum Actinomycetota; class Actinomycetes; order Pseudonocardiales; family Pseudonocardiaceae; genus Amycolatopsis; species Amycolatopsis sp. NPDC058340. Next base: position 46,761 of record NZ_JBHXIB010000048.1, on the reverse strand, counting down.
CTCAAGATCGACCGCACCTTCGTGACCGGCATCGCGGAATCGCGTGACGCGGCCGCGATCGTCAAGAGCATCGTCGCGATGGCGCACGCCGTCGACCTGATCGTCGTCGCCGAAGGTGTCGAAGACGAAGAGCAGCTCGCGGTTCTCCGTGAGCTGCGTTGTGATCAGGCGCAGGGCTTCCACCTCGGTCGCCCCGCGCCGCCGGACGAACTTTTCGGAGCAGCTGGATGAGTGTCGAGATCAAAGCCGGAGAAGACCGCTACGACATCGTCGTGGACGGGAAACCCGCCGGGTTCCTGGAAACCCGCACGCGTGCCGACGCGATCCTGTTCCTGCACACCGAAATCTCGGACGACTTCGCGGGCCAGGGCCTGGCGGGCAAACTCGTGACCGCCGCGCTCGACGACGTCCGGTCGCAGGGCAGGTCCGTCCTGCCCTACTGCCCGTACGTGCGTTCCTTCATCGCGAAGCACCGCGAGTACGAGGACCTCGTCCCCGAGGACAAGCGCACCGAGTTCGAGCTCTGAGCCTTCAGCCCGGGTAGATCGTCAGCAGTTTCGCGAGCTCGTCCTCGGTCAGGACGACGTCCAGCTCGCGCAGTGTCGCGTCGAGCCGCTCGGGCGGGATCGTGGTGGTCTCCTTGGTCCCGTCCGGGCGTTCGACGATGAACTCTTCGCCGACCAATTTGCGGCTGAGCCCTTCCTCCAGGCGCATGACCACCAGCTGCCCGGTGAACGGCGACCGCGGATGCGTCGACGTGTAGTGGTGGTAGACCTCGTAGTCGATCCGGTGCATCGGCGTGAGCGTGAAGGCGTGCAGGTCGGTCCAGTCGTCGCCCTCCTTCTTCTGCAGGCGCCACCAGTCGCCGTCGGCGACGAGCCGGTGCGGCCAGCCCGCCTGATCCACTACCGCGCCGTCGACCAGTGGCATCGGCACCAGCATCCCGGCGCCGAAGCCGACGTCGACCAGGTGCTGGACGCCGTCCGCCTCGACCGCGAGCGTCATATGCGTGTACGGCCCGTTCTTCTGCGGCTGTACACGGGCGACCAGGCGGCGCACGGGGTAGCCGAGCTGCTCGGCGGCCGCGGCGAAAAGGCTTCCGTGCTCGTAGCAATAGCCACCGCGATGACGGCCGACGAGTTTGCCGATCACGTCTTCGAGCGCGATTCCCTTGTGCTGCCCCAAAACGACGTCGACGTTCTCGAACGGGACGGCGAGGACGTGCGCCTTCGCCAGCTCACGCAACGCGGCGGCGGAGGGCGTCTCGCGCTTCTGACCGATCCGGCCGAGGTACGCGTCGAGGTCGAGGGTGCCGACGGTCCATTCGTCGACCTGCTCAGGTGCGATTGTCATGCCCCGAGATTGACACCTCCACCTAACTCGAAGTCAAGGTCTGCCAACTGGTAACTGGCAACGGCCACCGACTTTCGTCACTTTCACGAACGAGTGACGATTGGCCACCCTTCCGGAGTGAGCCGGTGAAACACACCGGCCTGGAAGGAGAAAGCAGATGAGGACTCGTACCCTCGTCGCCGGTCTGCTGACCGGCGCGGCCGCCGTGCTCGGGTTGGCGATGCCTGCTGCCGCCGCCGAACCCCCCTCGGGCGTACAGCCGCTGATCGTGGGCGGGGTGGACGCGACCGAAACCTACAGCTTCATGGCGTCCATGCAGACCAAGAGCGGCGACCACAACTGTGGCGCGTCACTGATCAGCCCGGAGTGGCTGGTGACCGCCGCGCACTGCGTCGAGGGTGAGCAGCCGTCGAACTGGCAGTACCGCATCAACACCACCGACCACACCAAGGGCGGCGAGGTCGCCGAGGTGGACAAGTTCGTGGTCCACGAGAAGTACGACGGCTCCGGCCCGTACGACATCGCCCTCGTGCACCTGACCAAGCCGGCGGAAGCGGCGCCGATCGAGATCGGCCAGTCGCCGTCGGCCGGCACCGACGTGCGGGAGATCGGCTGGGGGCTGACCTGCCCCACGCGCGGCTGCGGTGAGGCACCGGTGGTGCTCCAGCAGCTCGACACCAAGATCGCCGAAGACTCCGGCTGCTCCGGCTCCGGCGCGTACGACGCGCAGAGCGAGCTCTGCATGGACAACCAGGGTGGCAAGGCGAGCGCCTGCTACGGCGACTCGGGCGGCCCCGCCGTGGTCAAGAACGGCGACAAGTGGACGCTGGTCGGCGCCACCAGCCGCGGTCAGACCGCCAGCTGCCCGGAAATGCCGGGGATCTACACCGACGTGACCGCGTTCACCGACTGGATCAAGCAGCAGACCGGCAAGTAGACACCGCCAGTGCGCGGTGGCGCCCGATACTCCTGCGATATCGGACGCCACCGCGCACTGCTGTGCAATCGGCCCCGGACATGAAAAAACCGCCTCGATGCTGATCGAGGCGGTTCGTTGAGCGGTGGCCAGGGCCGGGGTCGAACCGGCGACCTTCCGCTTTTCAGGCGGACGCTCGTACCAACTGAGCTACCTGGCCGGGAACGCCGGCGAGGAGCCGAACGATCTTGCGACCCTGACGGGACTCGAACCCGCGACCTTCGCCGTGACAGGGCGACGCGCTAACCAACTGCGCCACAGGGCCTTGCATACTGCTTTGTAACTGTACTGCGTACTCCCAACGGGATTCGAACCCGCGTTGCCGCCTTGAAAGGGCGGAGTCCTAGGCCGCTGGACGATGGGAGCCCGGTTCGGTTTCGGCGAACCGACCGACCCGCGCTCTCCGGTGTCCCCGGGAGCGAACATAACTATAGGACACCCCCATTTCCGCTCCCGCACAGGGGGTCCTCTAGTTGTTCACAGGGCTGGGACCTGCGAGAACGCGGCGAGTTCAGGATATCAGGGCCGAGGCGTCCTCGAGGGCTCCGAGACGCCGCCGAAGCTCCTCCCGCTCGTCGCCCGTGAGAGTGACGGCGAGAAGCTCGGCCACGCGCCGATCGGTCAGGTCCTCGGCATGCCGCCACCGTTGCCGCAGATCGTCCTTCGCCTCCGCCGCGGCGATCAGCCCGTCGGCCGCCTCCTCGGACCACGCGGTGCGCAGGAGACGACCACGGCCGCCTTCCGGATCCGCGACGACCGCCTCGGGCACCGTCAGCCCCACCGCACGAAGGGCCGCGAAGTGGATGCCGCCGCGGAACTCGCGGAAGACCATGAGCGCGAACGCCAGCCGCTCGACGTCGTCCGACGGACGTCCGGCGCGTTGCCAGCCGGCGAACAACGCGAGACCGCTCGCGTCCGCGGCGTCCACGAGACGGAACAGCAGCTCCGCCGGACGGCCGGGCTCACCGACACCCGAAAGGTTGACGCGTGCCCAGTTGGCCGATGACCGCGAGTAGGCGCGGACCGCGGAGGCCGCGTCGAGCGCCGCTGTCGCGGGCGGGAGGGCGTACTCGAAGAGCCAAGACGGGAAGATCCCGAACAGCTCCGCGACCACCTTCGGCGGCGGGTCGCCCAGCACCGCGGACCGGCCACGCAAATAAAGCGTCCGCGGCGACAGTCCCACCTCCGCCTCGACCTCGGCGAGCTCCGGAGAGGTCATGAACTTCCCGCCCAGCACCTGCACCGGACCCCGGATCTCCCGCGCCACCGCGATCGCCGCGTCGTCGGCCATGTCGTCACACCTTCCCGCCAGTTGTTTGATAACAGTGTTACACAACCGGCGGACGGGCGTCGAGGACAAAACGAAGGCCCGGCCGCGCGGCACACCCCGCGCGACCGGGCCTTCTTTGACGAATGCAGCGTGAACGAACGAACTCAGCGCTGGACGGGCGCCTGCCCGTCCTCGTCCAGCGTCAACCCCAGCATGTCCAGCAACTGGACGCAGTCATCGACACCCAGCGCCCCGTTGGCCACCGCCAGCCGGGCACGCCGCACCTGGTCGTCGGACACCCGCTGGGCATCCCCCTGACCCGTGCGCTGCGCCGGCAGACCACCGGCCAACGTCGTCGAGCTTCCCCCATCGGCACCTTCGTACCGAAGGAGGAACTGTCGCACTTCCACAGACCCACCCATGGTTCCTCCAGACGGCCAACGAACAGCTTGGCCGCGAGGCTAGCCAGAGCCGGCCGCGACACACAGCCCCCCGGAGAGTGAACCTGTCGCCACGCTCCGCACAACGCAGAGCGATCACGCGCACACCCGCGCCACATGAACCACAGGCGAACCAGAGGTGGCGCCCCGACCGGAATTCTGCCCGCGCCCACTCGCCCTTCTCAGGAAACCGTGCAACAATCGATTTGCTGACACACCCCCGGTCAGCGCCTGTGGAGATCCCCTCCGACCCCCGCGTTCCTCCCCCTGGCGCGGGGGTCGCTCCGTTTTCTGGGGGCCACCCCCAGACCCCAGGTTCCTTCAGGTGGCGGTTGGCGGCCCAGGCCCGGTCCCGTTGGTCTTTCCTCTTCCAGTCGCGGGTTGTGATCACGGGAAAAGGTTTTCCTGTCGGGGTTGGGCCATTCGAGACAAAAGAATCGGTGTGTCGTGGCTCACTGTGGTTGGTTTGCCGAGACCGAACCGTTATCGTGGCCCGGTGCCCCTTCCTTCCCTGAGCCGTCGTAGCGGCAGCCGCACGAACCTGAAGCCGGTCAACCCCGGTCGTCACCGCAACTCCCCCTCCAAGGAGGCCGAAGCGGTCGTCGAAGACACGGAGCTCACCAGCTACCTTCGTGCCCTCGCCCCGGAGAACGACCCGGAAAGCACCGGCACCGGCAAGCGTTTCGGCGAGGCGCAGGTGTTCCAGCTGCGGATGAACCTCATCGCCTGCGAACAGCTCAAGGACGCCGCCGCCGAGCGCAACCTGTCGCCGCAGGCGCTGGCGCAGGAATGGATCCTCGAACGCCTTTCGTGGGAGTCGCAGGCCAACTCGGCCCAGCAGCGCCGCCACGAAGAAGCCCACACCGACGAATTCCGCTTCGACGCCAACGCGTGGGAGCAGCCCGTCCCCCGCTGACCGTCGCCCCGGAACGGAACAGCACAACAGAAGAAGCTTGAGCGGCAAGGGAAAAGCCCCCGGCGAGATCGCCGGGGGCTTTTCCGATCAGTCTGAGCAACGCCTGAAGGGCGGACTCAGATCGCGCGAACCTTCTGGGCCTGCGGGCCCTTCTGGCCCTGACCGACCTCGAACTCCACTCGCTGGTTCTCCTCGAGCGTGCGGAAACCGCGACCCTCGATCTCCGAGTAGTGAACGAAGACGTCGCCCTCGCCGCCATCCTGCGCGATGAAGCCGAAGCCCTTCTCCGCGTTGAACCACTTCACAGTGCCTTGCGCCACCGCTTTACTCCTCGTTGCACATCCGCTTCGAGTGCCTCCGAAGCGACACCCAGACCGTCCCGGGCGGTTCCAACGAGTCGAGCGAAGAGCGCGTCACCGGCTCATGGCTCGCGTCAGAAGTTCCGCGAGTGTGAAGCCACGAACACGCAAAACGACGGCCTGATGGCAGCGTACCGGGATCTGGCCATATTTGAAGCCCGTGATCGGACTCTGGGCACCCCCAAGTACCAAGGTCACCGGAACGTCGTATACCGATCCGGCTTCTGTCGGACCCCCTCGCTAGCCTGTCGCCGCACGCCGACCTCAGCTCATCGCCGGACACGGACCGAAGTCGGCCATGCCCCGATCGTGAACTACGATCCACCCGATTGTGACTCGCATCACTCTCGGTGGGATCAACTTACGGGGCTGTCCGGACGTCATGGTCGGTGTACAGGGGAGCAAAGGGGAAGCTTTGAGGTTCACGGAAACCGCGCGCCGCCGGGCGGCGATCGCGGCACTGGGGTTGGTGGCCGTTCTGACGCTGGGGGCGTGCAGCAGCGAGCCGACTGTGTCGGCCAGCGGGCCGGACGGCGGCGGGCCGGTCAGCAGCGACACCGGCGGCAAGGCGCCCGCGCCCGCCAAGCTGACGTACGAGCCCGCCGCGGGCGCGCAGGACGTCGCGCCGGGGCAGCCCATCAAGGTCAGCGTCGCCGACGGCACGCTAGACCAGGTCGTGCTGACCAATCCGGACGGCAAGCAGGTCGCGGGGCAGCCGTCCGAGGACAAGAAGAGCTGGTCCACCACCGAGCAGCTCGGCTACGGCAAGTCCTACACGTGGTCCGGCAAGGCCACCGGCACCGACGGCAAACCCGTCGAGATCGGCGGCGCCTTCACCACGGTCAAACCGCGCAAGCAGGTGGGCGCGAACATCAACGTCTTCGACGGGCAGACCTACGGCGTCGCCATGCCGATCACGCTGACGTTCCCGAGCAAGGTCACCGACAAGGCCTCGGTCGAGAAGGCGCTGTCGGTCGAGACCACACCCAAGACCGAGGGTTCCTGGGCCTGGGTCCACGACGACACCTCGGTGCACTGGCGGCCGAAGGCCTACTGGCAGCCCGGCACCACGGTGAAGTTCAACGCCAAGATCTACGGCGTCAAGATCGGCGAAGGCGTGTACGGCAAGGAAGACCGTTCGGCGAGCTTCACGATCGGCCGCTCGCAGATCGTCAAGGGCAACACCCAGACCCACCGGCTCGTGGTGATCCGCGACGGGCAGCAGATCGCGGACTACCCGGCCAGCTACGGCCTCGACGCCGACCCGGGCCGTGTCACGCCGAGCGGCACGCACGTGGTGATGTCCAAGCACGACACGTATTCGATGACCAACGAGCGCTACGACTACGAGAACATCGTCGTGCCGTCAGCGGTGCGGTTCTCGACCAACGGCGAGTTCATCCACGGCTACGCGCCTTCGATCTGGGCGCAGGGCAAGAAGAACATCTCGCACGGTTGCGTGAACCTGGCGCCGGCGAACGCCAAGGCGTACATGGACGGCGCACTGGTCGGGGACCCCGTCGAGATCGAGGGCAGCACGGTGAAGATCAACCGGGCGCGCGACTACAGCGACTGGACCTACTCCTGGGAAGAGTGGACGAAGCTGTCCGCCCTCGCGAGCTGAAGTACTTCCATGGAACCGGGCGGCCGGAGACCCCTGTGGTCTCCGGCCGTTCGTGCTGGTTGCGCGGAGCGCCCTTGGGGGACGGCGTCGCGAGACTTTCGAAAACTCGATGCAACCGGTAGCGAGGCGGGACGCATGTCTAACGACGTAAGGCGCCGCGGCCAATGAGCGGCGCCCGGATCGAGGAGACACTCTTGCGTACTCGTATCGCTCTCACTCTCGGCGCGCTGCTGCTGGCGGGCGGCGCCGCCTTCGCGACCACGTCGCTGGCGTCGGCCGATCAGAGCGCGCCGTCGCCGACGGCCACTCAGGCGCCCCAGCCGCCGACCGCGGCGCCCACCACCACGCGGCCCGCGGAACCGCCCCGCGCCACCACCGCCCCGCCGCGTCCGGAGCCCGCTCCCCGGACGACCCGCCCCGCCGTCGTGAAGCCGGGCGAGCACCGCGTGCCCAAGGCCGTTCCCGCCGGGCCGACCGGGGATCTGCACCTCCCCGCCGTCGTCGAAGGAGCCGGTAACTAGGTGTCGTCGAGCCGCTCGTCGAAAACCGGGACGGGCTCGCCGTGGGACGGCGAGTTCGCCCGGTATTTCGACGAGCGCGCGCACAGCCTGCGTGCCACCGCGTACCTCCTGTGCGGGGACTGGCATCAGGCCGAGGACATCACCCAGGCCGCGCTGCTGAAGCTGTACCTGGCTTGGCCGAGGCTCTCCCGGCACGACGCGCTCGACGGCTACGCGCGCAAGATCGTGCTGCGGACGTTCCTCTCCGAGCATCGGCGTGTCTGGCGCAAACGCGAGAAGCTCACGGACGCTCTTCCCGACGTCCCGAGCGAAGCGAGCGGCACGGAACAGGAGATGCTGGTCAGGCATGCCCTGTCCGGCATCGCCCCGAAGCAGCGCGCCGTGCTCGTCCTGCGCTACTTCGAAGATCTCAGCGTCGAGGAGACGGCCGCGACGCTGGGCTGCAGCACCGGGAACGTGAAGAGCCAGGGCGCGCGGGGGCTGGCGACCCTGCGCAAGCGGCTCGGACCGCATTTCAGCGAACTGGCCTTGAGCGGAGCGCACGACGATGGGAGGTGAGGAGATGGACGAGGACATCAAAGGCGTGCTTTCGCACGGCGTGAGCGGTCCCCCGCTGGGCATCCGGGCGGCGGACATCATCGAGCGGGGTGGCCGGATCCGGCGACGACGCAAACGGCTGGCCGTGGCGGGGAGTTCGCTGGCGACGATCGGGGTGATCGTGTTCGGCGCGATCGCCGTCGGCGGTCGCGGTGGTGAGGGGTCCGCGCCGGTCCAACCCGCGGGGCCGGGCCTGTCGACCATCGCCCCCGCCCCGGTCTCGCCCGCGCCGTCCGAGTCGACCCCTCGGCCGGAGGTCACTCCCGAGGCGCCACCCGCGGCCTCGTCGGCCCCGACGACCCATCAGCCGCGTTCGACGCCGAGGACCGTCACGCCCGGCCGCACGACGACCACCGTCCCCCCGCGCGCGCCCATCCCGACGAAGCAGCCGAGCGAGCCCCCGACGACGACCTCGACTCGCTGATCCTTCGTCCGGAACGTCCGATTCCCGAAGTGTGACCCAAAGTAATCGGAAATTCTCCGACATCGGCTTCACCTGGTGGTTCGTCACCGTCTTGGGGGAACGGCGCTCTCACCTCCGATCCAAAACGCTGAACACGGACGTTTGAACCCCTACGGTCGAGGGAACAAACCCTCGACGATGGGTAAGTAAACGGGTGGGTCGGGAGGTCAAACCCATGGCCGAAGAGGCGCTGAGCGCGTCACATCAGGAAAAAGGGGAACCGGCGGAGGCCCCACCTGAACAGATCAGAAAGGCCGTCGCCGGTGCGGCGATGGGTAACTGCATCGAGTGGTACGACTTCGGTGTTTTCGGCTTCATGCCGGCCATTCTGGGGCAAGTCTTCTTCAACGCGTCGAGCACTTCCGAAGGCGCTCTGGCGACCTTCGCGGTCTTGGCGATCACGTTCATCGTCCGGCCGTTCGGCAGCTTCGTGTTCGGTCCGCTGGGGGACAAGATCGGGCGCCAGAAGGTGCTCGCGCTGACGATCATCCTGATGTCCGGGTCGACGTTCATCATCGGCCTGTTGCCGTCCTACGCGACGATCGGCCCGGCCGCGGCGGTCCTGCTGATCCTGTTGCGCACCATCCAAGGCTTCTCGGCGGGCGGTGAGTACGGCGGCGCGGCGACGTTCATCGCCGAGTACGCGCCGGCCCGGCGCCGTGGTTTCTGGGGCAGCTGGCTGGAATTCGGCACGCTCGTCGGTTTCGCGATGGGCGCCGGCTTCGTCACGATCTTCACCGTCGTGCTCGGCGACGAGGCCATGCGCGAATGGGGCTGGCGCCTGCCGTTCCTGATCGCGGGCCCGCTCGGCATCGTCGGTCTCTACCTGCGGAACAAGCTGGAGGACACCCCGCTGTTCCAGGAGATCGAGAAGAAGGACCAGGTCGAGAAGTCGCCGCTGAAGGCGCTGCTCAAGAAGCACTGGACGTCGATCCTGCACCTCATCGGCATCGTGGTGATGCTGAACGTCGCCGACTACATCGTGATCACGTACCTGGAGACGTATCTCAAGGACGTGGTCGGATTCAGCGGGCACGCGCCGTTGCTGATCATCCTGGCGACCATCGCGCTGATGCTGATCTTGATCGTGCCGATCGGCATGCTGTCCGACCGGATCGGGCGAAAACCCATCCTGATCGCGAGCTGTGCGAGCTTCCTGGTGCTCCCGATCCCGGCGTTCTCACTGATGGGCGCGGCCGCGGACGACCAGAACGGCTGGCAGCTCACGCTCGGCGTGCTGATGATCGCCGTGCCGCTGGTGCTGATCCTGGCCGTGCTGGCCGCGACGCTGCCGGCGATGTTCCCGACGCAGGAACGCTACGGCGGCTTCTCCATCGGGTACAGCGTTTCGACGGCGGCCTTCGGTGGCACGGCGTCGTACATCATCGGCAGCCTGGTGACCTCGACCGGCGACAACCTGTGGCCCGCGTACTACCTGATGGGCGCGGCGGCGATCGCGGCCATCCCGATCCTGCTGCTGCCCGAAACGGCCGGGGTGTCGCTGCGCGGCATCGTGAATTCGCGGATCGCGCGGCGCCGGAAACCGGAAACGGCCACTCCCGGCGGCGCTTCGGAGCTACCGGCGAGTTAACGTCTTTACATGAGCCGTATCTCGCAGCCGTGGCCGCCGGTCGAAGTCGAACCGGCGACCGTCCACCCGGAAGCCCCCAAGCAGGGCAGCCACCTCGGCATCCACTTCGGTGAGTGTTTCGGGTGCGGCGACGAGATCGAGGCCGGGCTCCACCTGCATTCGACGGTGGGCGAAGGGACGACGGTGTACTCCAAGTTCACCGTCACCTCCGCCCACCAGGGTGCGCCCGGCCTCGCCCACGGCGGACTGCTGGCCTGCGCCTTCGACGAGGCGCTCGGCGCGACCGTCGGCAACCTGCTGCGCCGCCCCGCCGTCACCGGGAAACTGGAGACGGATTTCCTCCGGCCGGTCCCGGTCGGCTCGACCCTCTACATCGCCACGAAACTGGACGGCATCGCCGGCCGGAAGATCTACGTGAGCGCCGACGGACGGCTCGACGCCGAAGACGGCCCCGTCGCGGTGCGCGCGCGGGCGTTGTTCGTGCGGGTCGAGTTCGAGCATTTCAGCACCCACGGTGATCCCGAGGCGCTGCAGAAACTCGCCGCCGCGCACGAGAAGGCCCAGCGCGCCCGCGAGTGGGACATCAACCCCTGAGCATTTAGTCCTCTGAACGCGGTGGTTCGTACGCCGAACCACCGCATTCAGAGGACGAAATGCGTGGCTAGGTGAGGGTTCGCGGTCGGATCGCGTTCGCCTTGTCGACGAGTTCGACCCGCTGGTCGACCGATCCGGCCAACCGCGCCAACGTGCGATAGCAGCGTTCGAGCCCGAACCGCAGGTCTCGCTCGTCCAGGGCACAGCCCAGCACCTTCGCGCCCGGTGTCGGCTGGTTCTGCGAGTTCAGCCAGCCGTACGCCGCTTCGAGGACCTCCGCCGACAACCGGGTGCGGCGTTCGGCGTCGAGCTGCAGGCGCTCCAACCGTGTCGAGGCGTCGACTAGGTCCCGCTCGGACACCATCACCGGATCCTTGCCGCCGCCGTTGATCCTGGTCTTGATCTTGATCGCGGCCACCTGTGCGGCTACGTGATGCGACGACGACGCCGGGACGGCCTCCAGCACCTCGATCGCGCTGGCCCTGGCGCCTTGCGCGAGGTACACGCGAGCGAGCCCGAAGGCGGCGCTGACGTACGACCGGTCCGTTCGCCACACCAGCTCGTAGTAGCGCGCGGCGCCGAAGTAGTCCCCGACACCCTCCGCGCTGACGGCCAAGGCCAGCTTCGGCGCGATCTCCCCGGGAAGATCGTCGTACACCGCTTCGAACGCGACGTGCGCGACGCGGGACCGCCCGCCCGCGAGCTCGATCAGGCCTCGGTACCAGTCGATCCGCCAGTCGTGCGGGAAACCGGCCTTGATCGCGAGGTACTGCGCGGCCTGCAGCTGCCGCTGTGCCTCGACCAGCTCACCGAGCTCGATCCGGGCGCGGACGATGCGCAGCCGGACCTCGATCGACTCGCGCGGTGCCCCGGCCAGCGACTCGATCGCCCCCGCGGGATCGAGCGCGACCGTCGACGCGAGCACGCCCGCCGCCGGATCGTCCGTGTCGACCTGCGGGATCGGCAACCCGGCGACCACCTCACCCGGATCCGGCAGCGGCACGCTCCCGCCGTGTTCCGGGACGACCATGTCGACGCCGAACGTGCGGGTCTCCGGCCCGAAGACGGTCGACGCGCCAGGGCGCGGTTTCCCGGTGCCCAGCGCCATGATCTCGCGCAGCACACCGGTCAGCTGGTCGGCCATCTCCTCGGCCGCGATGAACCGGCGATCCGGGTCGGTGTGCGTCGCGCGCTTCAGGAAGCGGTAGTACGAACCGAAGAGCGCGAACAGCGGCACGACGTCCGGGCCGGGCAGGGTCGTCTTGTACTTGGTGGTGTAGCCGGAGAATTCGAAGCTGAGCACGGCGAGCGTGCGGCCGACCGTGTACAGGTCCGATGCCACCGAAGCGCCGTGTGTCGCCAGCTCCGGCGCGCTGTAGCCGGTGGTGAAGAACAGCGGGCTCTCGTAGTCGTCGATGCGGCGGACCGCGCCGAGGTCGATCAGCTTGAGCTGTTCGTGCGTCTGGATGACGTTGTCGGGCTTGAGATCGCAGTACAGCAGGTTCTGGCCGTGCAGATAGCCCATGGCGGGCAGGATCTCCAGCCCGTAGGCGATCACCTGGCCGATCGGCAGCGGCTCCGGGCGTTTCGTCTCGCGGTGGTGCGCGAGCGCGAGCTGGCGCAGCGACTGGCCGCCGACGTACTCCATGACGATGTACCCGACCGAGTTGCCGGTGTCGCCGTCCGGGTGCTGCACGAAGTTGTGGATCTTGACGATGTTGGGGTGCTCGACCTCGGCGAGGAAGCGCTGCTCGTTGGCGGCGGCCGCCATCGCGGTGGCGTCACCGGTGTCGATCAGGCCCTTGAGCACCACCCAGCGGTCGCTGACGTTGTGGTCCTGCGCGAGGTAGATCCAGCCGAGGCCGCCGTACGCGAGCGCGCCGAGCACCTCGTACTGGCCGCCGACGATCTCGTTCGGCCGCAGCTTCGGGACGAAGGAGAACGGGTTGCCGCACTTCTCGCACTTGCCCTCGGGCGCCCCGGGCTTGCCGTCCTTGCCGCGGCCGACCTTGGCACTGCAGCTGCCGCAGAAGCGTTTCTCCTCGGACACCATCGGGTTCTCGAGGACGGCGGACGCCGGGTCGCGGTACGGCACTTGCGGGACATCGACGAGCCCGGCGCCGAGACGGCCGCGACGCGACGTGCGGGACGACGTCCGGCGCGCGGTGCCGGGGAACGATCCCGTTCCGGTCCCGGTTCCGGTGCCGCGGCTGCCCGATCCGGTGCCGGTGCCCGTGCCGCGGCTTTCGCTGGAACGTTCGGGGAGGACGCTTTCCGTGCCCGGGTCCGGCAACGGCCCCGGGCCGCTGTCGACGCGCGGCGTCGGCGGCATGATGCTTTGTGTCTCCGGCGCCGGCGAAGCGAGCACGCTGGTCGGCTGCGGCGCGTCGGCGGGCGCCTGCCACGCGGGGCGGACGACCTGGGTCTGCGGGCTCACCGGGGCCATGTCACCCGGCGGGCGTGTCGGGTCCTCGGCGCCGGGGATCGGCCGCTGCTGGCCGCGCGGCGGAGTCTGCGGACGCTGGACGGGCGCGTGGTAAACCGTGCGCTCGGCGTCCTTCTCCGGCTGAGGCTCCTGCTTGGGTTCGGCGAGATCGAGCCTGCCGGAAATGGACGGTTCGGGCGTTTCCCAGCGGACCGGCGCCGGTGGCGTCCAGGAGGCGGACTCCGCCTCACGGTCCGGCGTGACGTCGTCCGGCGCTGCGTGCCTAGGACGGCGCGGCTCTTCCGACACTGGTACCTCCCGAAATCCCCGCGACCACGTCTCCCCAGAGTCTATGCCTGGGAGCGCAACTCCTCCGTTGAGGGCGGTGGCGGGGCATGGATGGATTAGAGGTGAGCGGCCGGGTCGTGCCCGCGCCGGGTCGAACCCGCTACGGTGCGGGAGAGAACCGATTCAGCAGGTGATGAGGGGGAGGGACCGGTGCCTGCGTCATTTTCGATGTCGATGGCCCAGCTCGACGTCGTACTCGAGGATCTCGGGCTCGGCAGATTCGTGCTGCCCTTCGAGATCCCGACCGTCGGAACCACCATCACCGAACGCGAGCGGCACTGCGAAGAGATCTGGGCCGGGCTGGCCGACCGGGGCTTCGCCCGCGGCCGCGAACTCCTGCGCGACTACGAGCAGTCCCTCCGGCTCTGGGCCACCGGGGATTTCGTCGTCACCATGGAGGCGCACGAGGTCGAGCAGGACGCCGAATACCTCTATCGGGGCGCGTGGAACAGCCGCCTCGGCATCGTGAGCGAGCAGCGCGGCTTCGACATCCTCTTCGAGCCGGTCTACCCCGAACAGGTCGTCGCGACCCTGCTCGGCTATCTGCCGTCCCTGCAGCCGTTCCCCGGCCGGGTGACGACGTCCAGCACGCTCCCCCCGGCCAAACGACCGGACGACCCCTTCGACGAAGACCCGGACAACCTCCGCCTGGGCGCGGCCGCCCGTTTCTTCGAGCACCCGCTCGCGCGACTGGGCACGATCAGCCTCACCCTGTGCGACGACCGGGGCAAACCGCAGCAGAAAAGCGTCCAGTGGTTCGACAGCCTTCAGGGCCGCTTCATGCTCACCACCGACCGCTTCCCCGACGGCGAAGTCCGCCGCACGTTCACCCCGACGAGTGGCTCTCACCTGGCCCGATGGGTCCACGACCTGGTCGAAGCCGCCCGCGTCGGCAGCGCGTGATCCTCGCCGGAAGGCGGCCTTCGAGGCCGTTTCCGCTACAAGCCAACTCGATCGGGACCCACAACCAATGAAGGTCAACGTCCGCAACGCAGCGCTTCCCACGATCCTCACGATCGCATTCACGGCTTCGGGCTGTTCGCACGATCGGCCGGCCCTCCGGCTCCTCTGTCGACGTCGGCTATCACCACTTCACAGACAGCGAACTCCGCGGAGATCTTCGGTGATCTGAAGGCCTGCGCACTGCTCGAACCGGTGACCACAGCAAAAGGGTTCGCCAAGCCGACAGAAGAAGACTATGAGAGCGACAACGGATGCCAGGCTCAGAAGAGCGAGTACGGCGTTATCAGCACCTATCTGGTCGACGAAGCCGGAATCGATGAGCTGTCTCGGGGCGCGGCGCCAAGATATCCACGCAGGTCGCCGGACGGGACGCCGTGGAGATACCGGGGTCGGGTGGCATCTACACCTGCATGGTCGGCGTCGCGGTCGGCCCTCGGGCTCGCATGACCGTAGGGACCACCCTCCTCAAGGGCTCGAACGAGGAGGCCTGTGTCTCTTCCAGGGACGTCGCCGAGCAACTCGCCTCGAAGCTGCCTCAGGGAAGCTGATTTGCGGCAAGCCGACTCCATGAAAGCAGCCGGGAAGAACCGAGCGAGAGAAGCCATGGGAATTACCAGGCGCCGGAAACTGGCAGCGACGATGGCAGCCACGGGACTGACCCTCTTCGCATGCACTGGAACCAATCCGCGCACATCTTCGCCGGCACCGAATACCCCAGCCGGTCCTTCACGAAGCTCGTCGAACGCCCCGTCCGGGGTATTCGACGAGATCAAAGCCTGTGACCTTCTGTCGCCGATCACGAGCGCACGAGGCTTCCAGGACCCTCAAGAGGCGCAGTACGAGAGCGACAACGGCTGCCAAACACTGAAACCGCGCTACGGTTCCGTGAGCACGTACCTGGTCGACAACGCCGGGATCGACCAGTACGACAAGGGCGAAGGGGCCCAGCGTCCCACTACCGTGTCCGGCCGGGATGCCGTCGAAATCTCCGGCTTCGGCGGAAGTACCAGCGCCTGCCTCATCGGACTGTCCGTGACGCCGCATGCCCGCGTATCGGTTAGCTTGACCCTCACCACCGGCACAAACGAGCAAGCCTGTGTCGACGTTCGCCCCATCGCGGAAAGGATCGCTGCACAGTTGCCTCGATGAACCTGAGAAGCTGCTCGAATCGGGCGGCATCGCGGCCTGGTGGACACGGTCGGAGACATGAAGCAGCCCACCTCACCCAGGCGGCAAACGTTCACCCATACGAGTGCTGCTCGCCTACTAAGACGGGCCCGTAGCCTGGTCGAAGCCGCCCGCGTCGGCAGCGCGTGATCCTCGCCGGAAGGCGGCCTTCGGGGCCGTTTCCGCTGATATCGTGATCTGACGAGCGCTACGAGTAACCGGGACTTGGTACAGGGGAGAGACCATGACGGACGGCACCGGCGGACCGCCGGGCAACTTCTCGGACATTCTGGGCGACTTCTCGGCACAGGCCGATGCGATGGTGAAGGCCGCGAACGAGGGGCGATTCGCGGTTAGCCCTGAGATGGGCGAGGCCTACAAGACCGCGCTCAACGACTACCTGGACTCTTGGGGCATCCACAAGGACATGTTCGAGAACCTCGCGCAATCACCTGAGCTGGGTGGTAGTCCGTACGCGGGCGAAGTCGGCCGGCACATGAGCTTGGTCGCTTCAGGTGACGATCAGTCCGCCAAAACGCAACTCGAAACGCTTCAGAACGTAGTCGAACGCGCCCGCGGTGCAATCGACACGGCCATAAGCAAGTACAAGTCGAGCGATCACGCCGCGAGTGTCGACCTGTCTAACCTCAACAAGGATTTCGATTAGATGAGCACAGCCGACCGTCGGGTCAAAAAAATTGCCGCCTTTCTCTTCCTGCCCATCTCTCTGCTGACTGTTTCCGGATGTACCTCGGAGAAAACCGGGACACCGACAGCGACCGCGGCCACTTCCAGCCAACCAGTGACAGCACCACCCGCCGAGGGAATTTTCGGCGATTTGAAGGCATGCGATCTCTTGGAACCGATCACCAGCGAGAAGGGGTTCGGTCCGGCAGCCCCGGAGACCTACCAGAGCGATAACGGCTGCCGCGCCAACAAGCCACGCTATGGCACCGCCACCACATACCTTGTCGAGAACGCCGGCATTTCCGACCTGAAACCGGACGGCGGCCAGACCAGCGAGACAAGCGTGGCAGGAAAGAAGGCGGTAGAAATTTCCGGCGGCGGCGGTAAAGGGAATTGCCTGATCGGAATTTCGGTCACGGAAAAATCCAGGGCCACGGTGAGCGTGACTCTGTCGAGTGGCACGAACGAACAGTCGTGCGCCGACGCCAAAGACATCGCCGAGCAGATCGCACCGAAGCTTCCCCAAGGCGGCTGACCAGAATAGGGAGGGGACCATGGCGAACAACGCCGAGCAGGGCAAGGTCGACTCGGCGCTGAACCTCGACGGCAAAGCGCACCGGACGTACGAGGGAAAGCGCTACGCGGAGACTTACGACGAGGTCAACCAAGGTCCAGGCGGCAACTCCCTGACCGCGCGGTTGACGGCGGAGGCGAAGGCCGCCCAATACTCGGGTGAGCAGGCCGAAACCCTGGCCCATGGCCAGCAGTTCCGGGCCGGGCTCGGGCCGTCGGGTCAGCGCTACGAGGGCAACTCGCACAGCGACCTGATCGGCATGGTCACCAACAACCTCTCCGCCGAGAAGATCGACCAAAAGGGCGAGATCTGGAACAAACAGGGCGACGCGCTGAACACCTTCAGCAGCGCACTCAGCTCCGCCGCCAGTAAAGAGGGCGCCCACTGGCAAGGCACTTCGGCAGAAGCCGCCCACGGATTCTTCAAAAGCCTCAGCAGATGGGCCGACACCGCGGGCGACGGCGCGTATCTCGCATCCAACCGCTTCTCCCAGTCCGCCGCGGCGGCGACCACCGCGAAGAACTCGATGCCCGAAGAGGTCCCCTTCGACCGCAACGCCGAGTACAAGAACGCCCTCAACCAGCTCGCGACGGGGAATCTCGCCGGCGCGGTGGACACGGTGGGCAACATCTCGGCCAAGCAGGAGCAGTCGTTCCAGGCGCATCAGCAGGCCGCGCAGGTGATGCACAACTACGACCAGTCGCTCTTCGACGTCAATTCCAAGCAGCCCACGTTCGCCCCGCCGCCGGAGATGGGCGAGTCGACGACGGCGTCCGGGTTTTCCGGGGGTACCGAGCCGAGGGGGTTCAGCGGCGGGCCGGGGCCTGGGCCCAGCAGTGGTCCAGGGCCAGGGATGCCGGGTGGTCCGAGCGGGCCGGCGCCGGGGCCCGGGATCACGACGGGTGGCGGGCACACCGGCGGGCCGGGGCCGAATCAGCCGGTCAGTGGGCCGCCGGGGTCGTTCCGGCCGGGGCCGGGGCCGGGGTTGGCGGCGATGAACGGACCGGGGCCCACCGGGCTTGGCCGGCTCGGCAGCGAGCAGTATCGCGGCAAGCCCGGCCGGACGCCGAGCGGGCCGGGTGGCAGTGCGGCGAACCGGTTGACCAGTGGCGGCTTCGGGCGCAACGGCGGGTCGGGCAACGTCGCCGAGCGGCTCGCGGGCGGCAAGGTTTCGGCCGGTGACGCCGAGAAGCTCGCGGGCAAGGGCGGCGGGTCCGGGTCGGGCAAGCTGCCGGAGGAGCGGGTCACCCGGGGTGGCGCGGCCGCGGCGGGCAAGAGCGGCGGCGGGCACGGTCCGATGGGTGCCGGTGCGCCCGGTGGCAAGGGGCAGAAGGAAGAGGACAAGGAAAAGAAGGCCCCGAACTACCTGCAGGAGGAAGACGCCGACGTCTTGTTCGGCGGCTACGAAGGCGAGATGAAGCCGGTGCCGCCGGTGATCGGCGACAAGTCCCCGTAAGAGCAAGCGGGCCGTTCGGGAGCGATTCCCGAACGGCCCGTTCTCATTTGTACTGGGGCGACGGCGGCGTCCCGCCCTCGAGTTTGTTCCCGATCCATTTCGCGTAGCTCGCCTGCCACGCGCCGCCGCGCACGTTCTCCAGCACGGCGTTCACGTACCGCACCATGTCCTCGTTCTCCTTCGGGATCCCGATGCCGTAGTTCTCCTCGGTGAACCGGTCCCCCACGATCTTCAGCGTCGGGTCCTGCGCGAGCATCCCGGCGAGGATGACGTCATCCGTCGACACGGCCTCGACCTGCTTCTGCTGCAGCATCACCAGGCAGTCCGACCAGTTGTCCACCGAGACCGGCACCGGCTTCGACGGATCCGCCGCGATCTTCGTGAGCGACGTCGACGTCTTGGTCGCGCACACCCGCCGCCCGGCGAGGTCCGCCAGTTGCGTGACCTTCGAGCCGGATTCGACCAGGATCCGTTGCCCCGCCTGGTAATAAGCGGTCGAGAAGTTGACCTTCTTCAGCCGGCTGCAGGTGATGCTGTAGGTCCGCACCACGATGTCGACCTGCTTCTTCTCGAGCACTTCTTCCCGGAGTTTCGACGGGATCGCCCGGAACTGCACGCGGCCTTCCGCGCTGCCGAAGATCGCCTTCGCGATCTCGTTGACCATGTCGATGTCGAAGCCTTCGAGCTGGCCCGACGTCGGATTCCGGAAGCCGAACAGGAACGTCGTCTGGTCGACACCCGCGACGAGCTTGCCGTTCTCCTTGATCTTCGCCATCGTCGACCCGCTGGTGATCGACGTGCCGTTGGTCGGCCGCAGGCTGGCCAACGGGTTGCAGCTCGTGTCGGTCGTCCCGCCACCGCCGGTGTTGTCGGCGCCGCCGACGTTCGCGGGCAGCGGCGGCGCGACGTCGCCGACGGGTGCCGGGTCGACCGGCGTCCCCGCGCTGCCGCAAGCCGTCGCCAGCACCAACACCGCGCCGAGCACGGCCGTTCGCAGACCGTTCCGCATCACCGGTACTCCCTCAGCCGTTCACGGATTCCCAGGGCCGACCCCGCCGCCGCCAGCACCGCCAGCACCGCGATTCCCGGCGCGAGCAGGGTCAGCGCTCGATCGGCGCCGCGGGTGTCGTCGAGGAATTCCTGTCGTCCCACATTGATCGCGGCCACCAGGTTCTCGTCGAGCCGCAGGAACGCCCCGGCCGCGCCGTCCTTCTTGTCGTCGCGGATGGCGGTGGCGACGGCGTCCTGGTAGAAGCCGTCGTCGTCCTGCCGCCGCACCTCGCCGTGCGCCTTGAACCACGCCGACGCCGCCTGGATGGCCGCGTCCACCTTCTCCGCCGCCGCGCCGCCGGCCGCGAGCCCGCGGGCCTCGCCCAGCAGACCGCCTTGGCCGTCCGTCCCGCCGAGTTGCGCGGCGAGATCGCCGAAGTTCTTTTCGTACGCCGCGCCGTCGCCGCGGGCGACGAGGGTCAGCGTTTCGTCGGCGCGCGCCTGCAGCGCCGCGATCCTGGCGCGGACGAGCACGTCCACCTGGTGCGAGCCGTCTTCTTCACCGCTGCTCACGAGGGTGCTCTGCACGATCAGCGCGACCGCGCCCCACAGCAGGGCGACCACCACCGACGCGGTCGCGACGACGAGCCCGACGTTCAGCAGCCGGTTGGTCTTCCGCGTCAGGTGCACCTGCGTGACGATCAGTGCGGCGAGCAGGGCGAGCACCAAAGCCGTTGACAGCCAAGGGAAACCGGTCGCGTCGTCCTGTTCGGCGGCGAGCCGGTCGGTGTCGGTCCGGTAGAGCTCCTGTGCGGCGGGAAGGATTTTCGACCGCATCAGCTCCGACGCCTCACGCAGATACGAGGCACCGACGGGATAACCCTGCCGGTTGTAGACGCGCGCCGTCTCGATCAGTCCCGTGTAGACGGGGATCTCGCGGCCGAGGATGTTGATCTGTTCGGCCGCCTTGCCGGCGCCGGACGAGTCCGATGCCGCCTTCGCCAGTGCCGCCCCGGCCTCCGCGATGTCGCGTTCGTACCGCTGGCGCATCGGGAGCGGCTCGGTGCCGATGGAGAGGAACGAACTGGCCGCGGTCGCGTCGGCGTCCGAAAGCGCGCGATAGACCTGTTGCGCGGCGGCGGCCAGCGGTTCGCGGTGGTCGATCAGGCCGTTGATCGTGTCCTTCTTGTCCTGCGCCGCCAGCGTGCCGAACAGCCCCGCGACCAGCGACAGCAGGACGAGCCCGATCGCGATCACCGACAGCCTGCCCGGCGTGGTCGCCGCGGACCGGACGATCGCGCGGATCCCGTTCCCCGGCAGCTCGAGCAGCCCGGCGATCCCGCCGCGGCCTTCCGGCGCGGGGGGTGGCGCGGGGCTCCCCGGCCGGGTCACAGTGCTCGTCATCGCCGATCCTCCCCATTGGCTCCATCCGCACAGAAGGTATCCGAGTCGGGATCAGCGCAGCCAGTGACACCGGCGTGTGTCATCGGCACGTGATCTGCGGGCAGGGTCAAAGCCCTTTTTCCAGGCCGTACCGCACGGCCTCCGCACGATTGCGCACACCGATCTTGGCGAAGGCGTGGTTGATATGGCTTTTCACGGTCGCCTCGCCGATGAACAGCTCGGCGGCGATTTCCGGATTGGACAGCCCCCGCGTGATGAGGCCGAGCACTTCGGCTTCGCGCGTGGTGAGTCCGTCGGGCAGTTCGACCTTGGCCCGCGTGACCGGTCGCGCGTCGAGCGCGGCGACGAGTCTGTCGGAGACCTCCGCGGCGAAGATCGCCTGTCCGTTGGCGGCCGAGCGGACGGCCGTCCCGATCTCGGCGCGTCCGGCGTCCTTGGTCAGGTAGCCGCGGGCGCCGGCTCGTACCGCGTCGGCGATCGACGCGTCGTCCGCGTACGTCGTGAGGACGACGACCGCGACCTCCGGGTGATCGCGTTTGAGCAGCCTGGTCGCGGCCACCCCGTCCAGGACGGGCATGCGCAGGTCCATCAGCACGACGTCGGCCGCGGTGTGGCGGAGCAGGTCGAGCGCCTGCCGTCCGTCGCCCGCGGCGCCGGCGACCTCGATCCCGTCGATCAGGCCGAGCAGCGCGACGAGCCCTTCGCGCATGACCTGCTGGTCATCGACCACGACCACCCGGATCACGCCCGCACCACCGCCTCCACCGTCCAGCGCCCGTCGTCCGGGCCCGCGGTCAGCGTGCCACCGGCGAGCGCGAGCCGCTCCCTCATCCCGGTGAGCCCGAACCCGCCGGTGTCCTCCGATCGGACGGTTTCGCCGAGTTCGTTCCACACTCGCAGGCGAACCTCCGCCTCGGTGAAGTGGAGCCGGAGCGACACCGGCCGCCCGGAGGCGTGTTTGGCCGCGTTGGTCAGCGCCTCCCGCGCGACCCCGACCAGCGAGACCACCGCGGCGGACGGCAGCGGCCGTTGCTCGCCCACCACCTCGAAGGACGCCCCACCGTGATGCGCGGCGGCCAGCTGCCGCAGGGCTTCGGCGGGCGACGGGACGTCGCTGCGCAGGGCGGCGACCGCGTCCCGTGCCTCGGCGAGCCCGTCCGCCGCCAACCGCCGTGACAACCGGACCCTGCCGAGCGCACCGTCCACATCGGACTTCTCGGCGAGCAGCGCCTCGGCGACCTCCAGGTGGACTCCCAGCGCCCCCAGCGAATGCGCGAGCACGTCGTGGATCTCCCTGGCGATCCGGGTGCGCTCGTCGAGCGCCGCCGCCCGCGCGTGTTCGGTCTGCGCCAGCTTGGTCTGCTCCAGCAACGCCGCCGCCTGCGCCGCCTGCACCTCGTACTGCCGCCGGTTCAATCCCAGCAGCATCAGTACGAGCAGCACACCCACATTGCCGAACACCAGTGGTTCGGTCGCGCCCGCGACCAGGCCGGTGACCGCCGCGAGGCTCGCGTCGAGCCCCACCACCCCCACGATGGCGGCCACCGACGGCTCGGTCAGGGTGGCGAACCGGCTGACCGTGACCACCGCCAGCACGATGGCGGAGGAGTCCTCCGCCCAGCCGAGCGCGATCGACGGCGCGACACTCGCCACCGCGAGCAGCACGGTCGCCACCCGGGGGAAACGCGGAGAAGCCGCCACGAAACCCAGCCAGCAGGCCCCGCTGACGCCGTACGCCGTCCAGATCCACGGACTGGACTCGCTCGCGGTCAGCAGTACGACCACGACCGCGGCCGTACCGAGCGCCTGGACGACGAGCCAGCTCGGCGCGATCGTGTCCGGCAGCAGCGGCTTCTCCCGCTTCCCCATCTCCCCCCTCAGTGCTCGCTCAGCCGCGTGATCATCTCGACCAGGATCAGCCGGTAGGCCAGGAACCCGAGCAGCACGACGACACCCACGACCACCAGCCCCAACAGGCCTTTCACGTTCATTTTTCCCATGTCACGGACGTTAGGCACGCCGACGGGTGGAGCGGGACCACCGGCGGGTTGAGGCGGGGATGGAACTCAACCCCGGACGGCGGGCGCGACGGAATGCGGCAGGACCTCGCCGTCGGCGGGCCGTTCGATGACGACCTCGACGTCGTCGTCGAACCGGTACGGCCTGGCCAGCAGGAACCCACCGAAATGCCGCCGCATCCTGGACATCTCCGCGCGGACGGTGACGGTGCGCCCGGCGTCGCCGAAGAGGTCGAGCGAAAGTTCCGAGGCCGACCGCCCTTCACGATGGCGCGCGAGGACGTACAGCATCTCCGCGTGCCGCGGGCTGAGCCGATGCGACCAGGTGCCGGCCGCGCCCGAGACGCGCAGCGTGCTTTCCCGCGAAGACCTCAGATCGAGCACGACCCGGGTCGGTGGCGCGTCCTCCTCCTCGGTGAGCCGGACGAGCCAGCCTCCGGGCAGCGGCTCCAGCAGGCAGTTCCCGTACGCCGGCAGCCAGGTGCGGCCGGGGGCCGCGTCGTTCGGCAGCGCGATCCGGCCGACCGGGACGAGCCCCGCCGAGGCCGCGATCCAGCCGTGCGGGTCGGTGATGACCGCCCGGCCCTTCACCTTGGCGAGCAGGGGTGTGGCCAGCCCGCGCAACCGTTCGAGATCCGAGAGATGCGTGGTGCGCAGATGCGCTTCGGCGAGCTTCGCGACCGCGTCGACCAGGGCGAGGGTGGACGGATGCACGGTGGAGGCCGGTCCGGAGAGGTCGACGGCGCCGAGCAGTCTCCCGGTCCTCGGATCGTGCAGTGGCGCGGCGGCGCAGGTCCAGTCGTGCTGGTTGCTGACGTAGTGCTCGGCCGAATAGACCTGCACCGGATGCCTGGCGACCAGCGCCGTCCCGATGGCGTTGGTACCCGTGGCGGGCTCGTGCCAGTCGGCCCCTTCGACGAAGCCGAGCCCGTCGGCGCGACGGCGGACCGCGGTGCTGCCGTCGCGCCAGAGCACCCGGCCGTCGGCGTCGACGACGACCATGATGTGCGCGGCCTGTTCGGCGAGGCCGACCAGACCGCCGCGAAGGGCGGGGAGGACGGTCGCGAGGCCGCTGTCACGACGCCGGGCTTCCAGCTGTTCCGGGGCGAGCGGAGACGTCGGTGAGCCGCGGTCCGGGTCCAGACCTAGTCGCCGCATTCGCTGCCATGACGCGCCGATGACCGCACGTGGCCTGCCGGGGAGCGTGGTCCCCGCGAGCACGGCCTCGCGCACTTCGGCGAGGACACGCGCGTGCCGCCGCGGATCCGCGCCGACCGGCAGCGCCGCCTCGAGCTGCACCTGGCCTACTCCTTCTGCTCTGTTCAGGCCAGTGTGCCCGGGTGTCCCGGGGAGCGGAAGGTCTCTGTGACCTGGGCGCGGTCTATCCGGGGAAGGGCGCGTCCGCCAGGAGGGACGGGGAAAAGGCCCCCGTCGGTTTCCGGCCGAGCAGCAGGCCGGTCCTGGTGGCCTCGGCCATCACCGCGCGGACGTCGACGCACCACGGCCCATCGGGCTTCAATTCGACGAAAGCGCTCTCTCCGGGCTTGAGCACGAAATGCGGCTGGCCGTCCAGCGCGATGGAGCCGCCGGCGGCGGCGAGATCGACGCGGACCCCGGCGTGCAGCACGCTCCAGCCGCGTACCCCCACCGCCCGGACCTCGCCGGGCGCGATCGGCGCCTGCACGACGTACGGCGTCTCGTCGACCGGCCCGAGCGAGACCGCGACGCCGTCCACAGTGGACTTCGGGCTGGGACAAAGGCGTCCGGGGATACTCGACAGCCCGACCCCGTCCGGAACCGCGAACGTGCAGTACAGCTCGGTCAGCGACGCGGGATCCCACCGGCTCTCCGAGCACACGCTGACGTCGATCAGCGCGATCTCACGGCGGGCCTTCGTGACGACCTCGAGCACGGTGGCGCGGTTCGTGACCAGGTCCGTGTCCACCTGATGGGTGGCCACCAGCCCGGCGGCGAGCCCGGCGACGGTGGACTCGTCGGCGCCCCCGGCGGGCAGCATCAGCAGCGGGACGTCACCACAGGCGGCCGCCGCGGCCCGCATCATGCTCTCGTTGCCGAGGCAGATGAGCACGCTCGCACCCGCGTCCACCATCCGGCGGACGGTGCCGATGATCTTGCCCGCGTCGGTCCACACCATCACGCGGCCGACGCCGGCCACCCTCAGTGCCGAACGCAGGCTCTGGATGTCACGCTCCGAAGCGGGGTTCGCCACGATCCCCGCAACCGCTTCGCCCACATGTCCTCCGCTGCCGCGCCAAGTCCCTACTAGGAAACGACGTCCGGGCCGCGAAAGAAAGAGTTGCACGAGGTTGCATCACAAAGTCACCGTGACTCCGGCGGGCGAAGGGGAGGACGACGACCACGGATTTGCCGGTCGCGTCACCAGGAAAGCGGCCGAGGTTTCCGGTCGGCGGCACTCCTGCCCGTCAGGACGCGGACGCCGAGCGGGACGAGCACCAGGCCGAGGGCCACCGCGGTGACGACGCTCAGGAACTCGCTTTCCTTGAGCACCCCCATCCAGAGGGTGCACGGCCAGAGGAACAGCAGCGCCCGCCCGGTGCCGAAGGTGCCTGCCCGGAACGCCCCGATGGCCAGCAGCAGTCCACCGGCGTATTGGCCGACCGACGCGGTGACCGGGATCCGCCACCACCCGTAGGACAGGTCGACGTAGTCGTCCATCACGAGCCTCGTCGCCTGGTCCAGGCCGAGCTTGTCGACGAGCTCGAAGGCCGCCAGATCGATGCCGGCGAAGTAGACCCGTGCGAACAAACCCAACGCGAGCAGAAGGAATCCCCAGACGGCCAGTGCCGGCACCTTCGCCGCGACGATCTTCGCCAGCATCAGGAAAGCCGGTAGCAGGAGGATCGCCCCGAGCAGGAAGACCGAGTACGCGGCCGTCACGAAGGCGGGGTTCGCGGCGTACGCGGCCAGCTGGCCGGGCGCGGCGAAGGGCTGTTGGTCGAACCATGCGACTTGCTCCGGCGTGAAGTCCTTCAGCACCAGATGCCGCAGCGACAACCCCGCGAACCACACGAGCGGGGCGAGAATCAGTGCCACTCCGCCGATCCATCGGCCGGTTTTACCGTTCATGACGGAATCGTCGCCGGGGCGGGCGACGCGAGACAGCGCCCGAAAGTCAGGCGCAGGCCTCGACTTTCGTCAGGATCGGGGCGGCAGGCACCGCACTCACGTGATCGGCGGCGGAACTCGCGTGATCGCCCGGAAAAGCAGCAGGGCCGCCTCCCCGAGGGGATGACGGCCCTGCTTGGAAAACCTGGATCAGATCACGGTGACCGAGGTGGCCTGCGGACCCTTCGCGCCCTGCCCGATCTCGAACTCCACGCGGGCGTTCTCCTCGAGGGTACGGAAGCCGTTGCCCTTGATCTCGCTGTAGTGCACGAAGACGTCGCCGCCGCCGTTGTCGGGAGTGATGAAGCCGAACCCCTTCTCGGAGTTGAACCACTTCACAGTGCCCTGAGTCATAAAATCTCCATATGCAACACAAACAAACAGGAAGCCACGTCGGCAGCCCGGGTCATGACCAGACGGTTTGCTTCCCCGGAAACACGAGGAGACACTACGCCCGCTGAGTTCTGCGAGCGTGAACCAACACGAACACAAAAAACGAGACCTGAAGCAGTAAAGCACACCTCACGCAGGCCGACAAGCGCCATCACCCGGGTGTGCGCCGACGCACTGTACCTCTCCGGCCGTCGACGCGACCGGCCGGGCTATTCCCCGCTGGCCGCGCGCAACGGCGCCTCGTTGCCGAACGGCGAACGGCGCAACGCCTCCCGGTTCGTGGCCACGACGGCGATGTCGTGGGTCTCCGCGTCCGCGCTGAACAGCACCGGCACCACGCCGGAAACGGACTTGTCCTGTGGCTTCGCTTCGTCAGCCATGTTTTCTCCCAGTGTCAACACAACGCTCTGCGTACGTACTGCGTGCCAACAACCACACCGGCCATTGCCCGGTCCATATCGGACTCTCGGTGTTGCCGCGATTGTGCCACGGCCGACCGACAAAATCCGGTGTCCGCGACCGAAAGTCGGCCGAGTCGTCACCTCGTTCCCACCCTTTGGAGCAGGTGAAGGCGGCGCCACAAGGGTTTCTGTGTATCCCCTGAGAAAAAGTACCGCCCGGTAATCGGCGTGGCGGCCCCTACTGGCCGCCCTGTTGCGGCCTCGACGCGCCCAGCAGGCTCGTCAGCCGGATGTCCGGCGTCACCACGTCCGGATCCGTGCGGATGTCGATCACACAAGGCCGTTGCCGCACCAGCGCGCTCGCGATGATCGGCTCCAGCTCTTCCCGATCGTCCACGGTGTACCCGGCGGCGCCGAGCCCGCGCGCCCACGAGGCGAAGTCGGTGATGGGGACGGTGACCCCCGAAAGCCGCCCGTGTTTGCGTGCCTGGTGGACGGCGAGCGGGCCGTGCACTCCGTTCTGGAACACCAGGACGGTCACCGGAACGCGGTAGCGGACGGCGGTCTCGATCTCCTGCCCGGTCATCAGCGCACCGCCGTCGCCCGCCATCGCGATCACCGTCCGGCGTGGTTCGGCGAGTTTCGCCGCGACCGCCGCGGGGACCGCGTAGCCCATGGCCGCGTTGCTCGGCCCGAGCTGGCTGCGCGGCGCGGTGAAACACCAGTAGCGGTGCATGAACTGGGCGAAGTTGCCCGCGTCGCTGGTCACGATCGCGTCTTCGGGCGCGAGTTTGCGGACCGCGCGGATGACGTCGGCGGGGTGGACGCGGGTGGCGCCGCTGGTGTCGGGCGGCGTCATGAAGGTGTGCACCGCGGCGTTCGCGGCCGACGCGCGCCGCTGCCTCGGCGAGGCCACATTGCGCAGTTCACGCAGGAAGGGCTCGACCTCGGAGTCGACGCGGAAGGTCAGGCCGCCGCGGCGGGCGGGCTCGATCCCGGTGCCGACCAGCACCAGCGTCTGCGACGGCGTCGGATAGCGGAAGGACTGGGTGGTGACCTCGTCGAGCTGCGTGCCCAGCGCGAGCACGAGATCCGCGCGCTCCAGCGCGTCGAGCTGCCGCGCGGGGATGCCGATCCCGAGATGGCCGGCGTAGCGCGCGTGGTTCTCGGGGAAGGCGTCCTGGCGGCGGAAGGCGTTGTACACCGGCAGCGCGAGCTCGTCGGCGACGGCGATCAGCTCGTCGCGCGCCGCGCGGGCCCGGCCACCGACGATCACCACCGGGTAGCGGGCCTCGTCGACCAGCTGCGCGACCGCCTCGGCGGTCCGGCCGAGCGCGCCGGTGGCGGGCGGGCGCACGGCGGCGACCGGTTTCGCCGAATCGAACGGGACACCCCAGAAGTCGGCGGGGACGGCGACGACCGTGGGCCCCGGCCTGCCTTCCCGGCAGCGGGTCAGCGCCTCGACCAGCAGACCGGGGACCTCGTCCGGCGATTCCGCGCGGCCGGTCCACTTCGAGATCGGCTCGAACATCGCCGTCAGGTCCGCGGTCGGCAGCTCGCTCGTCGGGCCGGGATCCTGCGGCGGGTTCTCCAGGAGGACGACCATCGGGCTCTCGTCCTGGTACGCCGTGGACACGCCGATCGCGAGGTTCGCCGCGCTCGGGCCGCGGCCTGCCAGCAGCACCGCGGGGTGCTCGGTCAGCTTGCCTTCGGCCTCGGCCATGAAGGCCGCGCCGGAGTCGTGCCTCGCCGAAACGAAGGTGATCGAGCGTTCGCGTTGCAGCGCGTCGAGCAGACCCAGGAAGGACTCACCCACCACCGCGTACACGCGGTGGATCTGCGCCTCGGTCAGGATCCGCACGGCCGTCTGGGCGACGGACGCTCCCGGTTGGTATCTAATGAGAAGAGCTTAGGCGGGCGGTGATCGGTGCCGTCAAGCGATCTTCCGATTCCGGCGACCCCGGAGCGGCGGAATGTCCGATATTCGGAACGTGTTCGAGCAAGGGAGCACGAAAACGTGACCTCAGCCACCGCCGGACGTGAAACTGTTTTCACTTACGGGGCGCCGGCCTTGAAGTACGGCACCGGGTCGAGCGATGAGATCGGCTACGACCTCACCCAGTACGGCGCGCGCCGCGTGCTCGTCCTGACCGACGCGGGGGTCGCCGCGACGGGCTGGCCACAACGGATCGCCGAAGGTATCGAGACCTATGGCATCGAAGCCGTCGTCTTCGACGGCGTACACGTCGAGCCGACCGACGTCAGCATGCGGAAGGCCGTCGACTTCGCCCGCGGGCAGGGCGAGTGGGACGCCTTCGTCGCCGTGGGTGGCGGGTCGGCCATCGACACCGCCAAGGCGGTGAACCTGTTGACCAGCAACGACGGCGACCTGATGGATTACGTCAACGCGCCGGTCGGCGGCGGCCGCGCGCCGAGCTCGCCACTGAAACCGCTGGTCGCGGTGCCGACCACGACCGGGACGGGCTCGGAGAGCACCACGGTCTGCGTGCTGGACGTGTTGTCACTGCGGGTGAAGAGCGGCATCAGTCATCTCCGGATGCGGCCGAGCCTCGCGGTCGTCGACCCGAGGCTGACGGTCTCGCAGCCGCCCGAGGTGACCGCCGCGAGCGGGATGGACATCCTTTGCCACGCCGCGGAAAGCTATACGGCCAAGCCGTACACCGAGTTCGACCGGAAGCGCCCGGAGGACCGGGTTCCTTACTGTGGCTCGAATCCGCTGGCCGACATGTTCGCCGAGCAGTCGTTGCGGCTGCTGTCCTGGGCGCTGCCCGCGGCCGTGCGGGACGGTTCCGACATGAAGGCGCGCGAGGCGATGGCACTCGCGGCGACGTTCGCCGGGCTCGGTTTCGGCAACGCCGGGGTGCACATCCCGCACGCCAACGCGTACCCGATCGCCGGGCAGGTGCGGGAATTCCATCCTTCGGGCTATCCGGGCGACGAAGCGATGGTGCCGCACGGGATGGCCGTCTCGCTGACGGCGCCGGCGGCGTTCCGGTTCACCTTCGACGCGGCGCCCGACCGGCACATCCGGGTGGCGAGGCTGCTCGCGCCGGATTACGAATGGCCGGGCGATCTGCGGGATCACCTGCCCGCGGTACTCGGGCAGATCATGCGGGAGATCGGCATCCCCAACGGGATCGGCGCCGTCGGCTACACCGAGTCCGATGTGGACTCACTGGTTTCCGGCACGGTGAAACAACAACGACTGCTGGCGACGGCTCCGCGCGAGGCGTCCGAGGCCGACCTCGCCGTCATCCTGCGGGAGTCGGTGACGCTGTGGTGACCGCCGAGTATCCGCACTGGCAGACGGTTCCGTTGCGGTGGAAGGACAACGACGTCTACGGGCACGTCAACAACGTCGTCCACTATTCGGTGATGGACACCGTGATCAACACCTGGTTGATCGAACGCGGCGGCCTCGACATCGAGACCGGTGAGGTCATCGGGCTGTGCGTGGAATCGCAGTGCAAGTACCACGCTTCGGTGTCGTTCCCGGGAGAACTCGAGGTCGGCCTGCGGGTGGGCCATCTCGGCCGGTCCAGTGTCCGCTACGAGGTCGGGATGTACTCGAAGGAGACGGTGATCGCGGAGGGGCACTTCGTGCACGTCTTCGTCGACAGGAAGTCTCGACGTCCAGTTCCTGTCGAGGGCCTGCTTCGTGCGGCCCTCGAGGAGCTGAAGGGGACCTTCCCCGCATAAATCCGGGCATGGGCGCGCCAGCGCCTCCGTCGAGGGCGGTGGCGGGGGCATGGATGGAACGGTGAAGGACGCTTTCGTCGCATCACATGCGGTGAAAGCGTCCTTCAGCTCCTTTGGACCGGAGGCGCACTGGGCTGGGGTAGCCGCGGCGACCAGGCGTGCATGAGCTGGGCGTAGCGCGTGGACCGGTCCATGAGTTCGAGGTGGGTGCCCAAAGCGGTCTCCTTGCCGTCCATCACCAGGACCCGGTCCGCGCGCAACGCCGACGACAGCCGGTGCGCGATCACCACCAGCACCCCGCCCCGCTCGGCGAACGCCCGTTCCGCGCGGGCTTCGGCGGGCGGGTCGAGGTGCGACGTCGCCTCGTCGAGGATGACGACGCCCGCTTCGCTCGCGTAGACACGCGCGAGCGCGATCAGCTGCGCCTCGCCCGCGGACAGCGTGCCGTGCCCGATCTCGCCGTCGAGTCCGCCCAGCCGCGTGACCAGCGGTTCCGCCCCGACGGCCGCCACCGCCGCCAGGAGTTCGCCGTCCATCGCGGTCTGCGCGAACAGGCCGACGTTGTCCCGCACGGTCCCGGCGAAGACATACGCCTCCTGCGGGATCAGCGCGACCATCCGGTGCCGCAGCGCCGCCGGGACCTCCCGGACCGGCACCCCGCCGAGCAGCACCCGGCCCGCCTGCGGTTCGAGCATTCCGGTCAGGAGCCCGGCCAAGGTCGACTTGCCGATTCCGCTCGGCCCCACGACCGCGAGCCGCTCACCGGGCCGCAGGTGCAGGTCGAGTCCGCGCACCACCGGTTGCGCGGCCGCGCCCCAGCTGAAGGTCAGGTCGCGCACGTAGATCGCGGTCCCGTCGGGTTCGGCCGTGCCGTCGGCCTCCGGCTCGGCCTCGGCGGTCTCGGCGAGCCGCCGCAGCGCGACGATCAGCCGCAGCACCACGGTGCTCGCGGTCGCGGCCAGCCCTCGCAACGCCGGCTGCATCGTCGTCGCCAGGTAGACGAGCGCGCCGAGCGCGGCACCGGCGGTGAGCACGCCGTCCTTGACCATGCCCGGTGCCACCAGCAACGCCAGGAGCAGCGGCACGAAACCGCCGGTCGCGATCACCACCGTTCTGGCGGCCCCGGATCGCGCCACCCGCACGGCCGCGTCGGCTTGGGTGTCGATGGCGTCGTAGAGCTCCAGCGCGGCCAGGGGTTCCGCGCCGCACGCGACGACGTCCCGCATCCCGGACAGCGACGCGCCCGCGACCTCGGCGGTCCGCTCGTCGGCCAGCGCGAGCGCACGCTGACGCCGCGCCAGCGACGGGAGCAGACAGGCGAACACGCCGACCGCGACCACCACCGGGATCGCGACGATCAACGCGAGCGAACCGGCGACGGTGAACAGCCCCGCCAGTGCCGCCACCGTCGTCACGATCATCCCGCGGGCCTGCACCAGCAGCCCGGCCGTGGCGTCGCGTACGACTTCGACGTGCTGGGTGATGCGGGCGACTCCGCTGGCGTCCGGCTGGTTGCGCGGTGGCGCCGGATCGTGCAGGACCCCGCGCACGACGGCGGTCACCAGCGCGTCGCGCAACGGCTCGACGACCTTGCCGAGCTGATGCCACACCAGCCGTGAACCGAACGCGCCGATCACAGCGACCAGCCCGAAGACCGCGAGCCAACGCAGTCCGGTGCCTGGCCGATCCGCGGCAAACCCCTCGTCAACCGCGAGTTCGACCAGGCGACCGGACAAGAACGCGGGCGCGCTCTCCAATACGGAGCACGCCAACAGCACCAAGCCGCCTCGCCACTGCCCGGCCAGTGCCGAGCGATAGAGCCTCCAGACGCTCATTGCGCGCCCTCGGTGCTTGTCGACGAACCCGCGACCGCGATCGCGTCGCCGGGGCGCCCCTTTCCGGCACCTCGCACATCGTGTCGCCTGGGCGCCCCGCCACCGCGATAGCAGGGCCTTCGGCCGGGGCGGGTTCGTGTCGTACTCAAACCGGTTTCGCGATTCACCTCTGCTCCGCCCCCATCCCGGTGAAGACGGCTCGATAGGCCGGATTCCGCCACAGCTTTTCGTGCGGGCCGACCGCCCGGACCCGGCCGTCCTCCAGCCACACCACCGTGTCCGCCCGCGACGCGGTGGCCGCGCGATGCGTCACCACCACCCTGGTCCGGCGGGGCAGCGTGCGTTCGATCGCTTCTTCCACGGCGGCTTCGGTGACCGTGTCGAGGCTGGCGGTGGCGTCGTCGAGGATGAGCACCCTCGGCGCGTGCGCGATCGCGCGCGCCAGCCCGATCCGCTGCGCCTCCCCGCCGGAGAGCGGTGTCTCCCTGAGCGGTGTCCGGTAGCCGCCCGGCAGCCGGACGATCAGATCGTCGACCTGCGCGGACCGGCAGGCTGCGCGAACGGCGGCCTCGCCCGCCCACGAGCCGTAGCCGACGGCGTCGCCGATCGTCGCGCCGAGCAGGGCGGGCCGTTCGAAGGCGAACCCGACCACCGCGCGGAGTTCGTACGGCCGCAGCTTCTCCAGCGGACGGCCGTCGAGCGTCACCGTCCCCTCGTCCGGCGACAGGAGT
Organism: Amycolatopsis sp. NPDC058340; assembly: GCF_042723975.1. Taxonomy (NCBI): domain Bacteria; kingdom Bacillati; phylum Actinomycetota; class Actinomycetes; order Pseudonocardiales; family Pseudonocardiaceae; genus Amycolatopsis; species Amycolatopsis sp. NPDC058340. Next base: position 13,798 of record NZ_JBHXIB010000048.1, on the reverse strand, counting down.
CCACCGAGGACGTTGACCAGCGCGGACTTCCCGGAACCGGACCGCCCGACGACCGCGGTGAACCGGCCGCCCCGCACGAGCAGGTCGACGTCGCGCAACGCGCCTTCGACGGTGACGCCGCGCAGTTCGAGCGTGCCCCGCCCCGGGACGACGCCGAGTTCACCCGGCTCGGGGACCGGCGACTCCAGCACCTCGGTGATCCGCCGCGCACACGACCGCGCGCGGGAAAGCGTGGTGAGCAAGGGAATCTGCGTGATGAGTCCCATGCCGAGCGCGACGTAGCCGAGGGCCGCGAGGACCTGGCCCACGGTCAGCCTGCCTTCCAGCACACCGAAACCGGCGGCGGCGAGCACCGCGAGCTCGACCGCGGGCAACAGCAGACCGGAACGCCACACCATCCTGGCCTGCGTGCGCCACATCCCGCGACCGGCGAGGCTCAGTTTCGGCAGTGGCCGCAGGACACGGTCGGCTTCGCGGTCGGCGGTGCCCGACGCCGCGATCGTGCGGAGCCCGGCGACGGCGTCGACCATCCTCGCCGCGAGTTCGCCGGAAACCTCTTGATAGGTGAGGACGTCGTCGGCGGTGTTCTTCAGATGCGTGCGGGCGAGCATCAGGCCGAACGGGATGCTGCCGAGGAAGACGAGCGCGAGCCGCCAATCCATCAGCGCGAGCAGCACGACGGCCCCGCCGGAGATCAGCGTGGTCGACCCGAGCTGGACCACGACCGAGGCGACCAGCCCCGCGCCGGTGCAGTCGCCGGTGAGCCTGCTGATCGCGTCGCCGTCGGCGAAGGTCGATCTGGTGCCGAGCGCGAGATAGCGGTCGGTGAGTTTCCGGCGCAGCCAGGCCGTGGCGGACGCGGTCATCCGGGCGGTGAGGATGCCGCCGATCAGGCCGACGGCGATCTCGGTGACGCCGAGGACGATCAGCCAGGAGACCTCGGGCAGGCTGGGCCGCCCGGCGACCACGGCGTCGACCGCGGCGGCGAGCGCGCCGGGCAGGAGCAGCCCCGCCGCCGTCCCGGCGAGCGCGCTGAGGATCAGCGCGATCAGGCGGGGGCGATCCAGCGCGGTCACCTTGACCAGCAACCGATCGGCGGAACCCGCCATCCCACTCCTTAGTCTCGGGTCGGAGGCGAGGGCCCCCTTCCCCTCGTCTCACGCGGTGAAGGGCGCTTTACCCGCGTCGCATGCGGTGAAGGGCCCCTTCAGCCACTCCTCAACACCGTGATCCCAACGAGATGAACCGGAAGGCAAAATGAAGGCGCGGGAGCGGCGCACTTGGCCTGTGCCGCTCCCGCGCCTTCAGTGATCAGCCGTGACTCAGTGGCAGGTCAGCAGGCTGACGGTGCTGTTCGCGCAGGAGGCCAGCAGGCTGAGGTTGCTCGCGCCGCCGTGGCTGCCACCGCCGCCGCCTTCGAGAACCTCGGGGGCTTCCAGGGCCTGCAGGTCGAGAACCAGTTCCATGGTGTTCCCTTTCACTAGTTACCTCTTGGTCCGCCGTCCTCATCGGACGGCAGTTCGGGAGGACAGGAAAGGCAACGCGGCCTTCCCGTCCAGGGTGGCGGCCAAGGCGAGCAGGACGCCCGCGCCGCCGGTGACGACGTCCATCGACAGCCGCAGCAGCTGGTTGCCGGGGAACGCCAGGCCGCCCTTGTACGGCACCGCGTACCAGGCCAGCCGGGAAAGGTGCAGGTCGATGGCGTCGCGGACGCGCCGGTCCGGTTCGTCGCCCATGGCAAGCGCGGTCATCAGCCCGCATCTGCCGAACAACAGCCCGGGGTGGATGACGAACTCGCCGCGGCACGCTTCACGCAGGCCCGGAAGGCTCTTCAACGCCTTCGCGTCCGGACGGTGCTTCGCGAGCTCCTCGGCGACCATGAGGATTCCGGCGCTGCCGACACCCGCGTACGGCAACGTCCGGGTCTCCCCGTCGCGGACCTGCAGCGAGCCGTCGTCGGACTCGACGCATTCCTCGATGTCCCGCTCCAGCGCCTGGTCGGCGAAGGACAGCCAGCCTTCTTCACGGGTGCGTTCGAACAGCCGCACGAACAACAGCGCCGGACCGGACCAGCCGTTGAGCAGCCCGGCGCGGCCGAAATCGCCGGGCGGGTCGGCGATCTCGAGCGCTTCGGCGAGCCGGACGGCGGTGGCGAGGGACTGCCTGCCGAACTCGTTGTCCTTGCGGGCCACCGCGAAATGCAGCTGGGTGAGCCCGATACCGGACAGGCCGCCTTCCAGACCGTGGTCGGTGGTCTGCTCGACCAACCTCGCCGACGCCGCCAAGAGTTTGGTGGCCTCTTGGCGGTATCCGAGCTCTTCGAGGACGTACGCGATCCCGTACAAGCCGTCGTAGAACCCCGGACGTCCCGGCGGATCGCGGCGGATCGAGTCCAGCAGCCAGCGCTCGTGGGCGGGATGCCGATGGCCCTCCCCGTGCAGGGCGTGGAGGACGCCGGCCGCGCCGTAGCCGAAGCACGCCCCGCCGACGCGGAACTGTTCGATGTCGCCGGGGAAGAGCCGGTCGGTGCGCTCGGGGGTCGCGCTGGCGAGGATCGCCTCGGTGATCTGCTTGCGGACCAGCGCCCAGTCCGGTCGTTCCTGGTCCAGCTCGGTGGTGCTCGTGAGCGGCGGCGGGTTCCGGGGCGCGAGCTCCGCGACGATCGAGTCGGCGTAGCCCTCCGGGACGTCGAAACGCTGCTGGACGAAGTCCGCGAGCCCGCGCAGCTTCGCCGGGGCGAGCTCGAGGAGCGTCGTGAGCGGCAGGAAGATCCACAGCTTCAGTACGGCGAGCGCGTACTCGTCGACCTCGAACCCGTTCCGGTCCCTCGGCGCGCGGAAGCCGGGCGCGCCGAGCGCGGGCCGGGTGCCGCTTTCGATGTCGGAGGCCATCTCGAAGTCGATCAAGGAGACGTTGTCGTCGTCCCCGTCGACCAGGATGTTCAGCGAGTGCAGGTCGCCGAAGACGATCCCGCGGCCGTGCACCTCGCCGACCGTCGCCTCCACCCGCCGGACCAGCGCCAGCGCGCGTTCGGTGTACGCGGCGATGTCGGCCTCGGTGGTGTCGCGCCTGGTGAGCGGGTAGTTGCGGGCGAGCCAGTTGCCGAGCGAGACGCCCGGCATGTACTCCATCGCCAGGAAGTGGTGCTCCCAGACGGTGAAGCGGTCGTAGGCGGCGGGGATGCCGTCGATACCCTTCAACCGGTCCAGCACCTCGTGCTCACGGCGGAGGCGTTCGACGGCGTCGACCTCGTCACGGTCCAGGCCGGCGAACGGACGGGCTTCCTTGAGGACCACCCGTTCGCCGTCGGACTTCCGGTCGGCGAGGTACACGCCCCCGCCGTTGGAAAAGTGCAGAGAACTTTTCACCTGATAGGGGAACTGATCCGCGCTGCCGCTCTTGCGAGCTGCGAGATGAGGGGCGAGGAACTCCGGAATCGTCACCCAGTCGGGTACGGAGAAGGTCGGTTCGCGCTTGTCCGGGACCAGCGTGCCGTCCGGTTTACGGACCGCGAGAACCCGCTTGCCGTCCAGTTCGACCCATTGCTCGGCGAATCCGCCGTAGCGGACGTAGAGCGGCCCGGCGCCATACCGAAGATCACTGAGAATGTACGCCCCTGGTTCGCCGTCGAGCTTCGCCGACAACGCGACGAGAACACGCTCGAGCTCGTTGTTGTCAGCTGGATAAAGAGTCAGTAACTTACCGCTTCCGTCACGCGGGGCATATTTGGAATTCCTGGCGAGCAGGGTCGTCCGCGAACGCAGATGCTTGTAGGACACGGCGTGCTCGACACAATGCTCGTGCACCTTCACGAGCACCCGCTCGGCGTTGGCCAAACCTGCGGACACGTGGATTTTCCAGCCCTGCAAGGGAAGGTTTCGAGCAACAGGGTGCAACAACCGCCACACTCCACGCACCCCGGTGCGCCAGCCGTCCCTCGGGGCGGGCAGCAGGGAGGCGAAATCGTCGGCGGCGTCCCCCGTTTCCCGCTGTTCGTCGAAGAACAGTGGATCGGCGAAGCAATACGCTTCGTACCGGACGTCCATCGAACAGCCCCTCCTTGGCACCAATCGGATGGGCCATGTGCACCATCGCGATGCAGAATATTCCACCTGCCGGACCCCGAACGGCCAATCCGCCATATCGGGGGTTCGGATGGGCTGTTCAGGGACGTGAATTCGAAATCTACCGAATGGTAGGGGTACCCAGCGTGAGATCAACTCGGATTCCAACCACCCGGTCGGTGTGTAACAGGAACGAACCGGCGTCGTAATCCCAGGTCGAGGTACAGAAATCAATATTGCGCGACGGAATTGACAGAGCGCCAACCGAGCGCGCTTCGTGATCTATTCACCCGAGGTCTGGACCACTGTCCCGCCCCGTGGCGCCTGCCACGCGGCCTGCCGGTCGCCCGTCGGCGATGATCCGCCCGGAGGTACGTTGTCGCCGGTGGAGCGGGTAAGGAGGCCGACGTGATCACAGGGTTCGCGGTGACCGTCGCGATCTGCGCGACGCTGGTCGCGGTGTGGAGTTTCGTGCAGGCGGCGCGCAAGAAGCTGCCGGACAACGCGCTGCTCGCCGGCCTCGCCGTGCTCGAAGTGCTCCTGGTCGCCCAGCTCGTGATCGGGGTCGTCCTGCTGATCGGCGGCGGCCGCCCCGGCAGCATGGCCACCTATCTCGCCTACCTGATCGGCTGCCTGGTCGTGCTCCCGCTCGGGACCTTCTGGGCGCTGGCCGAGCGCACCCGCGCGAGCACCGCGATCCTCGGGATCGCCTGTCTCGCCATCCCGGTGATGGTGCTGCGGCTGCACGAGGTGTGGGCGGGTGCCAGTGCCTGAAGAAACCGAGGAGAAGACGGTGGACACCGCGACGGACAAGGCCTCCGGCCCGGGACGGATCCTGGTCGCCGTGTACGCGATCTTCGCGCTGGCGGCGACCTCACGGGCCGCTGTGCAGATCAGCACGAAGTTCCACGAAGCCCCGCTGGCCTACGCCCTCTCCGCGTTCGCGGCCGTCGTCTACCTGCTGGCCACGGTGGCACTCGCCCGCCGCGGCGCGGGCTGGTGGCGGGTCGCGCTGATCGCCTGCGGCGTCGAACTGCTCGGCGTGCTGACCGTCGGCACGTTCAGCCTCTTCGACCGCGAGGCCTTCCCGCACGCCACCGTGTGGTCGGTGTACGGGCAGGGCTACCTCTTCATCCCGCTGGTGCTGCCGGTGATCGGACTGTTCTGGTTGCGTAGGGCAAAGCCGTAGCAGGAGAGCGTTGGGCTCGTGAGTGGCAAGGACGGTTAGAACCGTCCTTGCCACTCACGAGTCGAAACAGCCCTTTTCGTTGAGCGGGCCGAAGGTGGGCAGGACCAGCCCGCACAGGTAGCCGTCGATCCAGCGCCCGTTGCCCGCGACGTTGGTGAGCACGCGGATCGCCGGCGCGAACGCGGCGATCCCCTTGGCCAGCGAATCCTGATTGCGCTGGAGCATCGACGTCAGCCGGTCGAGTTGTTCGAGTACCGGGCCCAGTTGCCCGTCGTTGTCGGCGATGATGCCGTCGAGCGCGGTCGCGAGCCGTTTCGAGCCGTCGAGCAGATCCTTGATCGCCTGCTGCCGGGTGGAGATCGCGCGCAGCAGCGCGTTGCCGTCCTGGATCAGCCGCTGGGCCTCGGTGTCGCGGTCGACGAGGGTCTGCGAGACCTGTCGCGTGTTCGCGACGAGCGTCCGGAGCTGCCGGTCCCGGGAGGCGATGGTGCCGGAGAGTTTCGCGACCCCGTCTAGCGCGGAGCGGACGTCGGCCGGAGTATCGGCGAAAGTCGCCGAAATCGTGTCGAAGCTTTTCGCCAGCTGGCCGACGTCGATGGCGTCGACGGTTTTCGACAAATCCCGAAACGCTTCAAGGACGTCGTACGGCGCGGTGGTCCGCCTCAGCGGGATCGGGTCTCCGGGATCGAGGATCGCTTCGCCGCGCGGGTCGAGCGCCAAGTACTTCTGCCCCAGGACGTTCTTGATCTGAATGGATGCGCTCGTGGCGTCGCCGACCCAGGCGTCCTTCACCCGGAAGGAGACGAGCACGCGATCGCCTTCGAGGTCGATCTCGGACACCTTGCCGACCTTCACCCCGGCGATCCGGACGTCGTTGTCGGCGCGCAGGCCGCCCGCGTCGGAGAATTCGGCGGAATACGTGGTGCCGCCGCCGATCACCGGCAAGGCATCGGCGTTGAGCGCCGCCGCCATGCCGAGGGCCATCGTGGTGAGCCCGGCGAGCGCCACCTTGACCGGATCCGCCGCGCCGAAGGACCTCATCGTCTCACCTCGCAGGTCACGAGCGGCAAAGCTTAGGGGCCGCCCTTGCCCATCGCCAGGCGAAACGTTGCACCGATCGGGTGGCAACGTCTGTCCACTGTGGACTCTACGGCTCGTCGGTCCGGACTTCGTAATGGAGTGTCCTGTACTTCTTCAGCCGGTGGAAGAGCGGGACGAGGAAGCCGTGCAAGAGCGGATGTTTCCTCGCCAGGAGGGCGGCCGCGTGCCGCGCCTCGGCACCGTCGAGCAGGCGGACCCGCGCGTTCGCGGGCTCTCCGGTCGGGACGCCGCGGAACGTCGACGGGGTGATCTCGACCCGCGGATCGTTGCGCATCCGCTTGGCCTTCCACGCCGCGTCATACGTCCGGATGTACGCGTGATCGCCTTCGACGGCGATGTTGACCGGCGTCCCGACGGGCGTCCCGTCCCGTTTGAAGGTCTTCAGCAGAATCGTCTTCTGGTCGGTGAACCTGGTGAGCTGCGTAGTCATGTCACTGGGACGAAGCCGCCGCGCGAAACGTGACGCGCTACCGCCAGAGCTCGTTCGCGGTCCCCCGCGCGACATGCTCCTCGTAGACCTCGACCTTCCGGCTGATCAGCTCCAGGCAATCGGCCAGCTCGGCGATCCGGTCGCGGACGGTGTTCTGGTGTTCCCGCAGCAGCTCGAGCCGCTTTTCCTCGTTTCCCGGCCCTTGGCGGACGAGTCCGGCGAATTCGCGGATGACGGCGAGCGGCATTCCGGACGCCCGGAATTTCGTGCAGTTCAGCAGCCATTCGACGTCGTGTTCGGTGTACACGCGGCGCCCGGCCGCGTCCCGTTTCACCGGCGCCGCGAGCAGCCCTTCCTTCTCGTAGAACCGAAGCGCGTGGACGCTGAGGCCCGTCCGCTCGGTGACCTGGCCGATCGCGAGTTCCGTCACCGGACCGACGATAGCGCCTTGACCTAGAGAGCCCTCTAGCTCTTAGCGTCCGCCTCATGATCACCGCACAACACAAGATCGGCTCCGGCTTCGGCGAGCGCAGCACCGCCGCCGAAGTACTGGACGGCATCGACCTCTCCGGCAAGCTCGCCCTCGTCACCGGCGGATATTCCGGGCTGGGCCTGGAAACCACGCGGGCGCTGGCGAACGCCGGCGCGCAGGTGGTCGTCCCCGCTCGCCGTCCGGCCGACGCCGAGGCCGCCCTCGCCGGGATCTCCGGCACGGAGGTCGGCGACCTCGACCTCGCCGACCTGGCGAGCGTCGAAGCGTTCGCCCGCCGCTTCCTCGGCACCGGCCGACCGATCGACGTCCTGATCGCGAACGCCGGCATCATGGCCGCGCCGGAACGGCGGGTCGGCCCCGGCTGGGAGTCGCATTTCGCGATCTGCCATCTCGGTCACCACGCCCTGGTGAACCGCCTCTGGCCCGCGCTGAAGGCCGGCGGCGGCGCCCGCGTCGTCACGGTGGCCTCCTCCGGCCATCACTCGTCGGCGATGCGCTGGGACGACGTCCAGTTCGAACGCGGCTACGACCGCTGGCTCGCCTACGGCCAGGCCAAGACGGCGAACGTGCTGTTCGCGGTGCAACTGGACAAGCTCGGCGCCGAACACGGGATCCGCGCGTTCAGCCTGCATCCGGGCGCCATCCTCACTCCCCTGCAGCGGCATCTGCGGCGGGAGGAGATGGTCGAGCGCGGCTGGATCGACGAGCACGGGAACCAGGCCGACCCGGACTTCAAATCGCCGGAGCAGGGCGCGGCCACCCAGGTCTGGGCGGCGACGTCGCCGCGGCTCGACGGATTGGGCGGGCTGTACTGCGAGGACTGCGACGTCGCCGAGATCGCCGCCGAAGAAGGCGAATGGGTCGGCGTGCGCCCGTACGCGATCGACCCCGGTGAGGCCGAGCGGCTCTGGGAGTACTCCGCCGGCCTCACCGGGGTCTCGATCGGCTAGTTCCAGAACTTGATCTCGGGGTTCTCCGCCACCGGCCCTCCGAGCAGGGGCTGATGCCCGCCGCGCAGGTTCGCGTCGAAGAACGCGGAGACGTATGTCCTGGTCAGCAGCATTCCGCGCTCGCCACCGAGCAGGCCGGGTTTGCTCAGGCCGAGCTGTTCACCGAGGACGCCGACGTCGGTGAAGGACGCGTGCCCGGCCGTCGCGACACTGATCCAGCGCTTCCAGCCGGTGAGGTTCGGCCAGCTGCCCGCCCAGGTCGTGTCGGGCCCGGCCGGGGTGTACTCGCTTTCGCGGCCGAGCAGCAGGAACGGCCGGTCGATCCCGGACGCGGGGATCGGCGACCACAGCCTGCCGTCGAGGTCGGCGCCCGCCCGGATCCGCCGGTCGTCGACCATCGTGGTCGGCGTGCTGTACCCGCCGATGGAATGCCCGGCCATCCCGATCCGCGTCCGGTCGATCAGCCGGAACCAGCGCGACGAAGGCTTGGTCAGGGTGTCGAGGACGAAGGAGACGTCCGCGGAACGGATCGGCGGGATCAGCGTGGAGTCGGATCCGCAGGCGGTGCATCCGGTGACGTGCCCGTCGGGGAAGGCGGTGCCGTGGGATTCGTGGTTGTGGCCGATGAGCGCGACCACGAAACCCTTGCTCGCCAGCTCTTCCGCCAGCCCGGTGAGCGTGGTGCGCGGTTTGCCGAATCCCGGCGACAGGACGACGAGCGCGTGCTTCCCCGGCAGCGGCGGGGCGTCGACCCTGGCGCTGGTCCGGAGCCCGGAGAGCAGGCCGGGGTCGACGTCGGGGAGGCCCGATTCGGTCAGGAACGCCTTGGCCTCGGCCGGGGTGAGGTACGGCCGTTTCGCGCCGAACGGCACCAGCGCGGGGTAGAACATCGACACCATCAGCTCACGCGGCCCGGACGGCACCCAGGGGTCCTGGCGCGAGGAGTCGGTCAGATGCAGATCGGTGGAGCCGACGGGATGCGAGCCGGTCGGCGGCGGCAACTTCAGTCGTGGGGCCGCCGCGGCCGGGCTCGCCAAGGACACCATGCCGGCTAGGGCGACCAGAGCGACGAGAAGCCTTCTCATGAGGATTCCGTTTCTGTCGGGGATCTTCCTGCGTCCAGCTTGGGACCCGATGCCGTGTTCGCGCGTCTGCCGCAGGTCGTATCCCGATGTCTGCCGCGAGAGGGATCCGCGACGCCCCGATCCGGGATTACGCTCGGCCGGTGCTCTCCTTCCTCAGGAACCATCCGAAGGCCGTGGACATCGGGCTGACCGCGCTCGTCGGACTGTCCACTGTGGTCGCGAGCGACGATCCGGAGGGCTTCGACTGGTGGCTGACCTCCTTGGTGTCCTTGGCTTCCCTGCTCGTCCGGCACCGCACTCCCGTGATCACCTTCGTGACCGGTGTGACCGTCTCTCTCCTGCATCTGGTCATGGGCAACGATCTCCGCCCGGTCGACGTCGTGGCGCTGATCGGCCTCTTCTCCGTGGCGGCCTGGGGATCTCGGCGGCTTTCGTTCACCCTGCTGGCGGCGAGCCTGCTGGTCACCGGCGCGTGGATGATCCACGCCGCCGAATCGAATTCGCGGGAACCGGCTCCGGTACCGCCGCGGATCATCATCATCGATCCGCTGGCGCCGCCCGGGCCCAAGGACGACCAGGTGCAGGACTGGGGCGGGTTCCCTGGGATCGGGTTGTCGCTGGCGGTGGCGTGGCTGGCCGGGCTGAACACGCGGCAACGGCGGATCCGCCTTTCGGTGCTGGAACAGCGGGCCGCCGACCTCGAACGCGAGCGCGACACCCAGGCCGCGCTGGCGGTCGCCGCCGAACGCGGGCGGATCAGCCGCGAACTGCACGACGTCGTCGCGCACGCGCTTTCCGTGGTGGTGCTGCAGGCACAGGGTGCCCAAGCCGAGCTGGAGCGGCGGCCGGAACGAACGCGGGAGGCGCTGGACGCCATCGTCGACACCGGGCGGACCGCGTTGGGCGAGATCCGGCGGCTGCTCGGCGCGCTCGGCCAGGAGGAGCCGGATTGGGAGCCCCGGCCCGGTGCCGAACGCCTGCCGCGGCTGGCCGCCGACGTCCGCTCCGCGGGCACGCCGGTCGAGTTCCGGGTCGAAGGCGAACCGCGACCTCTTCCGTCCACAGTGGACCTGGCGGCGTACCGGATCGTGCAGGAGGCGCTGACGAACGTGTTGAAACACGCCGGTCCGGCGGCGTCGGTGACTATCGTGATGCGGTATGAGCCCGAGACGCTGGAGATCGAAGTGACCGACGACGGCAGCGCCGCGGAAGAGCCGTCCGGCTCCGGGCACGGCCTCGAAGGCATGCGGGAACGGGTGAACGTACTGGGCGGCACCTTCGACGCGGGGCCGCGTCCGGAACGCGGTTTCGCCGTCCGCGCGACCCTGCCGTCATGACGATCCGGGTGGTCATCGCCGACGACCAGTCGCTCGTGCGCACCGGCCTGCGGATGATCCTGGACAACGCGGACGACATCGACGTCGTCGGCGAGGCCGGCGACGGCGCGGAGGCCGTCGCGCTGGTGGCGGACCTCGATCCGGACGTGGTGCTCATGGACATCCGGATGCCCGAGATGGACGGCGTCGAGGCCACCGCCGCGATCGCCGCGGCCCACCGGGCCCGTGTCCTGGTGCTGACCACGTTCGACCTGGACGAATACGTCTACGCCGCGCTCCAGGCCGGGGCCAGCGGCTTCCTGCTGAAGGACGCGCTGGCGCCTGATCTGCTCGCCGGCGTCCGCGTCGTCGCCTCCGGTGAAGCCACGCTCGCGCCCACCGTCACCCGGCGGCTGCTCGACCGCGTCGTCACCGGCCTGCCCGCGGCGCCGCCGGACGACCGGCTCGCCCTGCTCACCGGGCGCGAACAGGAGGTGCTGCGGCACCTGGCCCGTGGCCTGTCCAACGCCGAGATCGCCGAGCTGCTGTTCCTCTCACCCGGGACGGTGAAGACGCACGTCGGCCGCATCCTCACGAAACTCGGCCTCCGCGACCGCGTCCAGGCGGTCGTCTTCGCCTACGAATCCGGGATGATCAGCCGCTGATCGCGGCGGGCGTACGCCAGTGCTTGCCGCGCCGGGGCCGCCGGTGCTGGCCACGCCTGCCGAGGTCGCCGAGCGCGTAGGGAGGCCGTGCGGCGAACTCCTCGGCCGTTATGCCCATGCGCACCAGGTACTTGATCTCGCCGCGCACCACCTCGGTGTCCCGCAGCCTGCCTTCCTCGCGGAAGCCGAGGCCGCCGTGCAGCGAGAGCGACGCGACGTTGCCGCCGTACACGGTGACCTCGCATTTGCGGAAACCGCGCTGCCCGAACATATGCGCCAGCAGGACGGTGATGGCGTCCGTGGCGTAGCCGCAGCGCTGGTGGCGCGGGGCGATCCCGATGCCGTAGCCGAACCGGCCGGTCACCGGGTCGGCGCCGATGGTGCAGACCGAGCCGACCAGCATCCGGCCGCGCACCGTCTCGATGCCGAAGTGGATGTCGTCGCCCGCGGACCCCGAGCGGTGCGAAGCCCAATGCCGGTGCCCGCCGCCGATCAGCGGCGTCGCCTCGCGGGCCATGTCACGGTCGAAGCCCATCAGGACCCGGCGGTCCCGGAGGCCGACCTCGCGCAACCGCACCTTCCGCCCGACCTGCTCGGGCTCCAGGGCGGAGCGGCTCACCGTGTCCGGCCGCACGGGTGCTCACGAACGATCACAAGCATGCTCCGACGATATCGGTAGCCGAAACGCCCGAAGGCCCCCACCCGGTACGGATGGAGGCCTTCGGCGTGAGAGAAAGTCAGATGGCGACGACGCGCTGGGCCTGCGGGCCCTTCTGACCTTGGCCGATTTCGAACTCGACGCGCTGCCCCTCGTCCAGGGACTTGAAGCCGGTGCCCTGAATCTCCGAGTAGTGCACGAAAACGTCCGGTCCGCCGTCGTCCTGAGCGATGAAGCCGAAGCCCTTTTCGCCGTTGAACCACTTAACGCTGCCCTGAGCCATACTTTTTTACCTGCTCTTCATAGCGAGTCTGAGCCCATTCGATGCCCCGATCTCGCCGTCCATTGTCGCAGGTCTTGCCCGTTCGCACACGCTGCCGTCCCAAACCGGGTCATTTCCCCAGGTCAACATCAACCTTGGCGAGTCGGCCGGATGGTCAGATCGCCGATTTCGACGTCTTCGGGCTGCTCGATCGCGAAGGCGATCGCCCTGGCGACCGCCGCCGGGTCGATCCCGAGTTCGGCGTGACCGGAGAGCGCGGTGCGGACGTAGCCCGGCGAGATCGACGTCGTCCGCAGGGCGCCGTCGGTGCTCTCCTGCCGGAGCCCCTCCATCAGGGTGCGGACCGCGTTCTTGGTGGCGGCGTACACCGCCTGGGTGGGGACGATGCGCAGGCCCGCCGTCGAAACGACGGTGACGAAATGACCGCTGCCCTGCCTTCGGAACACCGGCAGGGCGGCGGCGATCCCGTGCAGGACCCCCTTGAGGTTGACGTCGACCATCGCGGACCAGCCGTCGACGTCGAGATCGGCGAGCGGGCCGAGCTCGGCGACACCGGCGTTGCCCACGAAGACGTCCAGGCGGCCGAAGCGCTCGACGGCGACGTCGACCAGGGTTTCGAGGTCGCCGGCGTCGGTGACGTCCACCCGCGTGGCGGCCGCCCGCCCGCCGCCCGCCTCGATCTCGGCGACCAGCTCGGCCAGCCGATCGGCGCGGCGGGCACCCAGGACGACCGGCGCGCCGAGCGAGGCCAGATGCCGGGCGGTCGCCTCGCCGATTCCGCTGCTGGCTCCGGTGATGGCGACGACCTTGCCGGAAAGGGTCATGAACATCCTCCGCCTAGAGTGGACACATGTCCGGTTACCCCGACCAGCTTAGCGGACACGTGTCCGCTTCTACCGAGAGCAGCCCTCGTCGCGCGGATGCCCAGCGCAATCGCGAGCGGATCCTCCAAGCGGCGCGCGCCCTCGTGCACGAGCCGGGGGAACTGAAGCTCAACGCGGTCGCGAAGGCGTGCGGCATCGGGCAGGGCACGCTCTATCGGCACTTCCCGACCCGCGAGGACCTCCTCGCCGAGGTTTATCGCCGCGATGTGGAGGATCTGGTCGCCGCCGCTCCGCTGCTGTTGGCCGAGCACCGGCCGCTGGACGCCCTGGCCGCATGGTTCGACCGGGTGGCCGCGTACGCGAGGGTGAAACGCGACGTGTTCGCGGCCGTCGAGGCGGCGACGTGGCGCGACCTCGCCGCCCACAGCCTCGGCCCGATCGGCGAAGCGCTGGAGCTGCTGCTGGCCGCCGGCCGCTCGGATGGCAGCGTCCGCGCCGACGCCGAGGCCCGGGACGTCATCGTGCTCATCGGCTGGCTGTCGCGGCTGGACGACGCGGAACTCGACGCGCGCGGGCCGCGATTGCTGTCGATCCTCGTCGACGGTCTCCGCGCCCAGGCTTGAGCGCGGCGCGTGCGCCCCCGGACCTGGTGCGGATGTCGCGAAAGCCACATTAGGGACAAAACACGTCGCGAAAGTGGCTTTGGCGACACGCCCCCGGACCCCCGGGGCCACCAACAC
>NZ_JBHXIB010000047.1:41332-55711 GCF_042723975.1 Amycolatopsis sp. NPDC058340 | reverse complement strand
GGTTGTGGGAGAGTAGGACACCGCCGGACTAACTTCAGGACAGGGTCCTGACCAGGGTCGAGAACCCCAACAGGTTCTCCCCGGTCAGGGCCCTGCCTCTTTTCATGTCTGCCCTCGCCGAAGTGGTAGCAAAGGTCCCTTGCTCCCCCGCGGGTTGCTCAGCAGCTTTCCCGGCCGATCGCGCGTCGGCGCACAGGCGACGAGAAGACCAGCGAGGTGGTCGTCTCGCCGTAGCGCTGCATCCGCTCTACGAGTTCTTCCAGTTCCGCCGTGTTCCGGCAGGCAACTCGGACCAACCAGCACTCGTCGCCCGTGACGTGGTCGGCGTCGAGCACCTGGGGCAACGGGAGAATGGTTTCGCGGAAGCGTGTCGTGTCCAGGCTGCGCACCTTCGCACGGACTATCGCTTCTATCGGAAGCCCGAGCTTCGTCAGATCGACACTTGCCGAGTACCCGGTGATGATTCCCTTCTCCTCGAGCCGACGAACCCGCTCGGTCACCGCGGGTGCGGACAGCGACACTCGCCGGCCGAGCTCCGAGTAGGTCAGTCGGCCATCGGACTGGAGCAGTTCGAGCAGCTGCCAGTCGAGATCATCGAGGTCCACAGAACTCCAGGTCGATCGTCGTGTCCGCCAGGAATCTCCAGGCTAGCTGCCGCCAAGACCTGGATTCTCCGATGTTGTGGATGATCACTGACCACGAGGATTGAGCCATGACGACCGAACCCCGCGTACTGACGTTTCCGGCTCTGGACAGCGCGACCGCGGCCGCGCACCTGCGCGCCGAACTCGCTCTCGAGGTCGATCCGGACGACCTGGTCCGAGATCTCGCCTCTGAGGCGCAGCGCGGGTACGTGGTCGTCGAGACCAGAGCTCCCGAGGCCTTCGCGTCCGCTCGCATCCCCGGTGCGATCAATCTCCCCTACCGGGACATGACAGCAGAATCAGTCAGTGGGCTCGACCGTGAACTCGTCTACATCTGCTACTGCGAGAGCGTCTACTGCAACGCCGCGACCAAGGGCGCTTTGAAGCTCGCAGAGCTCGGCTTCAAGGTCAAACGCCTGTCCGGTGGTATCACGGCCTGGCAGGCGGCCGGCTATCCCGTTGAGCGAGACGCCCTGGTGCCCGCGGGCACCTCCGCCCCCACCCCGCGTTGTGCCTGCTGACAGTTAGAGGAGCAAGGGACCTTTGCTACCGGCCCCTCGCGATAGCAAAGGTCCCTTGCTCTCTGTGCGGTCGTAGGCTGGGGAGGTGACCGCTCCCAAGTTGCTCGTCATCCAGCCAGATGAATCAGACCCGATCGGCCCCCTTGGCGACTGGCTCACCGAGGCAGGCGCCGAGCTCGACATCCGGTTGCTGCCCGATCAGACTCTCCCCGCCGATCTTGACGGATACTCCGGCGTCGTATGCCTTGGCGGCGGGATGGGCGCCAACGACGACGAGGCTCATCCATGGCTCGCGGACGTGCGGAAGCTGCTTTCGAAGGCCGCGGGCGCGCGGCTCCCGGTACTTGCGATCTGTCTCGGCGGCCAGCTGCTGGCCGTGGCACTGGGCGGCAGCGTCAGCAAGGGCGATCAAGGGCCCGAGGTCGGCCCGGGGCTTGTGTCCAAGAAGGACGCTGCGTGGACCGACCCGCTGTTCGCAGACCTGCCGCTCATGCAGGACGTCCTGCAGTTCCACAACGACGGGATCACTCGGCTGCCCGCGGGTGCCGAGCTTCTCGCCTCCTCCCCGCGGTATGCCTACCAGGCTTTCCGATTCGACCGTTGTGCCTACGGTGTCCAGTTCCACATCGAGACCACGCCGGATGTGGTCCTCGGTTGGGCACGGCAGGCACCTGAAATGGCGGAACTCACCCGGCCGGACGTACTGACCCCGGAAAACCTCGCCAAGGTGCATGCCGATATCACCGAAACCTGGCGGCCGTTCGCCCATCGCTTCGTCCGACTGGTGTCCGGTGACCTCGCCCCGGCTGCGGACCGTCAACGTACATTGCCGATGGCTTAACGACTTATGTCTCAAATCCGTATGGGTTGTTAACGCTCGGGTCTTGCCGTCAGGTACCTTGCGAGGGGAGTTTCGAAGGGTTCGGAGGTCGGGGTGGAGCCCTCACTGTTGGTCGTGCTCGTCGTCGTCACGGCCCTAATTTTCGATTTCACAAACGGGTTCCATGACACGGCCAACTCGATGGCGACGTCGATCGCCACCGGGGCGTTGCGCCCCAGGGTCGCGGTGACGATCTCCGCAGTCCTGAACCTGGTCGGAGCCTTCCTGTCGGTCGAGGTGGCGAAGACCATCTCGAATGGACTGGTCGACGACACCAAGATCGGTCCGTCGATCGTCTTCGGGGGCCTGGTCGGGGCGATCGTGTGGAACCTGATCACCTGGTTCATCGGCCTGCCGTCCAGCTCGTCCCACGCGCTGTTCGGAGGGCTGATCGGCGCCACGTGGGTGTCGGCCGGAACGGACTCCGTCCATTTCGGAAAGATCGTCGAGAAGGTGCTGGTTCCCGCGGCGCTGTCGCCGGTGTTGGCCGGCCTCGTCGCGATGGTCGTGACGTACTTCGTCTACCGGATCTTCGTCCGCCGCGGTCGTACCGCAGGCTTCAGAGTCGGCCAGATCATCTCCGCGTCGCTGGTCTCGCTCGCGCACGGCACGAACGACGCGCAGAAGACCATGGGTGTCATCACACTGACGATGATCACCGCCGGAGCGCTCCCAGCCGGGGCCGGGCCGCCGCTTTGGGTGATCGTCAGCGCCGCGCTGGCACTGGCGCTCGGCACGTACCTGGGTGGCTGGCGAATCACCTACACGCTGGGTAAAGGCCTTACCGATATCGATGGCCCACAGGGCTTCGCCGCGCAGACCAGTTCGGCGGCCGTCATCCTCGCCTCGACGAACTTCGGCTTTCCGCTTTCGACGACCCACGTCTGCTCCGGCGGCATCGTCGGCTCCGGCGTAGGCCGGAATGAGTCACCGGTTCGCTGGCGCACGGCCGGCCGCATGGTGACCGCGTGGCTGTTCACACTTCCGGCGGCCGCCATCGTCGGTGCCGGTGCCGGCCTCGTGACCTCGACCGGCACTGTGGGGACGATCGCCGTTGGCGTCGCGGGCCTCGCGATCGGTATCGGGATCTACCTCCTTTCACGGCGGAGCCCCGTCAACGCCGGCAGCTTCACCACCCCCGTCCCGCCCGTTCCAGAACAGGAAGTCGGCAGGATCGCCGCCTGAGGGAGCAAGGGACCTTTGCTACCGCCCGAGCCGACGTGGTAGTAAAGGTCCCTTGCTCCCTTGCGCGTCCGTCTGGCCACGGGCGGGAGGGCGACTACGGTGGAAGCCGATGGTTGAGCGCGCCAGGCCGACCGCTTCCGTGGCGAGATACGGCTTCACCGATCCCCGTGCCGACGGGCAGCTGCGTGCTGCCGGTTGGTGGACTGAATCCGGCCCGGACGGCTCCGCCGCCGACGTGTTGTCCGCACTTTCCCGGGCGGCGGATCCCGATCTCGCCTTGAGCGGCCTGGACCGGATCAGGGAAGCCGACCCTGCCACCTGGAACGGACTCGACCAGGCGCTCCGCACCAATCGCACCTTCCGCGGCCGGATGCTCGGCGTCTTGGGCACCTCGAGCGCACTCGCGGACTTCTTGGTCTCGAATACCGGCTGCTGGAAGACCCTCGAACGACAGAAGAGCACCGAGCCGGATCAATACGTGAGCAGTCTCCTCGACCACTTGCGGCCGGAAGGAGAAGTGCTCACTGGGCTTGAGTCGGAGCAGGCTCTTCGCGTCGGCTACCGCGAGCTGCTCCTCGGCATCGCAGCGGCCGACCTCGGACATCTGGTCGAACCCGGCCTTCGCCAACCCCCGTATGCCGAGATCGGAGCCCAGCTCACCACGCTGGCCGAGGCCGCGCTGACAGTGGGGCTGCTGGTCGCGGAGGCTGAGGTGGGGGCAGGTGCCGAAGGACGGCTGGCCGTGATCGCGATGGGCAAATGCGGTGGCCGAGAGCTGAACTACGTGAGTGACGTGGACGTCATCTTCGTGGGCGATGGAGATCTGTCGATCTCCACGCGGCTGGCCAGCACGATGATGCGCGTGGTCGGTAAGGCCTGTTTCGAGGTCGATGCGGCGTTGCGTCCGGAGGGTAAGGCGGGTGCCTTGGTCCGGACTCTCGACGGGCACGCCGCCTATTACCAGAAGTGGGCCAAGACCTGGGAGTTCCAGGCGTTGCTCAAAGCACGGCCGGTCGCAGGTGACGTCGAGCTCGGGCGTCAGTACGCGGAGATGGTCGCACCGAAGGTGTGGGCTGCGGCCGATCGGGAGAACTTCGTCCCCGAAGTCCAGAAGATGCGGCGACGCGTCGAAGGTCATGTCCCTTCGGCACACGCCGAGCGGGAGCTGAAGCTGGGGCGCGGAGGCCTCCGCGACGTCGAGTTCGCCGTGCAGTTGCTCCAACTGGTCCACGGCCGGATCGACGCCGAGCTGCGTTCTCCGTCCACGATGGACGCACTCGCCGCCCTGGGCGACGGCGGCTACGTCGGCCGGAAGGACGCCGCCGAGCTCGCATCGTCATACGAATTTCTCCGGACTATCGAGCATCGGCTTCAGCTTCGCAGACTCCGGCGTACGCATCTGTTCCCTGCGGCTTCGGACGTCAGCGAGCTGCGAACGATCGCGCGGGCGAGCGGAGTGCGGCCGGCTCGGGGCAAGAGCGAAGGGGACGTCTTGCTGGCGGAGTTCCGCCGCCACCTGCAGAGCATCCGACGGCTTCACGAAAAACTCTTCTACCGGCCTCTGCTGCAATCTGTCGCGAACGTGCCGACCGAAGCGCTCCGGCTGACCACGAAACAGGCAGAGAGCCGTCTCGCCGCGCTCGGCTATGCCGCTCCGGACGGTGCCCTGCAGCACATCAAGGCCTTGACCGCGGGAATGTCGCGTCGGGCGGCCATCCAGCAGGCTCTGCTGCCGGTTTTGCTGGACCTTCTCGCCGATACCCCGGACCCTGACCGCGGGCTGTTGTCTTATCGGAAGGTCTCCGAAGCGCTTGAGGAAACGCCTTGGTACCTCAGGGTTCTCCGGGACGAGGGCGCCGTCGTCGAGCGGCTCGCATTTCTGCTGGGTACCTCGCGACTCGTGCCCGACCTGCTGGCGAGAGCACCCGAAGTACTGCAGCTGCTCGGTGATCCCGCGCGGCTTGCCGGTCGCACTCCCGCTGAGGTGGCCACCTCGCTGCGAGCCGCAGTGCGGCGGCAACCGGGTTTGAACGCCGCGGTCGCGGCCGCGAGATCACTCCGCCGTCACGAGATGCTGCGGATCGCGTCGGCGGATCTGCTCGGGCTGCTGGACGTTCCAGCGGTCTGCGCGGCGTTGTCGAGCGTATGGGTCGCCGTGCTTCAAGGTGCCTTGGCCGCTGCTTTTCGCCAGCGTCAGGCTGAGCTCGGCCAGACTCCCGCGAAAATCGCCGTCATCGGTATGGGCCGCCTCGGCGGGGCCGAACTCGGCTATGGATCTGACGCAGACGTTCTCTTCGTGTGCGAGCCGTCAGAAGGGGTGTCGGACTCCGAAGCCGCGAAGTTCGCTTCTTCGGTCGCGGAGACGGTGCGCAAGATCCTCGGAGCTCCCAGCCCAGACCCTGCGTTGGTCGTCGACGCCGATCTCCGTCCGGAGGGGCGGAGCGGCCCGTTGGTGCGAACCCTCGAGTCCTACCGCAGCTACTACGGTCGGTGGGCGGAGGTCTGGGAATCGCAAGCGCTGCTCCGGGCCCGATTCATCGCCGGCGACGAGGACCTTGGTGCTCGGTTCATCGAGATGATCGACCCCATTCGATACCCGCAAGCCGGTCTCGACGCGGTGCGGGTGCGGGAGATCAGGCGGATCAAGGCCCGAGTGGACACGGAGCGGATGCCCAAGGGCGCCGATCCGACACGGCACACGAAACTCGGTCGCGGAGGGCTCGCCGATGTGGAATGGACCGTGCAGCTCATGCAGCTGCGCCACGGACATGAAGTCGAAGGGCTTCGGACCACCTCGACGATCGGGGCACTGAAAGCCGCGGCGGACGCGGGACTGGCCGAGCCCGCAGAGATCGAATCGCTGACCGAGGCCTGGCTGCTGGCGACACGTGTTCGCAATGCCGGGATGCTGGTCCGCGGGAAGGCCGTCGACGAGATCCCCAGCTCCGGGCGAGATCTGGCCGCGGTCGCGCGAGTGCTCGGTTACTCGGCCGATGACGATCCAGGCGAGTTTCTCGACGCCTATCGGCGGACGACGCGACGTGCTCATGCGGTCGTGGAGACCCTCTTTTACCAGGGCTGACCGCTCTGACCTGCGGTAGGTGAGCAAGGGACCTTTGCTACCACCTGCCCGGAAGGGACGAGGTGGTAGCAAAGGTCCCTTGCTCACACTCGGCGTCGCGGAGGGTGAGTGGCGCTTACAGTGGACCGGTGACTGTGCGCGAGCCATTTCGCACCCGGATCAAGGTGCGTCATTACGAGCTGGACACCCTTGGGCATCTCAACCACGCCGTCTATCACTCATACGGTGAGGTCTCCAGACTCGAGCTGATGGAGCTCGCCGGCGGCCTCAACTCCGGCATGCGCGACGCGAATCTTGCCTTCGTGCTGCTCGAGTCCCATATCGTGTTTCGCCGCGAGCTTCGTGCAGGCGATGTCGTCGACGTGACCTGTGACGCCAAGTTCGGCACCGGCAAGACCTTCCACATGGACTCGAACATCTACAAGGTCGACGGCACCCTCTCCGCGGAGATCACGTGCACGCTGGGGCTGATGGATCTCGAGCGCCGCAAACTGGTGGACGACCCGCGTGGCCGCATCGAGCGAGCAGGCGTCGATCTGAAGGTTCTTTCCACGTCGGAGTAGCCGTACCACGAAGGACCCATAAGAAACGCCGGTGGTGAGGGCGCTTCCGCACCTCACCACCGGCGTGCTCTTGGGGTTGCCTACCGCATGATCACACGTCGTAGTACAGCGAGAACTCGTACGGGTGCGGGCGCAGCCGCAGCGGGTCGATCTCGTTCTCACGCTTGTAAGAGATCCACGTTTCGATCACGTCGGGAGTGAACACGCCACCCTCGAGCAGGTAGTCGTGGTCCGCTTCCAGCGTGTCGAGCACCGCGCCAAGGTCGCCAGGAACGAGCTTGACGTTCTGAGCCTCCTCCGGCGGAAGTTCGTAGAGGTCCTTGTCGATGGGCTCCGGCGGCTCGATCTTGTTCTTGATGCCGTCGAGACCGGCCATCATCATCGCCGAGAACGCGAGGTACGGGTTGCCGGACGAGTCCGGGCACCGGAACTCGGCGCGCTTGGCCTTCGGGTTGTTGCCCGTGATCGGGATACGGACACAAGCCGACCGGTTCCGCTGCGAGTACACCAGGCTGACCGGGGCCTCGAAGCCCGGCACGAGCCGGTGGTACGAGTTGACGGTCGGGTTGGTGAAGGCCAGCAGGCTCGGCGCGTGCTTGAGCAGGCCGCCGATGTAGTGGCGGGCGGTGTCGGACAGACCCGCGTACCCCGACTCGTCGTGGAACAGCGGCGTGCCGTCCTTCCACAGCGACTGGTGGCAGTGCATGCCCGAGCCGTTGTCACCGGCGAGCGGCTTCGGCATGAAGGTCGCGGTCTTGCCGGCGGCGAAGACGGTGTTCTTCACGATGTACTTGAACAGCTGCAGGTCGTCCGCAGCGTGCAGCAGCGTGTTGAACTTGTAGTTGATCTCGGTCTGGCCGGCGGTGCCCACCTCGTGGTGCGCGCGCTCGATCTCGAAACCGGAGCCCTGCAGGTTGCGGACGATCTCGTCGCGCAGGTCGGCGAAGTGGTCGACCGGCGGGACCGGGAAGTAGCCGCCCTTGAACTTCGTCTTGTAACCCTGGTTGCCGCCCGGCACGTCGGCACCGGTGTTCCACCAACCCTCGACGGAGTCGATCTCGTGGAACGAGGCGTGCTCGGCCGAGTCGAACCGGATCGAGTCGAAGATGTAGAACTCGGCCTCCGGGCCGAAGAACACGTTGTCGGCGACGCCGTATTCGGAGATGTACTGCTCGGCCTTGCGCGCGATGTTGCGCGGGTCGCGGCTGTACGCCTCACGGGTGAACGGGTCGTGCACGAAGAAGTTCAGCGAGAGCGTCTTCGCCTTGCGGAACGGGTCGATACGCGCAGTCTCAGGGTCCGGGAGGAGCAGCATGTCGGATTCGTGGATCGACTGGAAACCACGCACCGAGGAGCCGTCGAAGGCCAGGCCTTCTTCGTAGGCTTCTTCGTTGAACGCCTTCGCCGGAACGGTGAAGTGCTGCATAACGCCGGGCAGGTCGCAGAACCTGACGTCGACGACCTCTACGTTCTCGTCGGCGATAAGGCGCTGAATGTCGTCTGGAGTAGTGGGCACCCTCGGTGACTCCTTCTCGTTCGTTGCCGGCGGCAGTACTCTCTTCGGCTCACGCTAAGAGCGCGGTGTTGCCCGACCGTCACCCGTATGTTTCGCCGGTGTTAACGGGGCGGCGATATCGGGTAGTCGACCAGGGCGAATGTGGCCCGCGCCACCGGCATACCCTGGACGGGTGGCGAGATGGACCGGAGAATGGCTGCCCGGAGCCGGTGACGAGACGACTGCCGGTGGCGAGGCTACGCAGCGGTGGCGTGGCGAGCGACTCGGCTTGCCCCAATCGGGTGTCGGCTCGATGGCGGGCGGCGGCGCACGCCTTCTCGGGCTGATCATCGATTTGGTTCTCGCCTCACTGGTCACGACCCTCTTCGTGACCCCCAGCCTTCAGGATCCGGCTGTCATGCAGACCTTCAACCTCTGGTCGGTCGGCGTCTGGGCGGCGATCACGGCCATTCCCGCAGCCTTCTTCGGCTTCACACCCGGTATGGCAGTGGTCGGAATCCGCGTCGCCAGGCTCGACGGCGCGCAGATGGTCGGGGTGTGGCGCGCGGTCGTGCGGGCGGCACTGACCTTCGTGATCATTCCGGCCGCGATCCGCAACGTCGACGGCCGAAGCTGGCTAGACCGGCTGACCGGGACCGTCGTCATCCGCATGCGATGACCTCGGAGGGGAGCAAGGGACCTTTGCTCCCACCGGAGGATACTGCCGGGCCGGCCGTGGTCAGGCGGCCGGTGCCGCAGGAACGCTCCCGAGTTCCGGAGGCGGTCGTTGCCGAGCGCGGCGGTGCGCCGCTCGCAGTTCCTGGATCACCACCAGCGGTTCGTCACGCAGCTGTGCCGGGCCTATCTGGACGACGATGAGGCCTGGAGCGACCAGCGTCGGCAACTTGGACGACTTGTCCGGTTCGAGAGCGACCTCGTCGTAGCGGACCTGTAAGGCGACGCCGACCTGCGACCACCAGGCGTCGGCGACCCCGACCACCGCTCCGTCCGGTGTCCGCAGCTCTGCCCTCCGCGTGGGCTTGGGCAAGCCGCTGCGCTCGAGTGCGGACTCCAGCCACTGTTCGACGGCGGAGTCGACCCCGTCTTGGAGGGCGTTGACGACGATTCGAGGGAGTGCGGAGCCGATCGTGCTGGCCTGGGCAAGCTCGACTCGAAGTTCCTCCGGAGTGCAAAGCCCGCGATGGACCGCGTCGTGGATCATGGCCCGCACCGACTCAAGCTCATCCATACGTCGTGCCGCGTCGATCAGGGCCCGGGCGAGCGGGGCGACGGGCAGCCCGTCGATCTCCACTGGTTCCGGCAGATGGATCGTTCGCTCTACGACGGCGAATCCCCAGGTGGCCACTTTGCTCCGGTGGGGGATCAAGGTGTGCGCACGTCTCTCTGGCGGGAGTCTTCGTACTCCGTACAACCTGGCGGCCTGTACGCCGGTGAGCATCGCCTCCGGGCCCGCGTGGGTCAGTGCGACCTTCAAGAGTTGGCGCTGGGTAGGTGTGGCGCTGGTCAGGAGGATGACGCCGGGTATAGGACGTCTCCACGGTCCGCCTTCTCGGCAATACCGAGAGATAGAGGAGTGCGAGTACCCCAGGGCGACAAGTTTCGGCCGGGCGGCCACGCCGTCCGGGAACATCGCTGCCAGTACCTTCTGACGAGCGCTTGAGGTTCTGTCCACACAGTGATCATGCGACCACCCACCGACAGTTTTTCACTCGAAGATGAATCAGGGGTCCTTTGCTACCACGTAGCGGTAGCAAAGGACCCCTGATTCTCGTTTGGTCAGCGGCGGCGGATGGTGCGCTGGACGTTGCGCATCTTCGCGCCGGCGGGCATCGGCCCCTTGGGCATGGCGGCACCGCGGCTGCCGAGGGCGGCCAGCTTCGCTTCCAGCGCGTCGACCTGGGCAGGCTTGAGGTTGCGGGGGAGCTTCATCAGATAACCCTGAAGCTTCTTCAGCGGCACCTGCTGCTCTTCGTTCCCGATGATGACGTTGTAGATCGGGGTCTCACCGATCAGGCGGGACACACGCTTCTTCTCCTGCGCGAGCAGGGACTTCACGCGGTGCGGCGCTCCCTCGGCGACAAGCACGACACCCGGGCCGCCGAGCACCCGGTGCACGGCGTCGAGCTGGGTCGTGGCCGCCACGGTCGGCGTCACCTTCCAGCGGCCTCGCATGTTCTCGAGTGCCCAGGCCGCGGCGCCGGGCTGTCCGTCGGCCTTCGAGTACACGGTCTTCTGGACCCGCCTGCCGAAGATGATCACAGCGGCGAGCGCGCCGAGCAGAATGCCCAGCGGCAGCACGACCCAGTGGACGTCGAAGATGAACCCGATGCCGAACACGACACCGGCGATGACCAGGAGCGATCCGACCATCCACGGGATGAGCGCCTTGTCTTCCTTGCGCTGCATCTTGAAGGCCTCGAAGATCTGCCCGCGGCGAGCCTTGCTCGCGGCGCGCTTCTCCTTCTTGGCCAGCTTCGCTGCTTCCTTGTCCTGCTTTCCCGCCATGTGACCAGGATACGGCCGCGTGCCCTGCGCCGATCCCGTCGGGCCCTCTGCGAGGATCGGGGCGTGGTTAGCGCATCGTCCCCGAAGAGTCGTCCAGGCCTGCTCGATGGGCTCGATCCCGAGCAGCGCGCCGCCGCCTGTGCGCCGAGGGGGCCGGTCTGCGTCCTCGCAGGAGCGGGGACCGGCAAGACACGAACGATCACGCACCGCATCGCTCACCTGGTCCGTTCCGGGCACGTCGCCGCTGGTCAGGTTCTCGCGGTCACCTTCACGACTCGCGCGGCCGGCGAGATGCGCACGCGCCTTCGGGGGTTGGGTGTCGACGCCGCCCAAGCGCTCACCTTCCACGCCGCCGCCCGCCGTCAGCTCCGCTACTTCTGGCCGCAGGTGGTCGGGGATCGGCCGTGGGAGCTCCTTGAGAACAAGTTCCGCTACATCAGCCAAGCCGCCAACAAGGCCGGTCTCGGCACCGAGACGGAGCTCTTGCGCGACCTCGCGAGCGAGATCGAGTGGAGCAAGGCCTCTTTGGTATCACCGGACGACTACCCGGCGGTCGCCGCGCGTACGCAGCGGGACACACCGGCTCCCGCGTCGCAGGTCGCGGAGGTCTACCGCAACTACGAGAAGGTCAAGAACGCCGCCCAGGTACTCGACTTCGACGACCTGCTCCTGCACACCACGGCAGTCCTCGAGGAGCACACCGTGGTGGCCCAGGAGTTCCGCGAGCGCTACCGGTGCTTCGTCGTCGACGAGTATCAGGACGTCACCCCGCTGCAGCAGCGGTTGCTCGACGCCTGGCTCGGCGGCCGCGACGACCTGACCGTCGTCGGCGACGCCAACCAGACCATCTATTCGTTCGGGGGTGCTTCCCCCCGCCCGCTGCTGGAATTCACACGGAGGTTTCCCGAGGCGACGGTCGTCAGGCTCGAGCGGGACTACCGGTCGACTCCAGAGGTCGTGGCTCTCGCCAACCAAGTGATCGGTGCCGCTCGGGGCCGTCCTGCGGGGTCGAGGTTGAAACTGATCGGCCAGCGTCCTTCCGGGCCGAACCCGCGGTTCGCCGAATATGACGACGAGACCGCCGAGGCCGCGGCCGTCGCCCGCAGGATCCGCGATCTGCTCGACAGCGGAGTGGCAGCGAGCGAGATCGCGGTGCTCTACCGCGTCAACGCCCAGTCGGAGGCTTACGAGCAGGCTCTGGCCGAGCTAGGCATCCCGTACCTGGTCCGTGGCGGCGAGCGGTTCTTCGCCAGGGCGGAGGTCCGGCAGGCGATGTCCGCGTTGCGGATGGCGTCGACCGACGCCGACACCGGCGAGCTGGTGACCCGGGTCCGCTCCGTACTCGCGAAGGTCGGGCTCACAGACCAGCCTCCCGCCGGCGGCGCGGCGAAAGAGCGGTGGGACGCACTTCTCTCGATCGTCGAGTTGGCCGAGGAGCTGGCTTCCACCGTCGAAGACGCGGATCTCCCGCGTTTCGTGGCGGAGCTCGAACAGCGGGCGACAGCGCAGCACCCGCCGACGGTGGAGGGCATCACCCTGGCCTCGCTTCACGCGGCGAAAGGTCTCGAATGGGACGCTGTGTTCCTCGTGGGGCTCGCAGAGGGGACCATGCCGATCCTTCATGCCGACGGCGATGAGGCGGCCATCGAGGAAGAGCGCCGTCTCTTCTATGTCGGCGTCACCCGGGCGCGAGTGCACCTCTCGCTCTCGTGGGCTTTGGCCAGGACGTCGGGAAATCGTCGCAATCGGCGCCGCAGCCGCTTCCTCTACGGCCTCATCCCCGAGGACCATCCGGCGGCGAGGGTCGCCCGCTCGCAGCAGCCGAAGCCGTCCGGCAACAAGGCCCGGTGCCGGGTGTGCGGCGGGCCGTTGCCGGAGACGCTCGACATCAAGCTGGGGCGCTGCTCCCGTTGCCCGTCCAACGTGGATGAGCAGCTGCTCGAGAAGCTGAAGTCGTGGCGGGGCGAACGCTCGCGTGAGCTCAAGGTGCCGGCCTTCGTCGTTTTCACGGACGCGACGCTGGTCGCCATCGCGGAGCAGCGGCCGACCGACGACACGGCGTTGTGCGCCATTTCCGGGATCGGCGCGACGAAGCTCGAACGCTTCGGAGCGGAGGTTCTCGACGTCGTACGGGCCTCGGTGGAGTCTTGACCGCGTTCCAGGCGTGATCCACGCGGCGAACCCGCTGCTCAGAGCCGATCTTCGCAACTTCGACGGATTTTCTGGAAAATAAGTTGCCCCGGTGCGGCCGGGGGCAATAACCTGCAGGTACCGGGCGGGAAGAGCCCGGACTGGGGAAGAACATCTACAACACAGCGTAGACCGCAGGGCGGCTCGCGCGCGACAGAGAAAGGTGGTGCCGGTGAAATGACGATCAACATGATGCTCACGAACCCTGGCACCCGTCTGTCCTGCGTCGCGGAAGTCCCGCAGGCACAGCGCCAGGGCACCTTTGTGCCTGTGAGCATCCTCGCCGCCCGCGGCACCCAGCGTTTCGACCTTGGCCGGATCGCCGCTGACGAAACCTTCTCGCACGCTGCCACCTTCGGTGGGGCGTACGAGAACGGTGGCGTCGATCTGCCGGTCATCAAGCAGTTCCGTGTTCCGTTGTCCAAACGGGAGCGAAGTTCCTGACCTAGTCAGGACCAGAGGCTCACGAAGGCCGCGGAACCGGTTACCGGATCCGCGGCCTTCGTGTTTTTTGCTGCACAAACAAGTTGGCTGCACAACCTAATTGGGGTTCAGCGTTGTCCAGTTCCACCGTGAGTACGAAATCCGTTACAGGACAGAGGAGTGCACTTATGTCATCGGCCATAGCTTTCGCGCCGGGGGAGGCTCTGCCTTTCGCCGACGCCGGCGTCGTCGACCTGCTCGACGCCATCGACTCGCCTGAGTCGATGCTTCCCTGCCGTTCGGGCGACGCGGACCTTTGGTTCGCCGAGTCGCCGGCAGAGCTCGAGCGGGCGAAGGCGTTCTGCGCGGACTGCCCGGTCCGTTCCGCTTGCCTCGCGGGTGCCCTTTCGCGGCGTGAGCCCTGGGGTGTCTGGGGTGGCGAAATCTTCGAGCGTGGCGTTGTCGTCGCGCGGAAGCGGCCCCGTGGCCGCCCCCGGAAGAACCCGGTCGTCGAGTCCGCCGCCGAGGCTCGCCCCGTTGCACGCAAGGTCGAGCGGAGCGCAGCGGCATGACCGTCGAACTCATCACCACCAGGGATTACGAGGCGCTGACGGGAACCCACGCGCCGACCGAATTGAACGAGATCAAGGTCGAGGAGACCAGCGAAATGTTGCTTTATGAAGAACTGTCCAGGGCCCGAATACGAGACCTCGAGGAGGGAGTCCGCGCGCAGCGGGCTCGAAGCGGCCCGCGCGCCGCACGCAGGTGGACCAAGGTCGCCCGCTGGGCGGCCCGGCGAGCCGAGCGTCTTCAGGCCTGACCACTCGGGGGAGCGGGGGACCTTTGCTACCACCGCACGGTGGTAGCAAA
>NZ_JBHXIB010000047.1:26831-41322 GCF_042723975.1 Amycolatopsis sp. NPDC058340 | reverse complement strand
GCCGGGGGCGGCCGGCCCCCCTCCCCCCCCCCCACCGGGTGGTAGCAAAGGTCCCCCGCTCCCTTTTGGGGCGTCGGGCGGGGCGGCTTGGTGTTCACTGGGGGAATGGCCGTACACACGCACGACGAAATCGACTGGGCTGATCGGCTTCGATCGCTTCGCATGGCTGAGGCACTCGACGCCGAGCCGATGCGGGAGGCGGCTCGACGGCTGCTGAAGGGTATGCCGGAGGGCCCGACCATCCTCGACGTCGGCTGCGGCGCGGGCGGGATGAGCGTGCTCTTCGCCGAGGAGCTCGCCTCCGCCGGAGCCAAGATCGTGCTGGTCGACGCGACCGAGCAGCTGCTCGCCGAGGCGCACCGCGTCGTCCACGCGGCCGCTGGTGACAGGGCCACCGTCGAGACGATCCACGCGGACGTGGCCGATGACGGGTTGGCAGCCAAGCTTCCGCCCGCCGACCTGGTCTGGGCTTCCCGCGTGGTTCATCACTTGCCGGATCAGCAGGCGGCCATCGACACCCTCGCCCGGCTCGCCCGCGTCGGCGGGCTGGTCGCCATCTCCGAGGGCGGCCTGGACTTCAACTGTCTTCCTTGGGATCTCGGGATCGGCCGGCCCGGGCTCGAGGGGAGGCTGCTCGCCGCGCGCGGTGAGTGGTTTGCCGAGATGCGGGCAGGAATCCCGGGCTCCGTGCCCATGCCCTACGGCTGGAACATCGCCCTGCGGCGAGCCGGCCTCGCGGACGTCGATTCCTTCGGTGTGCTCATCCACCATCCGGCGCCCGGGCCGGAACTGCTGCGCGAGTTCATCGTCGAGCGGCTGACCTGGCTGAACGACGTGGCGGGCGACCGCCTCAGCGATGACGACCACGAGACCGTGGCCGCGTTGGTGGATCCGGCGAACCCTGCCTTCCTCGGAGCGCGCCAGGACCTGTTCCTGCAAGGGGCGAAGACGATCCACTGCGGACGGCGGCCGTGAGCGACCCGGTCGGCTGCTCGTTGTGCGGCCGGATTCGCGGCGTCGACGAGGAGCCGGCGCAGACGCTCGCCTGGGTTTCCACCCGTGAGAAGAACGTCGTGCGCTGGATGTGTCCCGCCTGCGCTCGCCGCCACACCCGCGACATCGAGGGAAAGCTGCCGGACGAGTACTGGTGAACCGCTCAGGCGGCGTCGATCCGGCCGATCGTGCGCACCTTCGGCCTCGGTGTCCGCGCCGCTTCGGCGAACGCCCTGACGAGCTCGGCCGCGACTTCCATCGGAACCTTCCTCAGCTGGTCGATGGTGCAGCGGACCAGCACGGTCCCGGTCGCGGTCAGCGCCAGCGGGTGGAAATTCGCGGCGCCCTGTTTCGGGACACGGAACTGCCACGCCATGCCGATGTCGTCCCACCAGGCATCGGCGGTGCCGATGGGCCGACCTCGTCGGTCGCAGAGCGTCGTGTTCCACGACGGCGAGGGCAGCGGGCAGCCGCTGAGGACCTTCTTCGCCAGCCCATGCGCGTACGTCTCCTCGGGATCGACGCGCCGCAAGGCTGCTCGTACCGCGGCTGAGCCTCGCCGGTTGCCGGAATCGAGCTCCTCGCTGAGCTCGTCCAGCGTGCACAGACCCCAATACAGCGGTAGCGCGATCAGTTCGTCTATTCGCGAGGGGTCGAGTTCCAGCCGGGCCAGATCGAGCGCGGCCCTGGCCGGTGGGGCGAACGGAACACCGTCGATCAAGGTCGGCGGCGGCATCCGTGTGGTTCTTCGCGGCAGCATGCCGGGCTCCGCCGGAACACGCCGGTAGTCGGGGACGAGGAGATGGACCTCCCTCGTCAGGGAGCAGTCGACGCCTCGTGCCCGTAGCGCGTCGGCGCCCGTCACCACCACGTCCGGCCCGCACCGCGCGACAGCGGCCTGCAACAGCTGCAGCCGGGTGGGCGCGGTGTCGCGCAACAGGATCACACCCGGCATCAGCCTTCGCCAAGGACCGCCCGGACCACAGAGCTTCGCGGCGTGACGCGCGGTGACGCCCGCCTTCCGCAGCTCGCGGCTGGTGATGATCCCGGACTCGCTGGTGTTACTGAGCGCCATGAGTCGGGCGCTTCGTGTAGTGGTCATGAATCGAGGATGACCGCTGGGCCGACCGGGTGGAACCGCTTCCGCCAACTTGTGGACAACTCGCCCGATCGACCCCGTTTTTGGCTCAGTCGCACCGTTCCCTGTGGATAACTTCTCAGGCCGCGAAGCCCGGCTGCCAGCGTTCGACGATCGCGCGGGCGGGGATCTCCGCGTCGAGCTGGCAGAGGATGCCGGTGGATCCGGCGGTCACCCGGTGGATCATGAGGTACTCGGGCGGCAGGTTGAGGGATCGGCCGATCCGGAAATCCCGGCCGCGGGTGTCGCCGACCCGGCCCGCCTGCCGTTGCATCCAGCGCCGGGTGAAGTGGAACGTGTCGCCCGCCAGCGGCTCGGTGAACGGCGCCAGGTAGGCGAGCACGTCGTCGGCCTGCAGATCCGCGTCGGCCCGGATGAAACCGGACTCCCTGAGCAGCCGCATCAGCTTCGCGGACTCGCCGTCCAGCGCCAGCCTGGTCATTTCGCCGAGATGCTGCGGGATCCCCTCGGGCAGCCGGGACACCCCGCCGAAGTCGATGACGCACAGCCTGCCGTCGGCCGTCAGCATGAAGTTGCCGGGGTGGGGGTCCGAATGCAGGAGCCTGGCTCGTTCCGGGGACGAGTAGTGGAACTCGGTGAGCAGGCGGCCGGCGCGGTCCCGTGTCTCCTTGTCGCCGTCGGCGATGATCTTCGAAAGCGGGGTGCCGGTGGCCCACTCCGTGACGACGACCTTCGGCGCGCTGGCGACCACACGGGGGATCAGGAAGCCGGGGACGCCTTCGAACGCCTTCACGAAATCACGCTGGTTCTGGGCTTCTGCCTGGTAATCGAGCTCCTCGTTCATCCGCTCGGCGAGTTCCGCCAGTAGCGGCTTCACCTCGGTTCCCGGCACGAAAGCCTGGAACAACCTGCTGAAACGCTGGAGCTGCCGGAGGTCGCTCCGCAAGGCGTCGTCGGCTCCCGGATACTGCACCTTGACGGCGACCTCGCGACCGTCGTGCCAGGTCGCACGGTGGACCTGGCCGATGCTCGCGGACGCGGCGGGCTCGTCGTCGAAGGCCGCGAACCGCTGCTGCCAGGTGCGCCCGAGCTGCTCGGCGAGGACCCGATGGGTCTGCCGCGCGGGCATGGGTGGCGCGGCCGCCTGAAGCTTCGTCAGGGCCTCGCGATAGGGCTTCGCCATCTCGTCCGGCACCGCGGC
Source organism: Amycolatopsis sp. NPDC058340 (assembly GCF_042723975.1). NCBI lineage: Bacteria > Bacillati > Actinomycetota > Actinomycetes > Pseudonocardiales > Pseudonocardiaceae > Amycolatopsis > Amycolatopsis sp. NPDC058340. The sequence goes on along the minus strand of NZ_JBHXIB010000047.1, from coordinate 38,029 downwards.
CTCGAAGACGCTCAGCGCCTGGCCGAACTTCATGGCGCCGCCTTTGAGCGTGCCGAGGACCTCGAAAAGCTGCTCCGCCGCCTTCGCCGACAGCGTCGCGTTGACCTCTTCGGCGCTTTGCCCGGTCAGCCTCCTGCCCCAGCCGCCGACCGCCCGTCCCGCTATGCCGAGGGGGATGCTGGCCAGCTTCGCCGTTCGCGCGGCCCCGTTGCGGGGGATGGCGGCGTCACGGTCCTCGGCGTTGCGGGAGTCGGTCACCTTCGCGATTCTGCCTTGATTCACTCCGCCTGCGCAGCCTGTTGAGGGAGTGCGTGTGGGCTACGTCGCTCGCCGTATCACCGGGCGCCGCATCCGCATCCGGTGTGCGGCGGCCAGTCGCGGTGCCGGATCGTGCCGTCGAAGAAGTCGATCTCCAGCGTCGCGTTCCAGGCGGGCGGAGCCTGGTCGCCGGGGGACAGAAGCCGGAGCGCCTGTGCGGCGGCCAGTGCGGCACACGCCTGGACGGCGCCTAGGTCCGGCTGTTGCACGCGTCCCGCGAGCTGGCTCGCCACTCTCGGCCAGGTGTCGTCGCGGCCGGCGCGGTGCAGGTCGGCGCAGCGCAGGCAACTGCTGCGGCCGGGCACCACCAGCGGTCCGACGATGCCGATCCCGTCCCGGACGCGTACCGGCAGGTGGTTGACGCCGTCACGGACGAGTTCCTCGACCACTTCGGGGGCCGGTACGACGGCGTCGGTGAGCAGGACGAGTTCCGGGCGGCGGTCCGAGTAGAGCCTGGTGGTCGCGATGTCCGCACCGGCGCGGTGCACCACCTGGGCCAGCGCGTCCCTGCGTGGCATGCCGATTTCGGCTTCGGTGTAGCCCGAGCCCAGGTCGCCTTCGCCGACCATGCCCGACGCCCGGACGTCGATATGACCGATGCCGCCTTTGGCGAGCAGGACGGCGATGGCCGCGGCCAGCCTGCCGTCGCCGTGGATCGCCACCGCGGTGCGCTTGCGGCGTGCCGTCATGGCCGCCTGATGGTGGCGGGCCCGAAGTGACCAGAGCCCCGTTTCCGCTTGTGGTCTCGGATGCCCGTCGGATTTTCCCGCGTCGGTCACGAGCCCTCGTGCCGTCAGGTCCGTCATCAGGTCGCGCAGCTGTTCGTCGTGTTCGCTCTGCGCGAGCACGATGTCGTCCGCGGCCCGGTTCCCGTCCAGGTCGCGGAGTGCCGTGGCCACCTCGGTGGCGACTCCGGCGACGATCACGGCATGGGCGGGGTCGAGGCCGATCTGGATCTCGCCGTTCCCACGTTCCAGCACATCCAGGCCGGGAAGCAGGGCGGGGAAGTCGGGAAGGATGATCGATCGCAGATCAGGTTCGCGCAGGTTCATGATCGCAGGATCGCACCCGCCCGCCGTCCCACCGCCCGGAAGAACGCGAGTTATCCACAGGTTGGCCCCGTTGTGGACAACTGGAGGCTGTGACCTTTCGGCGCTCGGAGTTGTCGGTGACTGGCCTTACCGTGGTCGAGTGGTCGAAGCACGGACGCCCTCATTGAGGGGCCGGGACACGACGAATCCGTCGGACACTCCCGAACACAAGGTCGAGGTACGGCGTAGCCAACGCCGTCACCGGACCGTCACCGCGTACTGGGACGAGGACACCCTCGTCGTGCTGATCCCTGCCCGGATGACCCGGGCCGAGGAGAAGCACTGGGTTGCCGAGATGCAGCGCAAGCTGCTGCGCAAGGGCCCGCGGCAGGCCGCGCCGCCGAAGGCCTCCGACGAGGCGCTGCTGGCGCGCTGCGCCGTGCTCTCGGCGAAGTATCTGGACGGAAAGGCGATACCCGCGAGCGTTCGCTGGGTTCCGCCGATGAGGACGAGGTGGGCGTCCTGCACGCCGGTCGACGCGACGATCAGGGTCAGTGATCGTCTGCGCCGGGTGCCGGGATGGGTGCTGGACTACGTCCTCGTGCACGAACTCGCGCATTTGAAGGAACCAGGGCACAACGCGGCGTTCTGGGAGCTCGTTCGCCGCTATCCCAAGACCGAACGCGCCATCGGCTACCTGGAGGGTTTGTCCTCCGCCGCCGGTTGGGGCATCGCGGCGGAGGACTGACGTGCCTCAGTTCTCGTCTTCGTCGCCCTTGGGCTTGTTCTTCTCGCGCTCGGTGCGTTCGATCTCGGCGATCGGGTCGATGCCTTCGAGCGTCGACTCGCCGTCGCCGAGTCGTTCGGAGAAGTCGAGCGGTTCGTCGAGGTCTTCGGCGGTCGGCATCAGGTCGGGGTGGGACCAGAGGCCGTCCCGCTTCTCGATGCCGTGCTGGTCGCCGACGAGCTTCCACAACGAGGACGCCGCCCGCATCCGCCTGGGCCGGAGCTCGAGCCCGACCAAGGTGGCGAACGTCTGCTCGGCGGGGCCACCGGTGGCCCGGCGGCGGCGCAGCGTCTCCCGGAGCGCGTCCGCGCCCGGAAGCCGGTCGCCGATGGCCTCGGCGACCACGACGTCGACCCAGCCTTCGACCAGTGCGAGCAGGGTCTCCAGGCGGTTCAGTGCCGCCTTCTGCTCGGGCGAGGTCTGCGGCTCGAGCAGGCCGGACGACATGGCCTCTTCGATGCTGGCCGGGTTCGACGGGTCGATCCGGCCCGCTAGCTGTTCCAGCGCCGAAGTGTCGACGGAGATGCCGTTCGCGAACTCCTCGACCGTGGCAAGCAGCCGCTGCCGCAGCCACGGCACGTGGGCGAACAGCCGCTGGTGGGCGGCCTCGCGTGCGGCGATGAAGACCAGCACCTCGCTGGTCGGCAGCTCCAGGCCCTCGGTGAACTTCTCGATGTTCGCCGGCAGCAGCGCGGAGGTGGCCGCGGGGCCCAGCGGAAGGCCGACCTCGGTGGAGGTGAGCACTTCGGAAGCCAACTGAGCCAGGGCGTTGCCGAGCTGGGAGCCGAAGGCCATCCCGCCCATCTGCCCCATCATCGAGAGCAGAGGACCGGCGGCCTGCTTGGCCTCGTCGGGCAGGGCCTGGACCCACGCGCCCGAAACCTGCTGGGCGACGGGGTCGCAGAGGCGCTGCCAGGTGGGCAGGGTCTTCTCGACCCAGGTGCGTGCGGACCATGCGACGGTCGAGGTGGCTCCGGCGGGCAGGATCGTCGCGGCGTCGAGCCATAGCTCCGCCAAATGGGCGGCGTCGCGGACGGCCGTGCTCGAGTCGCCGCCGGATGACGAAAAGCCGAGCTGGACGTCTCCGCTCTCGCTGCCGCTGAGGTTCTGCAACGCGATCTGTTTCGCCAGGTCGTAGTTGACCGGCCCGGTCGAGCTGCCGGCCTGGCTGAGCATCTGGCCCAGCTGGCTGAGCATCTGACCGAGCTGATTGAAGGCCTCGGCGCCGGAGGGCTGGCCGCCGGAGTCCGACGGCTCGTTCTCGCCTCGTTTGTCGGGATCGGGCGGTCCGAAGCCGAACGGGGGTTTGCTCATGGCACCACCGTACGCGGGTCCCGGGATTCACAGCTCGTCAAGTGGAGTGATGAGCGTGGCCTTCACCGAGAAGCGAACACGGTCACCGTACGCTGTCACGCGTGACAGAGCCCTCGGAGGAGACCACAGGAGCGCGGAGCCGTTCGGGCTCCGCGGGTGACCAGGACCGCTCCGAACGGCGGCTGACCCGGCGCGGCTGGACCCTGCTGGTCAGCGGCACGTTGTTCGTCGTCTTCGCGCTGGTCGGGTTCTTCATCCCGGTGCCGTACGTGGCGATCAGCCCCGGCCCGACCTACGACACTCTCGGCAAGGACGCCGCCGGGCAGTCCGTGATCCAGGTCAACGGGCACGAGATCTTCCAGACCTCCGGCGAGCTGCGGATGACGACGGTCTCCCTGCGCGATGGCGGCATCACGCTGTTCAACGCGCTCGGGCTCTGGGCGAGCGGCCGGTACGCGCTGGCGCCGCGCGAGGAGTATTTCAAGCCGGGCGAGACCAACGAGCAGGTCCGCCAGGAGAACATCCAGCAGTTGCAGGACTCGCAGACCGCCGCTCAGGTCGCCGCGCTGCGCCGCAAGTTCCCGGTGAAGGTGCTCGCGAAAACGATCGTCTCCGGCAGCCCCGCGGACAAGGTGCTCGCCCCGGGGGACCGGCTTCTGGTGGTCAACGGGACGACGGTCAAGGAAGCGACCGACGTGCGGGCCGCTCTGAACGGGACGAAGCCCGGGCAGACCGTCCAGATCACTTTCAAATCCGACGGGCAGGCCGAACGCACCGTGCCGCTCACGCTCGCGCAGCGGCCCGACGGGCCGGAAGGTTTCATGGGGCTGACCGCGGTGGACCGCGCCGACGTTCCCTTCGACGTGAAGATCTCGCTGCAGGACGTCGGCGGACCGTCGGCGGGCTTGATGTTCGCGCTCGCGATCGTCGACAAGATGGAGCCCGGCGACCTCGCCGGTGGCAGGCACATCGCCGGAACGGGCGAGATCTCGGAGAAGGGCGTCGTCGGCGCGATCGGCGGCATCTCGTTCAAGGTGGTCGGCGCCCGCGAGGCCGGCGCCACCGACTTCCTGGTGCCCGCGCACAACTGCGCCGAGGCGAAGACCGCCGCGCCCGAAGGCCTGAACCTGATCAAGGTTTCCACGCTGGACGAGGCGATCACGCAGCTCGAGAACCTCAAAGCGGGACGGCCCACCGCCTCCTGCTGACCGCCGGGGGAGCAAGGGACCTTTGCTACCACCTCGCGGATCTGGCTGACGAGAGCAAGGGACCTTTGCTACCGCCCAGCGTGCGTCTCGGCCGGGTGGTAGCAAAGGTCCCTTGCTCTCTTTTCGCTGGTCAGGGGAGCAGTGTCGCCTTCAGTGCTTCCAGCAGGTTCGGGGCCAGCTCCGGGTTCTCGATGATTTCGTCGACGGGGACGTCACCGGGCTCCTCGGCCTTCCCGGCGCCGCGAAGCCGCATGACGCATGCTCCGGCGCCATCCCGCAGTACGGCCGCGACCAGCCGGGCTTCGGTCCGGCGCGGGTGGTCGGCTGCCGCTTGACGCAGGCGTTCGGCATCGGTCTCGGGCACGACGGGAAGCTCGGCTTCGGCGTCCGGCGGCAGCACGATGATCTCCTGTGCGAGCGCGCAGCCCAGGACCAGATCGGGCCACGCGATCTGCGCCAGCGCTTCACCGAGGTCACCCTCCGGCAGGGACTCTTGCGCGACCGGTGTCAGCGGGGCCGACGGATCGAGCTGTCCGGCCAGTTCGGGCTGCTCGTCCAGCAGTGCCGCGGTCGGGACCAGCGCGAACAACTGCGGCGGCTGATCCCATCCTCCGGAGGCGACGAACTCCTCGACTTCGCGGGCCAGGCCGGCCACGCCCTGCTGCTCACTCGGTGCCATTGGCACATCGTTCCAGGCGGCCTGGACGACGGCGTCCCGAGTCCGGTTTGGGCGGGTTCCGGGAACTTCCGACGGCATCCGTAGAGTTAGAGCATCAGGGGCCGCACGCGGTACGCGCGCCCCTGCGAAAAGTTCACCAAACCAGGAGCGTGTGCAGTGGCCACTCGGCCCCCCGTGAGCCTGCCGAAGCTGTCCCGGCGCAGCCGGATCCTGCTCATCATCGCCGCCGTAGTCATCCTGGCCCTGCTGCTGGGCGCGAGACTGCTGGACACCTATGTCGACTGGTTGTGGTTCGGCGAGGTCGGCGCCCGGACGGTCTTCAGCACGGTGTTGATCACCCGTGTCGTCTTGTTCTTCGCCGTCGGGCTCCTGGTGGGAGGCTCGCTCGCGATCAGTTTGATGATCGCGTACCGGTCGAGGCCCGTCTTCGTGCCGATCTCCGGCAACGACGATCCGCTCGCGCGCTACCGGTCGGCGATCGTCGGCCGGATCCGGCTTTTCGGCATCGGCATCCCGGTGCTCACCGGGCTCATCGCCGGCGCGTCCGCGCAGAGCGACTGGCAGGTCGTGCAGCTGTTCCTGAACGGCACGCGATTCGGTCAGACCGATCCCGAGTTCGGCAATGACGTCGGCTTCTACGCCTTCGACCTGCCGTTCTACAACTGGCTCCTGGGCTGGCTGTTCATCTCCGTCGTCATCGCGTTCTTCGGCGCGCTGATCGCGCACTACATCTTCGGCGGCATCCGGCTCGCCGGTAAGGGCGGCCAGCTCGCCGGCCCGACCCGTGCCCAGCTCGCCATCACCATCGGCATCTTCGTGCTGCTGAAGGCGGTCGAGTACTTCTTCGATCGCTACAACCTGCTGCTCTCCGACAGGGGTGCGCCGCTCTTCATCGGTGCGACCTACACCGACCTGAACGCGGTCCTGCCCGCGAAGCTGATCCTTCTGTGCATCTCGGTGATCTGTGCCGTCGCGTTCTTCGCCGGAGCGTTCCTGCGCAACCTGCAGCTGCCCGCGATCGCGCTGGTGCTGCTGATCCTGTCGAACGTGCTCGTCGGTGTCGCGTGGCCGGCCGTGCTCGACCAGTTCTCGGTGCGTCCCAACGCGAACGAGAAGGAATCCGCGTCCATCCAGCGCAACATGGACGCGACCCGTCAGGCGTTCGGCCTGACCAACGTCGAGTACAAGGACTACACCGGGAAGTCCGAGGCGACCTCCGCGGAGATCAAGGCGGACAAGGGGACCGTCCCGAACATCCGGCTCCTCGACCCGAACATCCTCAGCGACACCTTCACCCAGCGCGTCGGTCGTGAGAACTTCTACGGCTTCCCGTCGAAGCTGGACATCGACCGCTACACCCTCAACGGGGTCACGCAGGATTACATCGTCGCGGCCAAGGAGATCAAGACCGAAGGTCTCACCGGCAACCAGACGAACTGGATCAACAAGCACCTCGTCTACACGCACGGAAACGGCTTCGTCGCCGCTCCGGCCAACACGATCGACCGTGCGCTGAAGGACGCCAACTCCGACGGCGGTTACCCGATCGCCACGACCAGCGACACCCAGAACCCGACGGGCGCCGGCTCGACCGACCCGAACAAGCCGGGCATCAAGGTGGACGAGCCTCGCATCTACTACGGCGAGCTGGCGACCGACGCCGCGTACGCGATCGTCGGCGGCAAGGCGGGGCAGGCGCCCGGCGAGTACGACACCGCCGTCGACCGTGCCTACATCTACAAGGGCTCCGGCGGCGTGCCGATCGACAACTGGTTCAACCGGCTCGTCTTCGCCGCCGAGTACGGCGAGCGGAACATTCTCTTCTCCGATGCCATCGGAGACGGATCCAAGATCATGTTCAACCGCGAACCGCGGGATCGCGTCGCCAAGGTCGCCCCGTGGCTGACCCTCGACGGCGACCCGTATCCGGCGGTCGTCAACGGCAAGATCATCTGGATCGTCGACGGCTACACGACGATGAACAACTTCCCGTATGCCCAGCAGACCCAGCTCGGGCAGGCGACCAACGACTCGCTCAGCGGCACCACCCGCCAGGCGAACTCCTCGATCAACTACATCCGCAACTCGGTCAAGGCCACCGTTGACGCGTTCGACGGTACCGTGACCCTGTACGGCGTCGAGGACAACGAGCCGGTGCTCAATGCCTGGAAGAACGTCTTCCCCGGCCTGGTCAAGCCGAGCAGCGAGATCTCGCCGGACCTGCGGTCGCACTTCCGCTACCCCGAAGACCTCTTCAAGGTGCAGCGGGAACTCCTGTCGAAGTACCACGTGAACAACCCGGCGGAGTTCTACGCACAGCAGGCCTTCTGGAGCGTTCCGCAGGACCCGACGCAGGAAGGCGGCGTGAACGCGTCCGCTTCGGGTGTCGCGAACCAGCCCGGCTACTACGTCCTGGCCACCGCGCCGGGTGACACCAAGTCGCGGTTCCAGCTCACCAGTTCGCTGACCGGTCTCCAACGGCAGTATCTGGCGGCCTGGATGTCGGTGTCCTCGGATCCCGAGGACTACGGGAAGATGCGCGTCCTGAGACTGCCGACAGGTGCCAGCGGCTCGACCCAGGTGGACGGTCCCGTCCAGGTCCAGAACAGATTCCAAAGTGACCCACGGGTCGCGCAGGACCGGACCCTGTTCAACAACCCGAACGTCACGGTCACGTACGGAAACCTGATCACCCTGCCGGTCGCCAACGGCTTCCTCTACGTGGAACCGGTCTACATCCGGCAGCGGAACCAGCTGAGCTATCCGCAGCTGGCCCGGGTCCTGGTCTCCTACGGCACCAAGATCGGCTTCGCGCCGACGCTCAACGAGGCCCTGGATCAGGTCTTCGGACCCGGCACGGGTTCCGGGGTCACCCCGCCGCAGACCGGCGGCACGCCGGGGACGACCCCGCCGCCCCCCGGCACTACGACGCCGCAGCCGCCTGCCAGCGGTAACCCGGCGCTCGACAAGGCCGCGGGCGACATGCACGACGCCTGGGTCAAGTTCCGCGCCGCCCAGCAATCCGGCAACTACGCCGACCAGGGTGCCGCCCTGGCCGCCCTCGAAGCCGCCTCGAAGGCCTACGAGGCGGCGAAGGCCAACCCGCCAGCGAACCCGCCGGCGTCCGGTGCGCCGCCGGCCTCCGGCCAGCCTGGAGGGTGACGTCGCTTACCTAAAGGGCACCTGCTTTGCGCCTGCTCGAAACGCAGGCGTAAGGTAGGTGTCACGACGCGGGGTGGAGCAGCTCGGTAGCTCGCTGGGCTCATAACCCAGAGGTCGCAGGTTCAAATCCTGTCCCCGCTACAGAGGTTGGAGGCCCGTGTCTGCGGAAAACGCAGACACGGGCCTCTTTCGCATTTGTCCCGGGGGGCGAACCCCCGGACCCCCGCCAGGAGGGCTTCGCCCCCTGGACCCCCAAAGTGACTTGGTCGCCTGGGTGCCCGAGGTAGCGGGGGACCTTTGCTACCAAGTGGGGGAGCGGGGGACCTTTGCTACCACGTGGGGGCGACCCAGCAGGCATAGCCGTCGGGCCGGTACAGGACGGCTTCCGTGGCGGGCCACGGCAGGGACGTGACCAGCTGGGTGGTCAGGCGCGGCGAGCGGGCGTGGGCCCCGGCGGCGTCGACGTGGGCCGGAGTGGTCGTCAGGAGCACGAAGCCGCCATCGCGGAAGAGTGTGCTGGGGCGCAGCGGCCCGTCTTCGGTCGCGACGTCCTCGTCGGTCAGCCGCGAGCCGAGCGCGGGATGCGAAGTCCCGTAGGTCGCGTAGCGGATCGCGAGACCGGAGACCATGCCCGATAGGTGCTTGCTCGCCTCGGGCAGTTCGGCCAGATCGGCGAAAACGGCGCGAAGCGCGCGAGACTGGTGAGACCGCGGGGTCAGCTCCATCTGAGCGGCGACGTTGTTCAGCACTTGAGCGCCGACGGGATGCCGCTCGGCCTCGTAGGTGTCGAGCAGGTCGTCGCCCGCCCAGCCGTGCACCGTCGCGGCGAGCTTCCAGCCGAGATTCATCGCGTCCTGCACGCCCAGATTCAGCCCCTGGCCGCCTGCCGGGAAATGGATGTGCGCGGCATCGCCGGCCAGCAGCACCCGACCGGCGCGATAGCGCTCCGCCTGCCGCGCCGCATCGGAGAACTGTGACGCCCACCGGATTTCCGTCGCCGTCGCACCGTACGAGTCCTGCAGTGCCCGCCGGACGTCGTCGTGGGAGACGGCGGCCCGGAGATCCGCGGGCCGCGAGGCCCTGTCGCCGTACACGAAGCGGTAGAGGCCCGGTTCTCCCAACGGAATCAAGCCTTTGAACGTGGTCGCACCGGCAGGCTCACCGGTGTTCCGCATCGTTCGCCACTGTTTTTGCGCGCCGTCAGGGATTTTGTCGAACAGGACGTCCGCGACCATGCCGAAACCTTCACCGTCCACTCCGCGAAAGTCCACGCCGAGTCCTTTGCGTACAACACTTCGAGAGCCGTCGCAGCCGACGAGGAACTTCGCGCGCAGCCGGTTTTCGCCACCGTCTGTTCGGTACCGGACAGAGACAGAGTCCTTGTCCTGTACGAAATCGATTACTTCAGCACCGCGGATCACCTTCGTTCCTTGCGTGGCAAGCCGTTCCTCCAGGTACTCCTCGACCTGTGCCTGCGGAATCCCCAGCTGGAAAGGGAAACGAGTGTCCCAGCCGTCGTAGCGGACCGGGATCATCGCGAAATGTCCGTCGCGCACCGTCGCGAACGAACGTTCCTCGGCTCCGCCCAGAAGTCCGCGCAGCTCCAGCACTTCCGCCGTGCGCGGCTGCAGGTTCAGCGCCTTGGACAGCCCTGTGCGCTCGTGAAGCCGTTCCAGGACCACGACATCGACACCGGCGAGCGCGAGTTCGTGGGCCAGCATCAGCCCCGTCGGCCCCGCGCCCGCCACGACCACGTCCGTCCCAAGGTTGTTCATACCACTCCTTAACGACGTTAAATTGACCTGGGCCCAGGGTGCCCTTAACATCGTTAAACTGTCAAGGCGCTTCTGCTGGAAAGAGGGATGAAAGTGGGTCTGACCAGGCAGGACATCGTCCGCGCCGGGCTTCGGCTGCTCAACGACGTCGGGCTCAATGGGCTGACGCTCCGCCTGATCGCGCAGGATCTCGGCGTCAAGGCGCCCGCGCTGTACTGGCATATGAAGAACAAGCAGGAGCTGCTCGACGAGATGGCGACGCGGATGTACGCCGACGCGCTGCCGAGCCGGGTGCCCGAAGGTATGGGGGAGAGGGAGTCTTTCGAGCTGGCGGCGCGGAGGTTGCGCCGGATGATGCTCGCTTACCGTGACGGGGCGAAGGTCTTCGCGGGGACTTTCCTGACCGACGAAAGCCTGCTCGGTGACAATCCGCTGCAAGCCCGGGTCGACGCGGGGCTCGAACCGCACCTGGCCGGGCGAGCGTTGTTCACCGTCTACAGCTTCGTCATCGGTTTCACCATCGAAGAGCAGGCCGTTTATCCGGTTCCGGGCGAACGGGATCCGCGTTACGACGCGACGTCCTCGCCGTGGGTCTTCGACGAGGACGTCGAAGGCAGGTTCGGCGACGGGCTGACCATGGTGCTCAACGGCGTCTTCGCTTGGCTGGATGACAAAGTCGCGCCATAAAGGCAGGTCAACGGCCCTTTGCGAAGTTAAGGGTACCCCCGTGAAACCCGGTCGGGGTCCCGTGTAATCTATTAACACAACGACGCGGGGTGGAGCAGCTCGGTAGCTCGCTGGGCTCATAACCCAGAGGTCGCAGGTTCAAATCCTGTCCCCGCTACTGTGAAAACGAAGCGGGGGTGTGGGGGCAGAGCCGATAAGCGCGATTTAGTTTTGAGGGGAAGTGGGGCAGGGGCCGAC
>NZ_JBHXIB010000047.1:0-26821 GCF_042723975.1 Amycolatopsis sp. NPDC058340 | reverse complement strand
ACCCGGGGGGGGGGCGTCCCCTCGGGTTTGCCGCGGCGACCAACTACACACCGTTCGCTGATAAACCCCCCCCCCACCCCCTTACAAACTGCCCGCGCGTTGCTGCCTCACCCCCCCCCCCCCGCTTCTTCGTTTTCCGGTTTCGTGGCCCGTGCGCCCTCCGGGGCGATCACTCCCTGTTGTTGGTCGGGGCGGGGGACGCGTACCGCTGTCCGTGGCGAAGGCCGGTTGCGTAGCGTGCTCGGTCCATTGTGGACAGGCGTAGTCCGTTGGGCCGAATGAGCGCATATCACTAGCCACAATGGACAGATGTGCTGACCACAGTGGACACAGGTTCCGAAAAGTGGGACCGTAGAGGACGTGTCCGAATTGAATGCAACAGCCGCCGCACTGCTCGGTCTTCTCCACGACGGTCCCGCCACGGGCGGGCAACTGGTCGCGGGGGCGGGTGAGCGTTTCGGCGCCTTCTTCAGCGTGACTCGCAGCCAGGTGTACCGGGAGCTCCCCGCCTTGTCGAAGGAGGGCCTCGTCCGCCTCGGCAAGCAGGGGCCGCGGTCGAGCCAGCAGTACCTCATCACCGCGGCGGGCAAGAAGGCGTTCAAGACGTGGCTGTCCTCCGAAGCCGGTCCTGACCACCTCCGCAGCCCGCTGATCCTCCGTCTCGTGCACGCCGGTTCGTTGACGGTGAAGCAGCGCTCGACCCTGCTCGAATCGGCCCGCGCGAGCTACACCCAGCAGCTCGACGAGGCCAAGGCCGCCACCAAGGCCGCCGACGGCCCGTACGCCAAGGCGGTCGCCGAGTTCGCTCAGGCGCAGGCCAAAGCCGCACTGAAACTGCTGGATTCCATCCCTCAGTCCTGACCCGGACAGGTGCCCACGACCGGTTCCCCGCAACCGGTCGTGGGTTTTGCCGTAACCTTGGCCGACGTGAGTGATGAGTTCGATGCGGCACTGAAGGACCTGGCCGGCAAGCTGACGCAGATCGAGTCGGTGATGGACCTGGATGCGCTGCGTGCCCAGGTGGCCGAGCTGGAGGAACAGGCATCCAGCCCGAACCTCTGGGACGACCCCGAAGCGGCGCAGAAGGTCACCAGCCAGTTGTCCCACCGGCAGAGTGAGCTGCGACGCATTTCCGAGCTGCGGCAGCGGCTCGACGACCTGGGCGTCCTCTATGAACTGGCCGAGGCCGAGGGCGACTCCGCCAGCGTGGCCGAGTCCGAGTCCGAGCTCACGGCGCTCACCAAGGACATCGACGGGCTCGAGGTCCGCACCCTGCTGTCGGGTGAATACGACCCGCGGAACGCCGTGGTCACCATCCGGTCCGAAGCGGGCGGCGTGGACGCCGCCGACTGGGCCGAGATGCTGCTCCGGATGTACCTGCGGTGGGCGGAGCGCCACAACTACCCGACGGACGTCTACGACATCTCCTACGCCGAAGAAGCGGGTATCAAGTCCGCCACCTTCAAGGTGAGCGCTCCGTACGTCTACGGCACGCTCTCGGTCGAGCAGGGCACGCACCGGCTGGTGCGCATCTCGCCGTTCGACAACCAGAGCCGTCGACAGACCTCCTTCGCGCACGTCGAGGTGATGCCCGAGGTCGAGGAGGTCGACCACGTCGACATCCCCGAGAAGGACATCCGCGTCGACGTGTACCGCTCGTCCGGGCCCGGTGGGCAGAGCGTGAACACGACGGACTCGGCGGTGCGGATCACGCATATCCCGACCGGCGTGGTCGTGTCGTGCCAGAACGAGAAGTCGCAGCTGCAGAACAAGGCGGCCGCGATGAAGGTCCTCCAGGCGCGGCTGCTGCAGCGGAAGAAGGAGGAGGAGCGCGCCGAGATGGACGCGCTCAAGGACGGCGGCTCCAGCTGGGGCAACCAGATGCGCTCCTACGTGCTGCACCCGTACCAGATGGTCAAGGACCTGCGGACCGAGTTCGAGGTCGGCAACCCGTCGTCCGTGCTCGACGGTGAGATCGACGGTTTCCTGGAGGCCGGCATCCGCTGGCGCAAGCAGTCCGGAGCCGCGTAACAACCCTGCGTGAGAGAGCAAGGGACCTTTGCTACCACTTTCCGAAAGAGAGTGGTAGCAAAGGTCCCTTGCTCGCTTGGCCGCCGGTACCGGGCTACCCGGGCTTAACGACGGGCATGGGTAGTATGCCGAACCGTGATCCGGCTCGAAGAGGTTTCCAAGGTCTACAAGACCTCGACCCGTCCCGCCCTTGAGCGGGTGTCGGTCGAGATCGACAAAGGCGAGTTCGTCTTCCTGATCGGTCCCTCGGGATCCGGGAAGTCGACCTTCCTGCGTCTCCTGCTGCGCGAAGAGGTGCCGAGCAAGGGTCGCGTCATGGTCTCCAACTTCGACGTCGCCAAGCTCGCCCGTCGCCGGGTGCCGCGGCTGCGGCAGACCATCGGCTGCGTCTTCCAGGACTTCCGTCTGCTGTCGAACAAGACCGTCGCCGAGAACGTCGCCTTCGCGCTCGAAGTCATCGGCAAGCCGCGCCCCACGATCCGCAAGGTCGTGCCCGAGGTGCTCGAACTCGTCGGCCTCGACGGCAAGGCCGACCGCCTCCCCAACGAACTCTCCGGTGGTGAGCAGCAGCGCGTCGCGATCGCCCGCGCGTTCGTGAACCGCCCGCTCGTGCTGCTCGCCGACGAGCCGACCGGGAACCTGGACCCCGACACCAGCCAGGACATCATGTTGCTGCTGGAGCGGATCAACCGCACCGGCACGACGGTGCTGATGGCCACCCACGACCATTCGATCGTGGACTCGATGCGGCGAAGGGTCGTCGAGCTCCAGCTCGGCAAGGTCATCCGTGACGACGCCCGAGGCGTCTACGGCATCGGCCGCTGACCGGCCCCGCCCTCCTCCGTTACCCACGACTTCCAAGGGACATCAACCCCGATGCGCGCCAGTTTCGTCTTCAGCGAGGTAGTCACCGGCTTGCGCCGGAACGTCACGATGACCATCGCGATGATCCTCACCACCGCGGTCTCCCTCGCCATGCTCGGCTTCGGTCTGCTGGCCGTCGGCACGATCGACAAGATGAAGGCCAACTTCCTCGCCGACGTCGAGGTTTCGGTCTATCTGGTCAACGACATCAGCGCGGGTGACCCGAACTGCTCGCAGTCCGCCTGCCAGACGCTGCGCCAGCAGCTGCAGGGCAACGAGGGTGTCGAGTCGGTCGTCTTCGAGAACCGCGAGCAGTCCTACGAGCGGTTCAAGAAGATGTTCGAGAGCCAGCCGGAACTGCTCGCGCTGACCGGGCCGGAGGCGCTGCCCGCGTCGCTGCACGTCAAGCTGAAGAACCCCGAGCGCAGCCAGGCGATCATCCAGGAGTACACCGGCAAGCCCGGCGTCTCCAAGGTCGACGACCAGCAGAAGGCGCTGGACCGCGTGTTCAACGCGCTCAACGGGGTGCGGAACCTGGCCTTCGGGGCCGCGCTGATCATGGCCATCGCCGCGCTGCTGCTGATCGCGAACACGATCCAGGTGTCGGCGTTCACCCGGCGCACCGAGGTCGGCATCATGCGGCTGGTCGGCGCGACCCGCTGGTACACACAGCTGCCGTTCCTCTTGGAGGCGGTGGTCGCCGGCTTGGTCGGTGCCATCATCGGTATCGTCTTCCTGATCCTCACCAAGGTGCTGTTGCTCGACTTGGTGCTCACCGGTGACGTGTTCCCCGCGGTCGGCATGCTCGAATTGCTGTTCCCGGTGGCGCCGATCCTGCTCGCCGTTTCGATCGTCATTTCGGCGATCACCGGCTACGTGACGCTGCGCCTGTACGTGCGCCACTAGCCGCCCCGATAACCACCTGCCCGAACACGGAAACTCACGTAGAGTCGCGTCATGCCCAAGGAACGTGGACAAAAGGTGATCGTGTCGAACCGCAAGGCTCGCCACGATTACTCCATCCTCGACACCTACGAAGCCGGTCTCGTGCTCGTCGGTACCGAGGTGAAGAGCCTGCGTGAAGGACGGGCATCGCTGGCCGACGCGTTCGCCACGGTGGACGACGGCGAGGTCTGGCTCCGCAACGTGCACATCCCGGAGTACGTGCAGGGCACGTGGACGAACCACACGCCGCGGCGCACCCGGAAGCTGCTGCTGCACCGCCAGGAGATCGAGAAGCTCATCGGCAAGACCAAGGAGAGCGGTCTTTCGCTGGTCCCGCTGTCGATGTACTTCAAGGACGGCAAGGTCAAGGTCGAGATCGCGCTGGCGAAGGGCAAGAAGTCCTACGACAAGCGGCAGGACATCGCCAAGCGGGACGCGCAGCGCACCATCAGCCGGGCCATGGGCCGGGCGCTCAAGGGCCGGTACAACGATTGATCCACGGGCCCGCTTCGGACGCCGACATCCCCGGCTGGATCTCGGCGCTGGGCATCGACGGGCTCGTGGACCTTCATCTGCACTTCCTGCCGAAGCAGGTCATGGACAAGGTGTGGGCCTATTTCGACCAGGCCGAGGAGCACTACGGCATGGCCTGGCCGGTGCATTACCGCACGCCGGAGGAAGAACGCGTCGAAACCCTGCGCTCGTTCGGCGTGCGCAGGTTCGCGCCGCTGGTCTATCCGCACAAGCCGGGCATGGCCGAATGGCTGACCTCGTGGGCGCTGGAGTTCGCGGAGCGCGTCCCGGAGGCGGTGCCGACCGGCACCTTCTACCCGGAGCCCGGCGCGCTGTCCGTTGTGGACGGTGCGCTGCGTGCGGGCGCCCGGTGTTTCAAGGCGCACGTCCAGGTCGGCGCCTACGACCCGCGTGACGAGCTGCTGGACGGCGTCTGGGGCGCGCTGGCGGACGCGGGTGTCCCGGTGGTCGTCCACTGTGGACACGGTCCGTTGAGGGGTGCCTACACCGGGCTACGGCTGTTCGAAGAGATCCTGGTGCGCCATCCCAGCCTGACGCTGGTGCTGGCGCACGCCGGGATGCCGGAGATCGACTTCGCCTTCGAGCTGGCCAGGAAGTATCCGCGCGTGTATCTCGACACCACGATGGTCGGGGTGGAGTTCACCTCGCGCGGCAACCCGCTCCCGCCGGACTGGCAGGATCTGCTGGCCGAGTTCCCCGACCGCGTCGTGCTCGGCACCGACTTCCCCAACATCCCGTACTCGTATGCCACGCAGCTGCAGGCGATCGCCGGCTGGGCCGCCGACGATCGCCTGGGTGAGCCGTTCCTGCGGGCGGTGCTGCACGACACCCCCGCGAAACTGCTCAGCGTTTGAGCTGTGCCACCTCGGTGACCGAGACGGCGCGGCCGAGCAGCCGGGTCCCCAGCTCCGCGACCGGGATCTGCTTGCCCGCCAAGAGGAATCCGCCCGTCGCCAGCGCCACCCACGGTGCCGGTCCCTGGGCGAGACCGTCGCTCAGCGGGGCGAAACCGTGCGCGGCGAGGCCGAGCAGGCCGCCGGCGATCGCCAGCCCGGCCACCACGAGCTGAGGCGTGTGGGCGGTCGACGCGGGGCCGGAACCCTGCGCTTCGAAGCGGGCGAACATCCGCAGCAGACCGAGGAGCACGAGCCCGCAGGCGCCGAGCCACGCGGGGAGCATCGTCAGCCACAGCACGGAACCCGGTTCGGGGGTTTCGTAACCCAGGCCGTAGACCGCGACACCGGAGACGACGATCAGCGCCGGCATGTGCCAGAGGTAGACGCTCATGAACCGCGGGCCGATCCACTTGAGGGCGGCGTCGAGGTTCGGCCGGGCGGCCAAGGCGTTCAGCTGCGGTTTGAAGGCCAGCAGGAGCCCGATCTGGCCGATCGCGAGGAAGGCCAGCAGCACGGTCGGCGGGCTCATGTTCGACACGGGGGCGCCCGGCATGCCGATCATGCTGGCCGGGTACGGGCCGAAGGCGACCATCAGCGCGGTGATGCCGAAACCGGCGCCCGCCATGCCCAGCGCGGCGTTGCGGCTCAGCGAACCGAGACGTCCTTGTGCGTAGTGGAAACCGAGCTGGTGCACGGCCATCCAGACGAAGACGGCGTTCGCGAAACCGATCAGGCCGAGGTCGTTGAAGCGGGCGACGTCCACGAGCACGGCGGCGGCGAGCATCACGAGCGGGACCTTCAGGCCCCAGCGGCGGTGTGCCGCGGCCAGCATCGGGGTGAGCAGCACCGTGAGCACGTACACGGCCAGGAACCACAGCAACTGGGCGGCGATCGCGCCACCGACCTGCAGCGGCTGCTCCGGGATGCCCATGCCGCGCAGGATGTCCGGGACGAACAGCCACACGGCCACCAGCGGCAGCACCGGGATCATCAGCCGCTTGAGGCGGGCCGCGAGCCAGGAACGGGAGCTTTCCGCGCGGCTCAGCGAAATCAGGTTCGCCGCGCCGCCCGCGAAAAAGACGAGAGGCATGACCTGGCTGAGCCAGGTGATGACCCACCAGCCGGGTGTCGCGAGGGCGTTCCCGGTCGAGAGATGGCCGTCGGCGTAGGAGAGCACCGGCATTCCCCAGTGCTGGACGACGACCGCGAGGATCGCGACCGCTCGGACGATGTCCAGGAACCTGTCCCGGCCCTGTTTCCCGCTTGTGTGCATGGAAAAGAGCCTGGTGCTTCAAGGCCGTGAAAACAGCGGTGCGGGCCGCCGTATCGATCTTCCTGTTTTCGCCCTCGGAAGGTGGAGTTTTCCCTACCCCACGCCGTCGGTCTCAGGTTCCGGGAGCGGGGCGGGGCACAGCCGGAACTCCCAGCGGTCGTCTTCGGCGCGGCCGAGTTCGTACCGGGTTTCGATCTTGGGGCCGTCGTGCAGATGGACGTGTTTGAGGACGGTGCCCGCGATCGGCTCCGTGTCACCGAGTTCCTGGACGCGGCCGTCGAGGGGCCCGCCGAAGAAGCGCACGCTGCGGGAGGTCCGGTCGCTCATGGGTCCTCCTCGGCTCGGCTCGTTCCCCACCAACAGTCTGCCCATGTTAGGTGAGTGACGGCTTCGCCACCAAGAGCTACTTCAGCGTCCTAAGTAAGTGAGGACCGCACGGACCCGGCGGTGTTCCACCGAACTGGCTTCGAGGCCGAGCTTCGCGAAGATGTTGCCGATGTGCTTCTCGACCGCGCCGTGCGAGACGACGAGCGAGTTCGCGATCGCGGTGTTCGACAGGCCCTGCGCCATCAGGCCCAGCACCTCGGACTCGCGGGCGGTGAGCGCGTCGAGCGGGTTCTTGCGGCCCCGCGCCATCAGCTGCGCGATGACGTCCGGATCGATGGCCGTGCCGCCGCCGGCGACCCGCTTGACCGCGTCGAGGAAGTCGCCGACGTCGGCGACGCGTTCCTTGAGCAGGTAACCGACTCCGCCCGCGCCGCCGGACAGCAGCTCGACGGCGTAGCTCTCCTCGACGTACTGGGAGAGCACGAGGACGGGCAGGCCCGGGACGGCCTCACGGGCGCCCAGCGCCGCGCGCAGGCCCTCGTCGGTGAAGGTGGGCGGCATGCGCACGTCGACGATCGCGAGGTCCGGCCGGTGCTCTTTCACCGCGACCAGCAGGTCTTCGCCGTTGTCCACGGCGGCGACCGTCTCGATGTCCTCGTCGGCGAGCAGTCGGATCACCCCCGCGCGCAACAGAACCGCGTCTTCGGCGATGACAACCCGCATGCTGCCCCCAGCGTCGTGAGTGAATGGCAGAGCCTATTCACTCACAGCCTATTCACTCACGACCGGGTCACCATTGGCACGGCAGGTCCGCGCGAATCACCGTCGGGCCGCCGGGCGGGCTGACGACGGTGATCACGCCGTCGATCGTGGCCGCGCGGTCGGCGAGCCCGGCGAGGCCGCCACCTGGCCGGACTTCGGCGCCACCGTGCCCGTTGTCGGTGATCTCGACGATGACCATCGACTCGGTGCGCCACACCTTCACGCCCGCTTCGGTCGCGCCCGAATGCTTCGCGATGTTCGTCAGCGTCTCGCCGACGATGAAGTACGCCGTCGTCTCGACCGCGGCGGGCGGCCTCGGCTCGACGTCCACCTCGACGTCGACGTGGATCGGCGATTTCGCGGCCTGCGCGGACAAGGCCGCGTCGAGACCGCGGTCGCCGAGCACGGCCGGGTAGATCCCGCGGGCGAGATCGCGCAGCTCCGACACCGCGAGCTTGGCGTCGAGGTGTGCTTCGTCGATCAGTTCGCGCACCGCGTTGGGGTCTTGGTCGAACTTCGACTTCGCGCGGCCGAGGCTCATCGCGACGGCGACCAGCCGCTGCTGGGCGCCGTCGTGCAGATCGCGCTCGATGCGGCGGCGTTCGGCCTCGGCGGCGTCGACACCGCGAGCGCGCGACGCCTGCAGGCGCTCGGCCTTCTGCTCCAGTTTCGCGGCGCGGTTCGGGCCGAGCAGCGAGTACGCCAGGTTGCCGTGCAGCCACCCGACCCACGGGGTCACCCAGATCGCCATCGGCAGCAACACGATCGACGCGATCGCGATCGGCAACTCCAGGCAGGCCAGCGGGAACGCCGCCATCAGGTAGGCGAGGTCGCGCCAGGTCGTCGCGTCGGTCAGGCGGGTCAGCCAGCGCTTGACCAGCGAAAGCCCTTCGAGGGGGAGCCGCTCGACCGGCTCCAGCGGGGTTTCGAGCATCGTCCGCGCCCAGCCGCGCTCCCGGTCGGCGGACCAGCGGATGAAGCTGGTCGTGGCCATCAGGATCGGGAAACCGATCCACACCACCGCCGTCGCGATGCCGACCGCCAGGCCCACGACGATGAGAACGAACTGGAGGAGCCGGAACACGAAGCTGACGATCATGTAGACGATCGACCTCAACGGCCGGGGGCGGGGGATCCCCACCTGCTGTACCTGCTGGTCGATCGTCATCCGTGAACCTCGCCCCATGAATCCTCCAGACGGCGGCGCTGGGCGTGAGTCGGCCCGAGCAACGCCGCAGCCAGCCGGGCGTGCATCCCGGCCAGCGCCTTCGTCAACGCTACCGAGAGGGCGATGCAGAGCACCCCGAGCGCCGCCCAAGGCAGCGCCGAGACCGTCGAGTCGACGGTGAACCACGCGTTCTCCCAGGTCGGGAAGCGGTACTCGCCGCCGGGCAGGAAGCGGTAGTAGATCGGCAGGCCCGCGAGGCCGAGACTGGTCGACCAGAAGGCCGTGACCAGGACGAACTCGATGATCCCGAGCGGGAAGAGCAGGAAGAAGTAGCCGAGGTCGCGCCAGGTCGAGCCGTCCTTCAGGCGCGCCTTCCAGCGCACGGACTGGCCGGCGACGGGAAGCGGGAGATACGGCAGGTCGATGTAGCGGTCGAGCAGGGCGTACACCCTGGCGCGCTCCATCCGGGCCGCGCCGCGGACCGTCAGGATCACCAGCGCGAGAAGCGGCAACCCGATCCAGACGACCGCCGTGCCGATGCCCGCCGAGATGAAGGACATCAGGAGCGCGAAGGCCAGGACGCCCATCGGCAGGTTCATCAGCAGGTAGACCAGCGAGCCGCCGAACGACGGATCGGACCTGCTCAGCTCCCGCTCGGCCGCCAGCGAACTCATGGTCGTGCTCCTCTCCTGTTCGAGGAGTCAAGCATCGCGCCCGGGGACGTCCGCTGACATGGTGCTCGCGGGCATCTCCCAGGTAGGGCTAGCCCCACCTGCGGGATTAACCCGGTTGCCGCCCGCGTTATGATGTACAGGTTGTGTCCCACCAAGGGGGTGAACGGTTTCGACTTTGGTCGTTGAATCAGGAGAAGCGTGCCGGTGCAGGCGAGAGACCACCGTAAGCGTCATCGCAAACCAATAAGCGCCGAGCCTAAGAGCCAGCGCGAGTTCGCTCTTGCTGCCTAAGCAGTAGAGCAACTCTGTCGGTCCGGGGTCGCCTCCGACCCGGTCACCGGCATCAGCTAGGAGGCTTACCGCTACACCCGGCTACGGGGTGTGGTTGGGAAACAAACAGTGGCTGGGCTCGTCACTTCAGCTTGTTCGCGTGACTGAAGGGGCCAAGTAGAGACATAGCGGACTGCGCACGGAGAAGCCCTGATGATGCGCCAGAGGACCCGGGTTCAATTCCCGGCACCTCCACCGCCCGAATGGCGAGTGCTCGTGATCGAGCGCTCGCCATTCGTCGTTTCGACGGCGGTGCGGGTTGCGCCGAACACTCGCGCGTGTTCAAAATATACGCATGTTCAATCTGAATGAACATGACGGCTCGATGAACGACGAGGTGTGCTCCCGGCTCCAAGAGCTGGGCTTCCGTGTCGAAGTACTCTGCGACGCCCTGGTGAAGCTCACAACGCGATCCGGTGCCGCCCGGACATACGGTGTCGAGCTCAAACGACGGATGACCGCGGAACTGGCCACGGCGGTCCATTTCCGGCAGTCCCCTCCGCCGCTGCTGTTCACCACGTACCTCAGCGAGCCGGTTGCCGAGCGGCTGCGCGCCAGGGGCATCGACTACGTGGACGCCGCGGGCAACGCCCACCTCTCGTGGGACGACGTCCTGATCGATGTCCGAGGCCGTCGCAAGCCCGCCGTTCCGGCCGGGCGAATTTCGTCGCGAGGTGCGGGAGCCTTCGGCCGCGCAGGCCTTCAGGTCCTGTTCGTCCTGCTCAGCTGGCCGGAGGCGGCTGCCTTTCCGTACCGTCGATTGGCCGAGATGAGCGGTGTGTCGCTCGGTACGGTCAAGACGGTCATCGACGAGCTCACCCGTGCCGGCTACCTGTACGAACGAGGGAACGAGCGACGGCTGGCCCGCGGAGCCGAGTTGCTCGACCGGTGGTCGGAGGCTTACTCGATCACCCTGGACACCTCGTTGGCTCTCGGCGAGTTCGCGACGGCCGACCTCTCGTGGTGGCCTGACGCGGAAGCCGACCTGCTTTCCGCAGGGGTCCAGGTGGGCGGGGAAGCCGGGGCAAGCCTCATCGATCCGCATCTGCGGCCGGCCTCGCTCACTCTCTACGCCGACGGGCTTCCGGTGCGGCTGCTCGGCCGGTATCGGTTGGCACGAGCGGAAAACGGCGGCAACGTACACATCAGGCGCCGGTTCTGGCAGGCACCCGGGCCGGAGTCGTGGATCGTGCCTTCGCCGCTGATCTACGCTGACCTGCTGGCCTCGGGCGATCCGCGCCAGCGTGAGCACGGCGACCGGATTCGGAGCGACGATGATCGACTTAAGCGCATCGACCGAACCTGATCTCCGGCTCGCCGCGAGAGTGCTGACACGGATCGATGCCGTCGCCAGTGCCGTGGGAGTCGAGTACCTCGTGGTCGGAGCGACCGCGCGCACGATCCTGTCGATCGGGTTGGTCGGTGGCCCGCCCGAGCGGGCCACCCAGGACATCGACATCGCCGCCGCGATGGGCACCTGGGCCGATTTCGACGAATTCGTGAGCCGGCTCGACCGGCACGGCCGGAGCGTGCATTCGTTCCTGGTGGAGGGCGTCGAGGTCGATGTGCTGCCTTACGGCGGTATCGAGGACGACGACCGGACGATCCTCTGGCCCGACGACCACCGTATGAACGTCCGCGGGCTGAGCGAAGCCGTGGCATCGGCCGAGTCGGTGCTCCTGCCCGGCAGGCTCGTCGTCAAGGTTCCCTCGGTACCGGCGTTGGCTCTGCTCAAGCTCTTGACCTGGTGGGATCGGCGCGCAACGACCACCCACGACGCCGTCGACCTCGGGACGATGATCGGCTGGTACTCGTCGGGACCGTATTGGGACCGGCTTTACGACCAGGAGCTCGAAGTGCTCGAACGGCACGGCTTCGACCCCGCGCTCGCGGGAGCTTGGCTGATGGGTTCGCATATGCCCGGTCTGCTGGATTCCGAGGGTGTCGAAGTAGTGCTCGGCATCGTCGGTGACGATGTCCTGGGCCGGTTGGGCAGCGACGTCCTCGTCCGTGCGCTCGCCGATGGCATCAAGGATGCGGTCTCATAGGGTCGTGACCATGCGCCTTCATGTGCATCAGTGGGGTTCCGGACCGCGTGTCGTTCTCGTGCACGGCGTGCTGCTCGGCGGCCGCGAGGCGTGGCGGGCTCAGCGCCCGTTGACCGAGCGGTGGACGTTGCTCGCGCCGGATCGTCCCGGGCACGGGAAGTCGCCGGACGGCGTGCAGGATTTCGAGGCCGACGCCGGATTCATCGCCGAGCAACTGCTCGACGAGCCCGCGCATCTGGTCGGGCTGTCCTACGGTGCGATCGTCGCGATGCTGGCCGCCGCGCGCCGGCCTGAGCTGGTCCGGACGCTCACCGTGGTCGAACCGCCCGCGACCGGGATCGTCCGCGGTGACGAGGTCGTCGACGCGTGGGACGCCGAATTGCGGCGGTTTCTCGACGGGCCGCTCGACGATCCTCGCGAAGTGTTCAAGACGTTCTTCCCGCTCGCCGGTGTCCCGCTGCCGATCCCGGATCCGGTGCCGGAGACGCTGCGGCGCGGGGCTCGCGCGTTGGCCGGGATGCGGCCGCCGGGAGACGCGGACTTGCCGCTCGACGCGCTCGCCGAAGCGGGATTCCCGATGCTCGTGGTCACCGGCGGTCATCGGCCGGAGTACGAGATCATCGCCGACGCGATCGCGGACAGGGCGGGCGCGCGCCGCGAAATCGTGCGGGGGATGGGGCATTTGGTGCCGGATACCGGGGCGCCGTTCAATGAGCTTTTGGAAGGATTTCTGAAGCACGGAGAGTAGCTGCGGCAGGGTCGATTTCATCTCGATTCACCCGCAATGGCGATCTTGTTCCGGTGAAGTGTCATGCTGTGTGTCCGACCATGGCCCTCTTTCGAAACGACCCCGTGTCGCCGGAGGGCCGGAAGAAGGTGGCAGATGACCTGGGCCAGGCATTCCAGTCGTCCCGACCCCGCTGAAGACCAGAGCCGGATGGCCGGTGTGCGAGCGGAGGAAGAAGTCCGCCTCACCCTGCAGAACGGCAGAGCAGCACGAACCGTCGCCGGGCACGCTTCGGACGCCCTCGACTGTGCGGAACTGCTGGCCATGCTCGGACTCGAGGGAGTCCAGAAGAAGCACGCTCAGCGCACCTGACCCCCGATCCGGGAGGTCAATTCGGCCGCGGTCAGACGGACCTCTTCGGCCAGGTCCGGCCAAGTCTCCTCGCACCCTTCCGCCCCCGGGCAGAGGTGGCGGAGAGTCACGCTGATCGCGGCCATCGGACGGCCGCCGTGGTCGAATACCGGGCAGGCCACTGAGGCGAATCCTTCGGTGACGTGACCGTCCTCGACCGCCCAGCCGAGCCTGCCCTCCGCGTTCAGTGTGCGGCGGAGTTCGGCGAGGGTGCGCGGGCCGCGACCGGTGCGCAGCACGAACGCCGAGGCGGCGGGGAAGAGCGCGCGCACGTGCGGTGAGGGCAGGTGCCGCAGGATCGCCCTGCCCGATGCCGTGAGCTGACCCGGTAGCCGGACGCCGACCTCGGTCACCAGGGTTTCCGGACGCGCAGGGCGCTCTTTGACCAGGTAGAGCGACTCGTTGCCGTGCAGCACGCCCAGATGCGCGGTGTGGCCGACGCGGTCGGCGAGTTTGCGCAGCAGCGGGAGCGCGAGGCGTTCCAGCGGGTCGTGCCGCAGGTAGGCCGAGCCGAGCTCGAACGCGGCGATGCCGAGGCCGTAACGGCGCTCGGCCGGCAAGTGTGTCACGAAACCGGCGGCTTCCAGTTCGGCGAGCAGGTGATACGTCGTCGAACGCGGGAGGCCGAGTTCGCGCGCGATCGCGGCCGCGGACACCGGGCCGGGCCTCGCGGCGAGGGCGCGGAGGATGCCGAGGCCACGTCGCAGAGCTGGGACTTCGCTGCTCTCGCCCATATGCGGCCTCCTGTTTCGCTCGGCGGGGGAGCAAGGGACCTTTGCTACCACTTATCTCGACATTGAGAGAAGTGGTAGCAAAGGTCCCTTGCTCTCTTTCCGCAGGTGGGAGCGGTGACTGTGTGGATTTTGGGACGTCAGATGTCCCGAAATCCACACGGTCGGTACTCATCGCCACGCGGAGTAGGGGGTGTGTGGATATAGGGACACTCAACGTCCCTATATCCACACACCTCCTGCCCGCCGACGAGCGTGGTAGCAAAGGTCCCTTGCTCCCATCGTGCGCGTCTTGGATACCAGACACAACCACCGGTTGGCGTCGCCCACCAGCGGGCATGGCGTTGTCCAATGGGGCTATGCCGGAAACCGTACTTCTGGGGTCCGAACCGCTTCGGCCCGAACAGGTCGTCGCGGTCGCCCGTGACCACTCGCCCGTCGCGGTCAGCGAAGCGGCCGAGAAGAACCTCGCCGCGACGCGTCAGCACATCGACGACCTCGCGCACGCCGAGACGCCGACGTACGGCGTTTCGACGGGCTTCGGGGCGCTCGCGACCAGGCACATCCCGCTCGAGAGCCGCACCGCGCTTCAGCGGTCGCTGATCCGGTCGCACGCGGCAGGCGCGGGCCCGGTCGTCGAGACCGAGGTCGTGCGCGCGCTGATGCTGCTGCGTCTCCGCACCCTCGCCAGCGGGTACACCGGCATCCGGCCGCAGACCGCGCAAGCGCTTGCGGCCCTGCTCAACGCCGGGATCACCCCGCTCGTCCACGAGTACGGTTCCCTCGGCTGCTCCGGGGACCTCGCGCCCCTCGCCGCTGTCGCGCTCGCGCTGATGGGAGAGGGCGAAGTCGAGTACAACGGCGAAGTCGTCCAGGCCGCCGTAGCGCTGAAGCACGCTGGGATCGGGCCGGTCGTTCTCGCGGAGAAGGAGGGCCTCGCCCTCACGAACGGGACCGACGGCATGCTCGGCATGCTCCTGCTCGCCGCCGCCGACCTGCGCAAGCTGCTCGACACTGCCGACATCACCGCGGCGATGAGCGTCGAAGCGCTCCTCGGCACCGACCGCGCCTTCGCCGCCGACCTCCAGGCGCTGCGTCCGCACCCAGGGCAGGCAAGGAGCGCGCTCCGCATGTGGACGGCGCTCCAGGACTCGAAGATCGTCGAGAGTCACCGCGGCCCGGACTGCAACCGCGTCCAGGACGCGTACTCGCTTCGCTGCGCGCCCCAGGTGCACGGCGGCGCCCGGGACAGCCTCACGCACGCCGAACTCGTCGCCGAGCGTGAGCTCCAGTCCGCGGTCGACAACCCGGTCGTGTTGTCCGACGGCCGCGTCGAGTCCAACGGCAACTTCCACGGTGCCCCGGTCGCGTACGTGCTCGACTTCCTCGCCATCCCGCTTGCCGACGTCGCGAGCATCGCCGAGCGCCGCACGGACCGCATGCTCGACAAGGCCCGCTCGCACGGCCTGCCGCCGTTCCTCGCGTTCGACCCCGGCGTCGATTCCGGCCACATGATCGCCCAGTACACGCAGGCGGCGGTGGTCAGCGAGCTCAAGCGCCTCGCGGTGCCGGCGTCGGTCGATTCGATCCCGAGCAGCGCGATGCAGGAGGACCACGTCTCCATGGGCTGGTCGGCCGCGCGCAAGCTGCGCAAGGCCGTCGAGGGCCTCAACACCGTCCTCGCCATCGAACTGCTCACCGCCGCGCGTGCCCTCGACATGCGCGCGCCCCTGGTCCCGTCGCCGGTCACCGGCCGGGTCCGGGATCTCGTCCGCACCAAGGTCGAGGGCCCCGGCCCCGACCGTCATCTGGCGCCGGAGATCGCCGCCGCCGAAGAACTCGTCGCGTCGGGTGCCGTCCTCGCCGCGGCCCAACTGGAGGTCTGAGCCCATGACCCGCACGGTCCGTGCCGCCCGAGGCACCACGCTCACCGCGAAGAACTGGCAGACCGAAGCCGCGCTGCGGATGTTCCACAACAATCTCGACCCCGAGGTCGCCGAGCGTCCCGAGGACCTGGTGGTCTACGGCGGCACCGGCAAGGCCGCCCGCAACTGGGCCAGCTTCGACGCGATCACCCGCGAGCTGACCAGCTTGGAGCAGGACGAGACGTTGCTCGTCCAGTCCGGCAAGCCGGTCGGCGTGTTCCGCACGCACGAATGGGCGCCGCGTGTGCTCATCGCGAACTCCAACCTCGTCGGCGACTGGGCGACGTGGCCGGAATTCCGCCGCCTGGAGGCCCAGGGCCTGACCATGTACGGCCAGATGACCGCGGGGTCCTGGATCTACATCGGCACGCAGGGGATCTTGCAGGGCACGTACGAGACCTTCGCCGCCGTCGCGAAGAAGCGGTTCGGTGGCAGCCTCAAGGGCACGCTCACCGTCACCGCCGGTCTCGGCGGCATGGGTGGCGCGCAGCCGCTCGCGGTCACGATGAACGACGGTGTCGCGCTCGTCATCGAATGCGATCCGCAGCGCGCGCACCGCCGCGTCGAGACCCGTTACCTCGACGAGGTCGCCGACGATCTCGACGACGCGATCCGCCGCGTGGAGGCCGCCAAGAAGGAGAAGCGCGCGCTGTCGGTCGGCGTGGTCGGCAACGCCGCCGAGGTGCTGCCCGAACTGCTGCGCCGCGGCGTCGAGGTCGACATCGTCACCGACCAGACCTCCGCGCACGACTCGCTTTCCTATCTGCCCAAGGGAATAGGCGTCGACGAGTGGCAGGACTACGCGGACAAGAAGCCCGACGAGTTCACCGAACGCGCCCGCGAGTCGATGGCGGAGCACGTCGAGGCGATGCTCGGCTTCCTCGACAAGGGCGCCGAGGTCTTCGACTACGGCAACTCCCTGCGCGGCGAGGCGAAACTCGGCGGTTGCGAGCGTGCGTTCGACTTCCCGGGGTTCGTGCCCGCCTACATCCGCCCGCTGTTCTGCGAGGGCAACGGCCCGTTCCGCTGGGCAGCGCTGTCCGGCGACCCCGAGGACATCGCGGCGACCGATCGCGCGATGCTGGAACTGTTCCCGGAGAACGAATCCCTCGCGCGCTGGATCCGGCTCGCCGGGGAACGCGTCGCCTTCCAGGGGCTTCCGTCGCGGATCTGCTGGCTCGGCTACGGCGAGCGGCACCTCGCGGGCCTGCGGTTCAACGAGATGGTCGCCAGCGGCGAGCTGAAGGCGCCGGTCGTCATCGGCCGCGACCACCTCGACTCGGGCAGTGTCGCGTCGCCGTACCGCGAGACCGAGGGCATGGCCGACGGCTCCGACGCGATCGCCGACTGGCCGTTGCTGAACGCGCTGGTCAACACCTCGTCGGGTGCCAGCTGGGTGTCGATCCACCACGGCGGCGGCGTCGGCATGGGCCGCTCCATCCACGCGGGCCAGGTCAGCGTGGCCGACGGAACCCCGCTGGCGGCGCAGAAACTCGAGCGTGTGCTCACCAACGACCCGGGCATGGGCGTCATCCGGCACGTCGACGCTGGCTACGACCGCGCCGCCGAAGTCGCCGACGAGCGCGGCGTGCGCGTGCCGATGCGGGACGCCGAGTGACCGCGTCCTCGCTGCTGGCGGAGATCTCGGACGTCGGCCGCGACCCGAAGCGTGGCGGCTACTCTCGCCACGCCTTCGACGCGGCCGAAACCGAGCTGCGCGCGTGGTTCGTCGAGCGCGCCGGACGGCTGGGGCTGGGCGTCGAGACCGACCGCAACGGCAACATCTGGGCCTGGTGGGGCACCCCCGGCCCGGACGCGGTCGTCACCGGGAGCCACCTCGACTCGGTGCCGGGAGGCGGCGCCTTCGACGGCCCGCTCGGCGTCGCGAGCGCACTCGACGCGGTGGAGACCTTGCAGGGCAAGGGATTCCGTCCTGCCAAGCCGTTCGCCGTCGTGGTCTTCGCGGAAGAGGAAGGCGGCCGGTTCGGCGTGCCGTGCCTCGGCTCGCGGCTGCTGACCGGGACCATCGACGCGGACAAGGCACGCGGCCTGCGTGACCCGGACGGCGTCACGTTCGCCGAAGCGGCGGCGAAATCCGGCCTCGATCCCGATCGGGTCGGCCGGGACGCCGAGCGCCTCGGGCTGATCGGGCGGTTCCTGGAACTGCACGTCGAACAGGGGCGCGGGCTGATCGACCTCGGCTCGCCGATCGCCGTCGGCAACACGGTGATCGCACACGGCCGGTGGCGGTTCTCCTTCCAGGGGCAGGGAAATCACGCCGGTGCGACGCTGATCGGCGATCGTCGCGATCCGATGATCCCGGCGGCGGAGACCGTTCTCGCCGTGCGGAAACTGGCGAAGGCGACCGCTGACGCCAGGGCCACTGTCGGCAGGCTTGTGCCGACTCCCGGCGGGACGAACGTCATCGCGTCCACTGTGGACCTTTGGCTGGACGCACGGGTGCCTGGCACGGACACGCCCGAGCTGGTCGCGGAGATCGCGAAGCTGGCCGAAGAGGCAGCAGGACAGGAAGGGTGCCGGGTCGAGATCTCCAGGGAGTCGTACTCCGACGACGTGATCTTCGACGACGCGCTGCGCCGTGACCTGGGCACTTGGCTGGGCGGGCCGCCGGAACTGCCGACCGGGGCCGGGCACGACGCGGCGATCCTCGCCGGGTTCGTCCCGTCCGGGATGCTCTACGTGCGCAACCCCACCGGGATCAGCCATTCCCCGGAGGAGTTCTCCGAAGCGGAGGACGTCGACCACGGTGCCCGCGCGCTCGCGGACGTCCTGGAGAAACTGTCGACATGACGACATATTGGTGTGAACGTACCTGGTTGCCGGACGGGATCGCCGACGCCGTCCGGATCGAGGTGGACGGCGGCAAGATCACTTCGGTGACGGCGAACGCGCCTCGCGAAGGGACTGTCCTGAGTGGACTGACCTTGCCAGGCTTCGCGAACGGGCACTCGCACGCGTTCCATCGTGCGCTGCGCGGGCGGACGCACCACGACCGCGGGACCTTCTGGACGTGGCGCGAGCGGATGTACTCGCTCGCGTCACGGCTCGACCCGGATTCGTACTATCGCCTGGCGCGCGGGGTCTACGCCGAGATGGTGCTGGCCGGGTACACGAGTGTCGGCGAGTTCCACTACCTGCACCACGCCCCGGGCGGAAAGGCTTATGCCGAACCGAACGCGATGGGCGAGGCGCTGCGGCAGGCTGCCAGGGACGCCGGGATCCGGCTGACGTTGCTCGACACGTGCTACCTCGCGGGTGGGATCGGCGTCGAACCCGACGAAGTCCAGCGGCGGTTCTCCGATGGGACGGCCACGAAGTGGGCGCAACGCGCCGGCGAACTGCGGGAGGACGAGACGTTCCGGGTGGGCGGCGCGATCCATTCCGTGCGCGCCGTTCCCGAAGACCAACTGTCCGAAGTGGCCGGTGGGTCCGGGCCGCTGCACATCCACCTTTCGGAGCAACGGGCCGAGAACGAGCAATGCCTGGCGGCTTATGGCCGGACCCCGACGGGGTTGCTCCACGACCACGGCGTGCTCGGCGAACGGCTCACCGCGGTGCATGCGACGCATCTGACCGCGGAGGATATTCAGCGGTTGGGCGCGGCGCGGAGCCACGCCTGCTTCTGCCCGACGACCGAACGCGATCTCGGCGACGGCATCGGCCCCGCGCGGACGCTGCTGGACGCGGGGGTGCGGCTGTCGCTCGGCAGCGACAGCAACGCGGTCGTCGACGCGTTCGAGGAGACTCGGGCGCTGGAACTGAACGAGCGGCTCGCCAGTGAGAAGCGCGGCCGGTTCACGGCGGAGGAACTTCTCGCCGCGGCGACGGATCACGGCGCGGTCGGCTGGGACGAGGTCGGCAGGCTGGCCCCGGGCGCGGGCGCGGATCTGGTCACGGTCGGCCTCGGTTCGGTGCGGACCGCGGGGATCGAGCCGTCCGGGGTGGTCTTCGCCGCTTCCGGTGCGGACGTCCGGGACGTCGTCGTCGCCGGGCGTGAGATCGTCCGCGACGGCGTGCATCAGCTGATCGACCGGCCGGAAACGGTCCTGGCCAAGGAGATCGAGGCATTGTGGCAGTCCTGATCACGGGAATCGGCGAGCTCACCACGAACGACGCCGAACTGGGCAAGCTGCGCGACGCGGCCGTCGTCATCGATGGCGAAGCGATCGCCTGGGTCGGCGCCGCCGCGGACGCGCCCGATGCGGACGAGCGGGTCGACGTCGAGGGGCGCGCGGTGTTGCCCGGCTGGGTGGACAGCCACACGCACCTCGTGTTCGCCGGTGACCGGACCGCCGAGTTCGAGGCGCGGATGGCCGGGAAGGCGTACAGCGCCGGAGGGATCGCGGTCACCGTCGACGCGACGCGGTCGGCTTCCGACGAACAGCTGGCGGCGAACCTGCGGCGTCACGTCGACGAAGCGGCGAGGCAGGGCACGACTTGCCTGGAGACGAAGACCGGATACGGGCTCAACGTCGAGGACGAGGCTCGTTCGGCGCGGATCGCCGCCGAGGTGGCCGACGAGGTCACGTTCCTCGGCGCGCATCTCGTGCCGCCCGGCGCGGACGCCGAGTCCTATGTGGACTTGGTGTGCGGTGACATGCTCGACGCCGTCGCGTCGCTCGTGCGGTGGGCGGACGTGTTCTGCGAGACCGGCGC
The DNA here is from genome assembly GCF_042723975.1 of Amycolatopsis sp. NPDC058340. Classification (NCBI taxonomy): domain Bacteria; kingdom Bacillati; phylum Actinomycetota; class Actinomycetes; order Pseudonocardiales; family Pseudonocardiaceae; genus Amycolatopsis; species Amycolatopsis sp. NPDC058340. The sequence continues at coordinate 6,498 of NZ_JBHXIB010000047.1, read as the reverse complement.
CTTCGACGAGGCGCAGTCCGGGCGGGTGCTCAAGGCGGCGCGGGAGCGCGGGCTCGGGCTGCGGGTGCACGGGAACCAGCTCGGGGAGGGGCCGGGGGCGCGGCTCGCCGTCGAGCTGGGGGCGGCGAGTGTCGACCACTGCACGTACCTGAGCGATGCGGATGTCGAGGCTCTCGCCGCTTCGGACACTGTCGCGACCCTGCTGCCGGCGTGCGATCTGTCGACCCGGCAGCCGTTGGCGCCGGCGCGGCGGCTTCTCGACGCGGGGGCGACCGTCGCACTGGCCAGCAACGCGAACCCGGGCAGCTCGTACACGACGTCGATGGCGTTCTGCGTGACGACCGCGGTGCTGCAGATGCGGATGACGATCGACGAGGCGGTGTGGGCGGCGACGGCGGGCGGTGCGCGCGCTCTGCGGCGTGACGACGTGGGCTTCGTGCGGCCGGGGGCACGCGCCGATCTTCACGTGCTGGAAGCGCCTTCGACGACGCACCTCGCGTATCGGCCGGGGGTGCCGCTCACTTCGTCGGTGTGGCGCCGGGGGAACCGGTTGTGAGCGCGTGTTCGAACTTGCGGTTCGGCCCGAGGATCCAGACCTTCTTGGGATCGAGGTAGTTGATCAGATCGATCAGGGCGTTGTAGACGGTGGTGAGCCGCGCGGCGCCTTCCTCGGGTGACTTCAGGATCTTGGAGGTCTCTTCGAGCAACGGCGCGAACCATTCGGCGAATTCGGCGTCGTCCCGGTATTTGCGCCGGAACTGGACGTAGCCGAGGCACCGGGGACGATCCGGGCTGTCCGGATCGATCATCAATTCGCCGATGGCCTGCTGCTCGCCGCCCAGCAGCAGGAACACGCGGGCGTCACTCGGCTCGGTGTGCCCGGAGAGCGCCCCTTTGACTTCGCCGAGACGGCGCATCAGCCGCCGGTTCCGGCCGCGGCTGCCCATGTCGAGGAAGTGGGCCTCCTGCTGGAGGATCTGTACCCAGCCGAGGTAGGCGGAAAGCCGGTAAAGGCTGTCGTAGCGGTTGTATTCGTCTTGCCGCTCGGTACCCGGCGCCGCCTGATGGACCTCTTCGCCGGACAGCAGGCGGATCGCGTTCCGCAGCCGCGCGGCCAGCGACGCCGCCGACTGCAGCAGCGGATCCCGGTACCGGCTGACCAGGTCCCGGCGGAGCTGCTCGCGGTCGGTCCGCCGCCTGCGTGCCTCGAACACCCCGCCGAGCACCGCCGTCAGCACCGCGCCGGTCACCGAGACCACCGCGGAGATCACCGAAACGTTGTTCACGTCGCATCACCCCGGCGTGGAGCGTACTGAGAAGTGCGCTAGCGGAGGGTCTCTTCGACCCGGATCCGCAGGGCGGGCGGGAGTTCGCCGAGCAGATGGGACCACTGCTCGACCCGGTTCGCGCTCAGGTGGGTGAGCAGGTCGAGCACCGGCGCCCACAGCTCCTCGTCGGCCGCCGCGACCCCCAGGAGGCCGCGGAACCGGGTCTCGGAGAGAAGCCCGAGGACGTGATCGATCCGGCTCTTGTCGTCGAGGACGAACGCGATCCGGATCAGCGCCTCGTCGCCGATGACGGCCAGCGCCCGGCGCACCGTCGGATCGGGCAGGTGGCCGACGAACCGGCCGACGGTGATCCAGTCCTCGCGGCGCACCAGCTCGCCCGCCACCTCGACGACGGTGTCGAGCGGGATCCGCGCGATGATCGCGCTAGCCCGGCGGGGGTCGAGTTCGGCCGCGACGTCGGCCAGGAACGGTGTCCTCAGCCGCTTCGCGACATCGACGCCCCGGGAGACGTCCACCAGCCCGGCGATCCGCGCGCACAGCAGCGGGCCGAAGACCTTCTCGGCGATCTTCGCGAGGATCGGGCTCGGGACGAGCTTGCTCGCCATCGCCATCCGCTCCAGGGCGGCGAGGTTGGCGTCGAACAACGTGTCCGTGACCTGCTCGCGGAATGCCTGGAGCTCGGCGGCGTCCACGTTCTCCAGGTACGAGAGCCGCTCCGGGGAGGTGCCGAGGACGCGGGCGAGTTTGAGGATCTCCGCCTGCGCCGCGAAGTTCTCGGTGGTCACAGGCCCACCACCTTGCGAACGGTGCCACGCAGCAGCGCGGGAACATACTTCAGGCCCTCTTCGCCCGCTTCGGCCAGGGCCTTGGCCTGGCGGTGGCGCGCATCGCGAAGCGCGTTGGAGAGGTCCTGTTTCTCGTGGTCGGCCAGCGCTTCGATGCCTGCCGGGACAGGACCGCCTAGCTGACCGGTGAGTGTGCGCTCGGCCATGGTCGATCATCATGCCTCATCGGGCCGGGGAAGCAGGGGACCTTTACTTTCGTCCATGGCGGACCGCTCGTCACGGCTTGTAGCGTCCAGGTCTGTGATGGACGGAGAGGAGCCCGTGCGGCGCGGGCGGCGGCTGTTGATGGACGTCGCCTTGTGGCTCGGGCTCTGCGGCTGGGTGGTCATCGACGCCGGATCCAGCACGAGGCACTGGGAACTGCTCTTCGGGCTCACCACGACCACGGCCGCGATCGCGGTGTCGCGCCGGTATCCGCTGGTCTCGCTCGCCATCGCGATGGTCGCCGCGTTCGTCGTGATGGGCAGCTTCGGCGGCCGGGTACCGATTTGGGAGGGCTTCGTCCTCGTCGCGGTGGGCTACCTCGCCGGCTACCGGCAGCCGGTCGCGAAACCGATGCTTCGCCTTTTCGCCGTCGTTTCGGTGCTGGCGGTCCCCGTCGCGCTGCTGTGGAGCAAGGACGGCTTCGCGTCCTGGGGTGCGTTGCTCGGCGTCCTCGTCTTCGCGGGGGTGACGCCGTGGCTGCTGGGCAGGTACGTCCGGCAGCGCGAGGACATGGCGCGCGACGGCTGGCGGCGCGCCGAGGAGATGGAGAGCCGACAGCGGCTCGTCGCCGACCGCGCGCGGCTGCGCGAGCGCACCCGGATCGCCAGCGACATGCACGATTCGCTGGGCCACGAGCTGAGCCTGATCGCGGTGCGCGCCGCGGCGCTGGAGGTCGCCGGCGGACTCGACGAACCGCAGCGGCGGGCCGCGGGCGAGCTGCGGCAGAGCGCCGCGACGGCGACCGAACGGCTTCGCGAGATCATCGGCGTCCTGCGCGAGGACGACGCGCCGACCGAGCCGGTGCACGAGAGCATCGACGAACTGCTCGACCGGACCAGGGCTTCGGGCGTGCTGATCGAGTCCTCTGTGGACGAACCGGTCGACGGTGAGCCGCCGATGGTCGACCGCGCCGCGTACCGCGTGGTCCAGGAATCGGTCACGAACGTGGTGAAACACGCGCCGGGTGCCGCGGTCACGGTCCGGGTCGTGCGGTCCGAAGGGCGGACGGACGTCGTGGTCACCAACGCCGCGCCGCCCGCAGGGCCGCTACCGGGCAGGACGTCGGGCAAACGCGGGCTGATCGGCCTGCGCGAACGGGTCCGGCTGGTCGGCGGAACTCTGCGGGCGGGTCCCCGTGACGGCGGGTTCGAGGTCAGCGCGACCTTGCCGCACGACGCGGCACCGTCCGAGGAATCGCCCGAAAGCCAGGCGGCGATGGACGCCGAAGTCGGGCAGTCGACGTCGGCCAGGGAACTGGAACGGGCCCGCCGGGACGTCCGGCGCAGCCTGATCCAGGCGATCGTCGTGCCGATCGGGCTGTTCGGCGTGGTGGTGGGGATCAGCGGGGCGGTGTTCCTCGTCAAGTGGTACGGCTCCGAGCTCTCCGGCGGGGACTACGACCGCATCCGGGTCGGCCAGACCCGGGCGGAGATAGCTTCGCTGCTGCCCGGTGCTCAGCGGCTCGCCCGGCCGCGTGCGGTGGAGCCGCCGGTGCCCGCGGGGGCGACCTGCGAGTACTACGGCACCGAGCGCAGCGTGTTCAACTTGAACTACGAGGCCTACAGGCTGTGCTTCGCCGACGGGAAACTCGTGGCGAAGGACGTGATCAGTGAAGACGAGCAAAGGGGGGACCCGGATGATCCGGGTGGTGCTGGCCGATGACGAGGCGATGATCCGCGCCGGCGTGTCGGCGATCCTGGCCGCGGACGCCGGGATCGAGGTGGTCGCGGAAGCCGAAGACGGGCGCGCCGCCGTCGAGCAGACCCGCGCGACCAGACCGGACGTCGTACTCCTCGACATCCGGATGCCGGTCATGGACGGGCTCAAGGCGGCCGAGGAGATCCGGCGGCTGCTGCCCGAGGTCGGCGTGATCATGCTGACGACATTCGGCGAGGACGCCTACATCGAACGCGCGCTCGGCTTGGGCGCGAGCGGTTTCCTGCTGAAATCGGGTGACCCCCGCGAACTGCTCGGCGGTATCCACGCGGTCGCGGGCGGGGCGGCGTTCCTTTCGCCGAAGGTCGCGCAGCGGGTCATCGCCCGCTTCTCCGGCAATCAGGTGTCCCGCGCCGAAGAGGCGAAGGCGCTGATCGGGAAACTGACCCCGCGTGAGCAGGAAGTACTGGCACTGCTGGGTTCCGGACTGTCCAATGCGGACATCGCCGCGAAACTGTTCGTCGTCGAGGGCACGGTGAAGGCCTACGTGAGCACCATCCTCAACCGGCTCGGCGCGCGGAACCGGGTGCAGGCCGCGATCACCGCGTACGAGGCGGGGCTGGTCGGCGGGGGACGGGAGGAGTCCAGCCGCTGACGCCGGCACCGATACGGGCGGTGAGCGCGCCGGGGAGCAGCCGGAACACGCCGTTGCGGACGGCCACGGCGAGCGGATTGCGCAGCTGTGGCCCGGCTTTTCCCGCCCGGACCGAGGCTTTCACGACGCCCTGGCTGCGCGGGCGGCGCTGCTCGTCGTAACTCTTCAGCGCCGCGTCGACGTCTTCGATGGTGCTGAGCGCGGCCGCGAGGACGACCGCGTCTTCGATCGCCTGGCAGCCACCCTGGCCGAGGAATGGCGGCATCGCGTGGGCCGCGTCGCCGAGCAGTGCGACGCGGCCTTTCACGTACGAGGGCAGGGGAGTGCCGAGCAGGTCGAGATCGTGGTGGAGCAGTGTCTCGGGCGCGGTCGCTTCGATGAGTTCGGGAATGGGGGCGTGCCAGCCGCCGAAGCGGTCTCGCAGATACGACTTCGGGTCCTCGTGCCGGATTCCCGCTTCGGCTACGTAGCTCGCCCACCAGTAGACGCGGCCGTCGTGCAGCGGGATGACGCCGATCTCGGCGCCGTCATCCCAGCTGGTGCTGAGCTCTGCCGGGTGCGGGAGGGTGGTCACCGCGCGGAAGGCCGTGCTGCCGCTGTAGACCGGTTCGGGATGCCGCGGCCAGAGCTGCTTGCGGGCCGTGCTGTGGATTCCGTCCGCGGCGACGATGACGTCGGCGTCGAGGTCTTCGAGGCTGGTGACTTGCACGCTGGTGCGGACGCAGCCCTCGGGCAGGGCGTCGCGGAGCGCGCCGATGAGATCCGCGCGGTGGATGGCGGCGAGCGGGCGGCCGTGATGACGGCGGAACGCCTCGGCATCCCATCGGGTGATGCGGCGGCCGCGGCGGTCGTGGAGACCGCCGGAGGATTGTTCCCTGAGGGTTTCGGGGTGGACGCCCAGTGCTTCGAGTGAGCGCAGGGCGTTCGGCCACAGGGAGATACCCGCGCCGACGGCAGTGAGTTCCGGCGCTTGTTCGAGGACGGTGACCTCCCAGCCGATGCCGTGCAGCCCGATGGCGGCGCTCAGTCCGCCGATTCCCCCGCCGATCACGATCGCTTTGTGCATGTCGACCTCCTCTACATTTGTAGAGTACTACTACACTTGTAGAGTGCGAAAGGCGACGATCGGGGACGCGGCCATCGAGGTGATCGCGGCCGAGGGGATGCGGGGGCTGACGCATCGCGCGGTCGACCGATTCGCCGGGCTGCCGCCGGGTTCGACCTCGTATTACGCGCGGACGCGGGCGGCGCTGCTGGAGCTGGCGATCTCGCGGATGATCGAACTCGACGAGGTCACCCTCGATCCGCCACCTGGACGGCTGGCCGAATACGTCGCGGGGTTCGCTCACGCGGCGATCACGAGCGGGCGGACCCGGATGCTCGCGCGGTACGAGTTCGCGCTGGAGGCGACGCGGCGGCCGGAGCTGCGGGAGGCCTACGACCGGGGCGGGCTGGTGATCCGGCGGCGGTGCGCGGAGGTGCTCACCGCTTGCGGATCGGCGGAGCCGGAGCGGCACGCGCGGGTGCTGGTCGCGTGGCTGGAGGGGACGGTGTTCGACGCGCTGGCCGGGACCGGCTCGCTGCGGCCGCCTGGGCTTGAGGAGCTGACGAGGGGGGCGGGGGAGGTTTTGGCGGGGCTCGGGGTGGCGGGGTAGCAAGGGACCTTTGCTACCACTTGGGGCGCTGACCTGCGAAAAGGGAGCAAGGGACCTTTGCTACCACCTGTACAGCGGGTGGTGACTGTGTGGATTTCGGGACATCTGACGTTCCACAAACAACACAAAGACCGCGGCGGGAGGGCGGGGGGGCGTGGGGGGGGCCCGCGCCCCGCCGGGGGCCGGACCGGGGT